>NZ_JAODMK010000013.1 GCF_025465545.1 Naasia sp. | reverse complement strand
GTAGGGCGGACGGGACTTGAACCCGTGACCGAGCGATTATGAGTCGCTTGCTCTGACCAGCTGAGCTACCGCCCCGAACGCGTTCACGATACCGGCACCCGCGGGTGCCGGTCGTCGCTCACCCCTCGGCGAGGACGATGATCTTGTCGTGCGGCGCGAAGCTGCGCGACTCCGCCTTCGAGGGATTCACCCGCACGCCGTACGCCTCCTCGCTGTTGCGGGCGTGCTCGGCGATCCGGTAGCCGATGGCGGTCTCGCCTCGCCGGCGGGCCGCCTCCAGCACCGTGTAGAAGTCGGCGGTCACGCCCGGGCGCACATAGCTGGAGGCAGGACGCAAGTAGATCTCGCTGCCCTCGCTGGAGAAGAGTGTGTTGAAGACGTCGGTCAGCTTCTTGTTCTCCGACGTCTGGGAGAGCATGAGGCTGATCAGCTTGTCGCTGACGATGAAGTCGTCGGCCTTCGTGACCTCGGCCAGCTCCCGGTTGGCGTCGTCGAGCATCTCGCTCACCACGGCGAAGTCGACCTCGGCCCGATCCGCCATGTCCCGCAGGTGCAGCAGCGTGATCAGGGTCTTCGCGTCGGCACGGTGCACGTCGAGGTGCTCCTTGTAGGCGAGCACGATGATGTGGTCGAACTCCTCCACCGACAGGCTCTCCAGCACGGCGCGGCTGGTGGAGTCCCCTCGGTGGGATCGGATCTCCAGGTTCGGCAGCTTCTGCAGCGGAGGCAGGTCGACATCGGCCACGACGAGCACCGTCGACCCCGGCGCCACGTACTCGCTCAGCTCCCGCAGCATCGTGTGCAGGCCCGAGTTGTAGCCGAGCACGAGGGTGTGCTCCGGCTTCGGCGCAGGCACCTCGGCGAAGCTGATCGCGTCCGGGTCGGGCACGCCGGGCGTGCCGAGCTTGATCGCACTGTCGTCTTCAGCGATCAGAATGAGCTGGTCGCCCTCCTCGTAGAGCACCTCGGCGGCCGGGTTGAGCACCACAGCGCCGCCCTTCACCATGCCGATGACCGCGCAGTCGGCATAGGCCAGCTGCACGCCGAAGTACGTCTCCCCGACGAGAGCGGGCTCCACGGTGAAGTAGATCTCATCGCCGCCGAAGTCGAGCAGCTCGGTGTAGACGACGCTGAGCCCGCTCTGCCGGCAGCTCTGCACGGTGATGCGGCTGATCAGTTCGCCGGCCAGCACCCAGTGCGCCTCGTCGCGGCCGACCAGGCGGGCCGCCTCGAGGTTCCCCGGGTCGTGGATCTCTCCCACGATGTGGTAGCTGCCCTCCTTGCGGTGCGGGTTGTTGGTGAGGGCGAGCGCCGTCCTGATCACCACGGAGTCCGGATCCGGGGTGTCCTCGGGCGCGAGGATCACAATGCTGCGCGCCGCGTGCGGGCTGACGAGCTCCAGCTCGGCCAGATTCATCGGGTTGCCGCTGCGCACCACGATCCTCGTCTTCCCCCGCTTCGGGAGCTGAGCGTGGAGCTCGTCCTCCATCTGCACCTTGTCCCGGTCGGCGAGGATCACGATGGTGGGCCGTCGCCGCGACTCGTTCGCGATGCAGATCTCGGTCACGATCGGGAACACCTTCGAGCTCCAGCCGAGGATCAGCGTGTGGTCGCTCTCGAGCACCTTCGAGCGGCCCTTGCGCAGGTCCTCGACCTTGCTGTCGAACGCGCTGGAGATGATGCCGATGAGGCTGGCCACCAGGATGACGCCGCCGATCGTGACCACGAGCATCGCGATCCGGAAGCCGCTGCCCTCGTCGCCGCCCATGGTCCCGCTGTCCAGGGTGCGCATCAGGTTGCCCCAGAGCACCTCCCAGAAGTCCGGGTTCCCTCCGGTGGGAAACAGGTGCAGCAGCTGCACGACGAGCGCGACGAGCGCGATGAACACCACCGTCGCCAGGGCGAGGAGCCCGATCAGTGCGATGGTGCCCTTCGCCATGACGCCGTCGAACCAATACCGAAACCGCTGCCCGAGCGTCACCTTCTGCACGTCCACATGTTGGCGGACAATCGCCGGGCGGCCCCGTACCCCACGCCGGAGGCCCTTCCTCGACCGGGAAGCGCCGACGCCCCAGTGCCCGACGGCCGCGCCCCATTCCGGGTGCAACGGCGGCGGTCGGCCTCACACTCGCATCATGACGACTTCCCTCTGCCCCACCTGTGGTGGGGTCACCCACCTGCTCCCCAACACCGAGCGACCGCTCGGCGCCATCAGCAGCTACATGAAGTGGCAGTGCGAGTCGGACGCTGCCCACGTGTTCGATGACGAGAACAGCCCGTCCCTGAGCCAGAGCCGTTCGTTCGGGGACCACTGAGGCCAGAGGTCCCGCGCCCGGAAGTCGCCGGACCGGCCGAACCCTAGTCGAGCGCCGAGACTCCGCGGACGCGTCGTCGCAGCGAGCGGAACTGCTCGCGCAGCTTCGCGCTGAGCGGCGCCACCTCGGTCACCGGGTCCTCCACCTGCTCGCCGCGGTAGAGGCGCTCGAACACGCTGACGGTGGTCTCGATGTCGTGCGGCTCGATCAGCCGGAGCGAGGCGTTCTTCATCACCAGCAGCTCCTCCTCGGGCAGGCGGAGCACCCGCTCGATCCGGTCGGCGAGGGCCCACGCGTCCCCCGGAGGGAACAGGTAGCCGTTCTCGCCGTCGCGCACCAGATGCGGCAGCGCCATCGCGTCGGCGGCCACGATCGGCAGACCGGAGGACATCGCCTCCATGGTGGCGATGCTCTGCAGCTCGGCGATGCTCGGCATGGCGAACAGCGTTGCCTCGGTGAGCACCCGACGCAGCTTCTGATCCGTCACTCGACCGTGGAAGATCACCCGGTCGGCGATCCCCAGCCGGACAGCCAGTGCCTCGAGCGGCTTGCGCTGGTCGCCGTCACCGACGATGTCGACCTTGACGTCGAGGTCCGCGGGCAGCATGGCGACGGCTTCGAGGAGCCGGTCGAGCTGCTTCTCGGGTGCCACGCGGCCGCAGAATGCGATCCGATTCTCGGTGCGGGGCTCGAAGTCCGGCGTGTAATCGGAGGCGCGGATGCCGCAGGAGATCGCGTGCACGCCGCGCAGTCCGGTCTGCTTCTCGAGGTAGTCAGCGGCCTTGCGGGTCGGGGTCGTCACCTCGGACGCACGCATCAGGATCCGCCGCGCGTCCTTCCAGGTCAGGGACACCGCGAGCGGCCAGACGAAGCGCGGCAGGCCGCTGAACTCGATCAGGTTCTCGGGCATGAAGTGGTTGGTGGCGACGATGCGGATGCCGGACTTCAGCGCCTCGGTGGAGGCTCCGCGGCCGGCCAGCAGGTGCGACTGGATGTGCACCACGTCGGGCTTGATCTCATCGATGATGCGCCGGGCGTTCGCGTTGATGCGCCACGGATACACGAAGCGGATCCAGTCGTGCTTGAGCCAGCGCATGCTCAGCAGCCGGTGCACGGTGAAGGTGGCCCCGCTGTGGTGCTCCCGGAATGCGCCCTGACGGTTGTCGTGGGCCTGCGCGATGACGTGCACGTCGTGGCCGTGCCGGGTGAGGCCGGCGGCGAGGCGCTCGCTGAAGTTCGCCGCGCCGTTGATCTCGGGCGGGAACGTGTCCCCCACGATCAGAACGGTGAGCGGGCGGAAGTCGCCGGATGGGGTATCGGCGGGGTGTGACGCGTCGATCGTTCTTCCTTGCGTTGCCACAGGCGGACGTGGGAGTCTCGGGAGCCCTCACGCTACCGCACGCCCTCGTTTCCGCGGGGAGCGGGGTCCGGCCGCGTGTCCCCCGGCGCCTCAGTGCTGGGCCTGCGGGTGATTCTTCGCCAGGTCGAAGACCCCCAAGACCGCGATGATGCCCGCGACCACGAAGGCGATCGCGGCGTACCACGGCGCCTGTGAGGCCTCCCCCAGCACGAGGATGCCGATGCCGACTGCGACGAGCGGGTCCACGACGGTGAGACCGGCGATGACGAGATCGGGCGGCCCTGCCGAGTAGGCGGTCTGCACGAAATAGGCGCCGAGCGCCCCTGCGGCGAGCAGGCCTGCGAGGCAGGTGAGGGTGAGCCACTCGAAGTCGCCCTGCAGGATGCGGTTGATGACGACCTTGGCGAGGGTCGCCACGAAGCCGTAGAGCACCCCGGCTCCGATGATGTAGTAGACGGCCCGGAACTGGTGCCGCAGGGCCAGGAAGGATGCGACGAAGGCGATCAGGACCGCGGCGAGGATGATCAGGATGGTCACCAGCTGGGTGTCGCTGATGGCGCGGTCGACGGCGGTGAACGCCGCAATGGTCACGAACAGGCCGACCCCGCCGACGCAGAGCGCGATGGCGCGGATGGAGCGCCGGTTGAGCGGCACGTGGCTCACTCGGGCGTTGAGGATCGAGGTGATCACGAGCGCGATCGCCCCGAGCGGCTGCACGACGATGAGCGGCGCGAAGCCGAGGCTGGTCAGCTGCAGCACGATGGCCAGGGCCAGCATCATGGTGCCGATCACCCAGGAGGGCCGGCCGAGCAGCGACGTGAGCTGCCCGAGGGACAGGCCGGCGGTCGAGGAGGCGTTCTGCTCCTCAACCTTCGCGACGCCGCGGTGCTGGAACTGTGCGCCGAGGCTGAGGAAGACGGCGCCGACGAGGGCGATCGGGATGCCGAGCGCCTGGTAGGGCCGAAGCAGGATCTGATCAGTCAGATCGGTCAGCTCGGGCGGCACGCAGAAAATCTTACCGGCGCCCCCTGCTCGATAGTCTTATGGCGATATGGCGATCCTCCCGATCCGCATCACCGGCGATCCGGTGCTGCACCAGCCCGCGCTGCCGGTCACCCGCTTCGACGACGACCTGCGCACTCTCGTGGCCGACATGTTCGAGACGATGGCCGCCGCGCCGGGGGTAGGGCTGGCCGGCCCGCAGGTCGGCGTTCCCCTGCGCCTCTTCGTCTACAACTACTCACCTGACGACGGCGGCGAGCGCCGCGGCGTCGCCATCAATCCGGAGCTCTGGATCACGCCGACCCCGACGGGCGAGGCCGATGAGCTCGCCGAGTCGGAGGGCTGTCTGTCCGTGCCGGGCGAGCGCTTCCCGCTGCGCCGGGCCGAGCGGGCACTGCTCCGCGCGGTCGACCTCGACGGGAAGTCGTTCGAGATCGAGGCGGCCGGCTGGTTCGCCCGGATCTTCCAGCATGAGTTCGACCACCTCGACGGGGTGCTCTACGTCGATCGTCTGGACTTCCTCAACGCGCGCCGCGCGACGAAGGCGATCGTGAAGAGCGGATGGGGCAAGCCGGGCAACTCCTGGCTCCCCGGGGTGGACGACCTGGAGGGCTGAGGCCTAGGCCGCCCAGCCGAGCAGGCGCAGGACCGCCGCGAGTGCCGCGGCGGCGACCACCACCGCGAGGAACGGTGCGCGCAGCGCCAGGAGCACGGCCGCAAGCAGCACGGCAGGCACTCGGGCGTCGACGGTGAGGGTCATCCCCGCGCCCAGCGTCTGGACCGCGATGAGCGCGGCGAGCAGCGCGACGGTCACGAGGTTCGCGGTCCGGGCCGCCGCCGGGCGCTCGAGGATCGTGGACGGCACGAGGTAGCCGGCCAGCTTGAGCGCGAGGACCGCCCCCGAGGCGAGCAGGACGATGGTCCAGATCGTCATCCCGGCTCCACCGCCCCCTCGCGACACGCGGGGCTCCCCGCTGCGTCGTCACTCTCCGGTCGGCGGCCGAATGCGTTCGTGATGCCGACGACGATCGCGACGGCCGCCGCGGCGAGCACCGGGACGCCCGGCGGCAGCACGGGGACCAGCACGGCGGCCACGACGACCGCCGCGACCGCCACGACGACCGGCTGCAGGGTGCGGAGGCGGGGCCAGAGCAGGCCGAGGAACGCGGCAGCCGCAGCGGCGTCCAGCCCGTACTGCCGCACGTCGCCGAGCGCGTCGCCCAGCAGGGCGCCCAGCAGGGTGGTGGCGTTCCAGCCCGCGAAGACCACGAGGCCGGTGACCCAGAAGCCGAGCCGCGCGCTGCGCAGCGTGGGCTGCACGGTGGCGACCGCCGTCGACTCATCGATCGTGACCCACGCCGCCGCAGCCTTGCGCCACACGCTGCCGCCGATCAGCGGCTTCACCCGCACGCCGTAGAGGGTGTTGCGGGCGCCGAGCAGGGCGGCGCCGGCGATCGCGGACGGGCCAGCCGCGACGCCGCCTGCCGCGAGAACACCGACGAGGGCGAACTGGGATCCGCCGCTGAACATCACGAGGCTCAGCACGCAGGTCTGCCAGACGTCCAGGCCGGAGGCCACCGAGAGCGCGCCGAAGGAGATGCCGTACAGGGCCGTCGCGATGCCGACGGCGAGGGCCGATCGCCGTGCGGCGGTGTCCGGATCGGCCGCGCCGCTAGCGCGTTCCGCCACGGCTCAGGTCCACGCCGTGCACACCGTTGTGATGCCGGAGCGCCGGGAAGACGGCCGAGACCGAGAAGCCCACGCCGGCGGTCTGGCTCACCGAGAGGATGCCGCCGAACAGCTCGGTCCGCTCCCGCATCTCCTCGATGCCGGGGCCGACCACCTGTTGGGTGAGGGTGCGCAGGTCCTCTTCGACCGTGTAGACCGTGCCGCCGTGGTCGGGGTCGAGGCCTTTCCGGACGGCGGCGTTGCGGATGCCGTCGTCATCGACCCGGACCTGCATGCCCTGAGTCGTCCAGGTGAAGCTGACGCGCGCCTCGGTGCCGTCGCCGCCGTACTTCAGCGAGTTGCTCAGCGCCTCCTGGAGGATGCGGTAGATCGCCAGCTCTGCGCCAGCGCTGAGCGGATACGGCTCTCCCGACTCGTCGAAGGTGACGCCGAGACCGGCGTCGCGCATCACCTTGAAGAGGTCCCGGGTCGACTTGAGCGTGGGCTGAGGAGCCACGTCCGCCTCGGTCTCCCGGACGAGGGAGCTGACCCGGCGCATGTCGGCGAGGGCAGCGCGGCCGGTGTCCGCGATGGTGGAGGCCGCGCGCACCGCCACCATCGCATCGCTCCCGGCGGCGTACTTGGCACCGTCCGCGTCGGCGATCATCGTGGTCACCCGGTGCAGGGCGAGATCGTGCAGCTCCCGGATGATGCGGAGCCGGCCGCCCTGCTCGGCCACCGACAGCTCGAGGTCGATGCGCGCCCGTGCGGACGCCGTCTGCTCGGATGCGAGGCGCCGGTATCGGCGGGTCGCGCGGATCCAGAGCACGAGGAAGAGAACGGCGAGGAGCGCGGGCACGGCGATCAGCAGAGCGGTCGGAACGGCGTCGAGGGTCCATGCCATGCCCGCCAGTCTAGGATTCCGGGGTCCCGTCATCAGGTTGCCGGGCCGCCGGGAGGAGAGTCGGGATGAAGCCTGTGGACGTCGCGAGTGCGCTGCTGGATCGCGCCGCCGCCGACGCCGAGAGCCTGCTCCGCGGCCTCACCGCGGACATCTCGTCGCTCACCGACGCTCGGCGCGACGCGAACTCCGATGACGAGCACGACCCGGAGGGAACGACACTCGCCTGGGAGCGATCGCAGGCGGACTCGCTGCGACTGGATGCGGTGGCGCGACTGGCGGCCGTGGCGGCGGCCCGCGCGCGGGTCGCGGAGGGCACCTACGGCACCTGCATCCGCTGCGGCGGCCCGATCGCGCCGGGTCGCCTCGAGGCGCGTCCCTGGACCGACCGCTGCGTCGCCTGCGCCGACGCTCCCTGAACGGGACGCGGCGAGGGCTGGGCTCGTGATAGCCGCGGCAAACGAGGAAGCCCCCGCAGCTGGGCTGCGGGGGCGTGAGCTCCCCGACTTGGACTCGAACCAAGAACCTGCCGGTTAACAGCCGGCTGCTCTGCCAATTGAGCTATCGAGGAATGCGTTTTTACGGCTCGTCCACTTTAGCGCACCAGGAGGTCCGCGGCCGTCAGTAGCCCCGACTGGGGTCGACGAGTCCCACGAAGCGTCCCGTGGACACGTATGCCTCCACGTTCTGCCGCACCCGCTCGGCGAGCAGCGGCGCGATCATCTCGGGCGTGTCGGCCGAGTGCGGGGTGAGCAGGGCTCGCACCTCGGTCCAGAGCGGATGACCCTCGGGAAGCGGCTCCGGGTCCGTCACGTCCAGCCCGGCGAAGAGCAGCCGCTCCTCCCGCAGTGCCTGCACGAGCGCATCGGTGTCCACGAGCGGGCCGCGCGCGATGTTGACCAGCACGGCGGTCCGCTTCATCCGGGCCAGCTGGTCGGCGCCGATCATGTGGCGGGTCTCGCCGGTGCTCGCCGCGGCGAGCACGAGCACGTCAGCGGCGGGCAGCACGTCGTCCAGGGCATCGGAGGTGACCGTGCGGTCCGCGCCCTCGACGTTCCCGGGGCTGCGCCGCACCACGGTGACCGTCACGTCGAACGGCTGGAGCAGGCGGATCAGCTCCACCGCGATCCCACCGGCGCCGACGATCACCACGTTCCTGCCGTAGAGCGACTCGCCCTTCTTCGCACCCCACGACTCGGCGAGCACCCGCTCGGGGAAGTGCCGCAGGCCGGCGAGGGTGAGCGCGAGGGCGTGCTCGGCGACGGGCTGGGCGTAGGCGCCCTTGGCGCTCGTGTAGACGAGACCCTCGCGGTCGTGCGAGGCGAGCGCGGCGGCGAACGCGTCGACGCCGGCCCAGGGCAGCTGGACCCAGGAGATCCGGGGGTAGCGCTCGAGTGCGTCGAGCAGCCCCTGCGGTTCCGAGTTCGCAAGCCAGACGATCGCCCGGGTGTCCTCGCTGAGGGGTGCGATCTTCCCCCCGCCCGCACCGACCGCCTCCCGGAACTGGTCCGTGACGTCGCTCTCGGGCAGGAGTGCGATCGGGCCGGTGGCCGGCCGAGACTCCGGCGGCAGAGTCGCGACGCTCGCGCCTGCGACGGCTCGGTGGGTGAAGCGGGGGACGTCGGTCATGGCGCATCATCTCCAGTGAGATCGGGAAGCTCGATGGGGCCGGTCGCGATGCGGTACTCCTGCGCGAGCCCGCGAACGTAGGGATGGCTGGGGTCGCGCAGCACCTCGTCCAGGCGGCCGAGGCCCACCAGGTGGCCGCGCTGCAGCACCGCGATCCGGTCGGTGAGGCGGGCGGTGACCGCGGCCTCGTGGCTCACGATCAACGCGGAGAAGTCGTGCTCGCTCTGCATCTCCAGGATGGTGTCGAGCACCGGGCCGCGGGCGGTGACGTCAACCCCCGCCGTCGGCTCGTCCGCGACCCAGAGCGCGGGCCCGAGCACGAGTGAGCGGGCGATGGCGACACGCTGCCGCTGTCCGCTCGAGATCTCGTGCGGGTACGCGGACATGACCTTGAGCGGCAGCTGGACGGCGTCGATCAGCTCCGCGACGCGACTGCCGAGCTCCTTGCGATCTGCCCTGCGGTCCCGGGCGAGCAGCGGCTCCGCCACGTTCTCGGCGATGGTGTAGCCGGGAGTGAGCATGCGGCCCGCGTTCTGCGGCAGGTAGCCCACGTCGAAGGTGAGGAGGTTGCGTCGGCGGGCATGCATGCCGCGCAGCTCCACTCCCAGAACGTGCAGCGAGCCGCCGACGATCTGGGTGACATCGTCGCCGGCAAGGCCGCGTCCGGTGCCACCCGCGATGGTGCGGGCGAGGGTGCTCTTGCCGGAGCCCGACTCCCCCACCAGACCCATCAGCTCGCCGCGCTTGATGTCGAAGGTGACCCCGTCGATCGCCCGGTGGGCCGCGCGCCCGTGGCCGGGCGGGTACTCGATCGTCACATCGCTGGCCGCCACGACGACGTTCTCGGCGGTTGCCATAGTGCCATTCTGCCGAACCGGGACACCCCGGGCCGACCGGCCTACCCTTCGCTCGCCCTCAGGGCGGCCAGCGCGGTGCGCCGCTCGGCCTGAGCGGCCGGGTCAGGGACGGGCAGGGAGGCGAGCAGGCGCTGGGTGTACGGATGCTGCGGTGCGCCGAGCACCTGGGCGCCCGTGCCCTCCTCGACGAGCTTGCCCCGGTAGAGCACCGCGATCCGGTCGGCGAGCAGATCCACCACGGCGAGGTCGTGACTGATGAACAGGCACGCGAAGCCGAACTCCCGCTGCAGCTCCGCGAACAGCTCGAGCACCCGCGCCTGCACGGACACGTCGAGCGCCGAGGTGGGCTCGTCGGCGATCAGCAGCTTGGGGTTCAGCGCCAGCGCCCGGGCGAGGCTGGCGCGCTGGCGCTGCCCGCCGCTCAGCTCATGCGGGAATCGGTCCCCGTACGAGCGGGGAAGCTGAACGGCCTCGAGCAGCTCGCCGACCCGCGTGTGCGCCGAGGCGGCGCTGCGGAAGCGCTTGTGCACGATCAGCGGCTCGGCCACCGCCTGCGCGATCGTGAGGAGCGGATTGAAGCTCGATGCGGGGTCCTGGAAGACGAACCCGATGTCTCCCCGATGCTTGCGGAAGTTCCGCTCCCGCATGCCGAGCATCTCGGCGCCGAGCACGGACAGGGAGCCGCCGGACACCCGCGTGAGGCCGGCGAGTGCACGTCCGATGGTCGTCTTGCCCGACCCGCTCTCCCCGACCAGGCCGAGCACCTCGCCGGGGAGGATGTCGAAGGAGACCCCGTCGACGGCACGGAAGCCGGGGCGTCCGAGCCGCCCGGGGTACTCGATCACGAGCCCGCGCGCGGAGACGAGGGGCGCCTCGGGGGCGGCCGCTGCGCGGGCTGCGGCGCGCTGGTCGGTGGCCGCCTTGCCCTGGCCAACATAGGGAACCGCGGCGAGCAGGCTCTTGGTGTAGGCGGCAGTGGGCGCGGAGAACAGCGTGGCGGTGTCGGCCTCTTCGACGATGCGGCCCTGGTACATCACCGCAACGCGGTCGGCGAGGTCGGCAACCACGCCCATGTTGTGCGTGATGAGCACGATCGCGGTGCCGAACTCGTCCCGGCAGCGGCGCAGCAGGTCGAGGATCTCGGCCTGGACGGTCACGTCCAGTGCCGTCGTCGGCTCGTCGGCCACGATGAGGCCCGGGTCGAGCACGAGCGCCATCGCGATCACCACGCGCTGCTTCTGGCCGCCCGAGAACTGATGCGGGTAGTAGTCCACCCGCTTCTCGGGCTCGGGGATGCCGACCCGGCGGAGGATCTCCACGGCCTTCTCGCGCGCCTGCTTGCGCCCGAGCTTGGAGTGGGCGCGGAGTCCCTCCGCGATCTGCCAGCCCACCGTGAAGACCGGATTGAGGGCGGTGGAGGGCTCCTGGAACACCATGGCGACGTCGGTGCCGCGCACCTCCCGGAGGCGACGGCCGGAGAGCGTCACGATGTCGGACACCCCGCCGCTGCTGGAGGAGAGCAGCACGGCCCCCGACTCGGTGGCCGTCTCCGGCAGCAGACCCAGGATCGTCTTGGCGGTGACCGTCTTGCCGCTGCCGCTCTCGCCCACGATGGCGACGACTTCCCCGCGCTCCACGGTGAGGCTCACCCCGTCGACCGCCTTCACCGTGCCCTGGTCGCTCGCGAACGAGACGTGCAGGTCCTTGATCTCGACGACGCTCACCGTGCTCGCTCCAGTCCGTCGATGCCGCCGGGCGCGCTCAGCACGCCGCCCGGGACGACCGAGGTCTCCCCCACCAGCCCGGAGGCTGCCGCGACGGATCGGCGACCGCGGAGTCGCGGATCGGCGAGATCGTTGAGACTCTCGCCCACGAGGGTGATGCCGAGCACGACGAACACGATCGCGAGGCCCGGGAACAGCGAGGTCCACCAGATGCCGCTCGTGACATCCGAGATCGACTTGTTGAGGTCGTAGCCCCATTCCGCGGCCGAGCTCGGCTCGATGCCGAAGCCGAGGAATCCGAGGCCGGCCAGGGTGAGGATCGCCTCGGAGGAGTTGAGCGTGAAGATCAGCGGGAGCGTCCGGGTGGCATTCCGCAGAACGTGCCGGAACATGACGCGGGAGGTGCTGGCACCGATGACCCGTGCCGACTCGACGAACGCCTCCCCCTTGATCCGGACCGTCTCTGCCCGGATGACGCGGAAGTACTGCGGGATGTAGACGACCGTCAAGGAGATCGCGGCCGCGAAGACGCCGCCGAACAGGCTCGACTGGCCGCCCGAGATGACGATGGCCATGACGATCGCGAGGAGCAGGGTCGGGAAGGCGTAGATCGCGTCCGCGACCACGACGAGGATCCGGTCGATCCAGCCGCCGAAGTACCCCGAGACGAGGCCGAGGGCGACACCGGCGACGATCGAGAGCGCCACCGCCACCACGATCACGAGCAGCGCGGTCTGCGAGCCCCAGATCACCCGGGCCAGCACGTCGTAGCCGCCCGAGGTGGTGCCGAGCAGGTGCTCGCCACCGGGAGGCTGCTGGGCGCCGAACGACCCGTTCGAGTCGCGGAGCTGGGAGTAGCCGTACGGCGCGAGCACCGGGGCGAGGATGGCGGCGAGCACGAAGATCGCGGTGAGCACGAGCCCGGCCACCAGCATGAAGCGCTGCACGCCCACGCTCTGCCGCACCTGATGCACCACCGGGATCCGGTCGATCAGGCGCCGGCGGTCGATGGGGGCCGCCATCAGTACCTCACCCGAGGATCGATGAGAGCCGCGATGACGTCGACGACGAAGTTGGTGACTGCGACGATCACGGCGAGCAGCACGACGATGCCCTGCACGGCGACGAAGTCGCGCGCCTGCAGGTAGTGGGTCAGCTGGAAGCCGAGGCCCTTCCACTCGAAGGTGGTCTCGGTGAGCACGGCGCCGCCGAGGAGCAGCGCGACCTGCAGGCCGATCACGGTGATGATCGGCACGAGCGCAGGCCGGTACGCGTGGGTGCGGACCAGCCGGAACTCGCCGACGCCGCGGGAGCGAGCGGACGTGACATAGTCGGTGCCGAGAGTGCCGATGACGTTGGTGCGCACGAGGCGGAGGAAGACTCCGCCCGTGAGCAGCCCGAGCGCGATCGCCGGCAGGACGGCGTGCCGGAGGACGTCCTGCAGCACGGCGGGATCGCCGGTCTGCATCGCGTCGATCAGGTAGATGCCGGTCGGCGACGGCAGGAGCTGCATCTGCAGCTCGCTGGCCACCGAGGCGCGGCCGTACACGGGGAGCAGGCCGAGCTGCACGGCGAAGACCAGCTTGAGCAGCAGGCCGGCGAAGAACACCGGCGTCGCGTAGCAGAGGATCGCGAAGACCCGCAGGACGGCGTCGCCCCAGCGATCCCGGATATAGGCCGCGAGCATGCCGAGCGGGATCCCCACTGCGAAGGCGACCACCAGCGCGTAGACGGCCAGCTCGAGAGTCGCTGTTCCATAGGTGACCAGGACCTCGGTGATGGCCCGATTGTCGGTGAGGGTGCGGCCGAAGTCGCCGGTCGCGACCTGCCCGAGGTACTCGAAGTACTGGATCAGGATCGGGCGGTCGTAGCCGGCGGTGTGGATCCGCTCCTGCAGCTGGGCGGCGGGCAGGCGGCCGCCCACCGATGCCGTGATCGGGTCGCCGGAGGCGCGCATGAGGATGAAGACGAGCGTGACCAGGATGAAGACGGTGGGGAAGATCAGGAGGAACCGGACGAGGAGGTAGCGCCCCAGTCCGCCTCCTGCGGCCCGGCTGGTGCCGACGGAGCCGGGGGCCCCGGTCACCGGCGTGTCCAGTGCAGTCACTCGTCCTTCTTCCGCACGGAAAGGAGCGAAGGGGCGGCCCGCCATCCGGCGGACCGCCCCTCTCGATCAGGTTCAGCCCTTGGTGATCCCGGCATACCGGAACTTGTAGGACGCGTCCAGCGTGACGCCGGAGATCCCGGTTCCTGTCACGGCCAGCTCGGCGCCCTGCAGCAGCGGAATGGTCGGAAGCTGGGCCGCGACCTGGTCCTGGATGGCGCCGATCACGGTCGCCCGCTCGTCCTTGTCCTGGGTGCCGATCTCCTGGGAGATCAGCGCGTCCACGGCCTCGTCCTGGTAGTGGTTGGCCAGGAAGCCGTTGTCCAGCCGGAAGAACGGCGTGAGGTAGTTGTCGGCGTCGGAGAAGTCCGGGAACCAGCCGAGCTGGTACGCCGGGTACTGGTCCGCGGTGCGGTCCTTCGAGTACTGCGTCCACTCGGTGCTGGCGAGGTTCACCTTGAAGAGGCCGCTCGTCTCGAGCTGGTCCTTCACCAGTGCGTACTCGTCGGGCGAGGAGGGGCCGTAGTGCTCGAGCGCGTACTGCAGGTCCAGGGTGACCGGGGTGGTCACGCCGGCGGCGTCCAGCGTTGCCTTCGCCTTGTCTGCGTCGGGCGCGCCGGAGCCATCGCCGTAGAGCGACTTGAGGGACTCGTTCGCGCCGGTGAGCCCGGCCGGGACGTAGGAGTACAGGGGGGTGAAGGTGCCCTTGAACACCTGATCGGCGATGGTCTGGCGGTCGATGAGGTCGGCGACCGCCTGGCGGACGGCCAGCGCCTTGCCCTCGTCCGCGCCGTCGGTCTTGGCACCGAACGGCTGCGTGTCGAAGTTGAAGACGATGTAGCGAATCGCGCCACCCGGCCCGTCGAGCACCTTCACCTTGTCGTCACCGCGCAGGTCGGCGACGTCCGTCGGCGACATGCTCCGGTACGCCACATCGATGTCGCCCTGCTGGATGGCCAGCTTCAGGTTGGAGGAGTCGTCGAAGTAGGTGAGGTTGACGGTGTCGTTGGCTGCGGGGTCGAGGTTGCCCTGATAGCCGTCGTACTTCGTGAACTGGATGAGGGTGTTCACCTTGTAGGAGGTGATCATGTACTGCCCGGCGAACGCCTTGCCCTTGACGATCTCGTCGTCGGGCGTGAGGGCGTCGGGCGAGAACACGTCTTCGTCGACGATCGGCCCGACGGGGCTGGAGAGCACCTGCTGGAACGTCACGTCGTTGGGCACCTTGAGGGTGAACACGACGGTGCTGTCGTCGGGAGCCTCGATGCCGGCGACGTTCGCGAGGAGCGACGACGGGCCGTTCGGGTCCTTGATGGCGAGCTGTCGGTCGAAGGTGAACTTGACGTCCGAGGAGGTGAGCGGGTTGCCGTTCGCCCACTTGAGACCCGACTTCAGCTTCACGGTGAACTCCGTGGGCGTGGTGAACTCGCCGGACTCGGCGATGCTCGGCTCGACGTCCGGGCTGCCCACGGGGCTGTCGAAGAGGAACGGGAACACCTGCAGCTGAACCGCGAGCGAACCGTTGTCGTAGGAGCCGGCCGGGTCGAGGGTGGTCAGCGGGTCGCTGGTGCCGATCGTGATCGTGCCGCCGCCGGTGCCGCCCGAGGACTGGCCGCCGCCGCTGGCTCCAGCGCAGCCGGCGAGCGTGAGCGCCGCCGCCGTGATGCCGGCGGTCGCGAGGAGAACGCGCCTGGTCCGGACCGAGATTGCGGATGTCATCCGTCTACCTCTTTCGATGAAGGGATGTCGCCCCTGGTGCGGGGCAGGCGCGGAATCGACGCCGCGCTGCTGTGACACTCTGGTCTAACACACGGCTGATCCTCAGCCCGACTCAAGCGGGACTTCGTTATGGCGCCGAAACATCCTCGTCAGCGCCGCGGCGTCCGCCACGGGAGACCCGCCGCCGGTCAGCCCTCGAGCAGGGTCCGGCGGTCCGCCTCGAGCGCCACGAGGTCCCGCTGCAGCCCTCGGTACCGCTCGGGGTCGTCCGCCGGCCTGGTGCGCTGCAGCTGGCCGAGCAGCTCGGTCTTGCGGCGGAGCAGATCCCGGTCGATCAGCCGAGCGGTGACATCCCGCACGTAGATTCCGAGGGCCTCCTCGCCGGGCTGCTGGGGAAGCGGTGCGATGGCGAGCTGGTGCACCAGCCCGGTGAGCGACTCGGGAACCGCGGTCGCGACGCGCTCGAGCCACTGCGGGGACTGCAGCGCGTCGAGGCTCGCCCGGATGCCGTCGCGCACCCCTGCGAGCGACCGGTTCGCGAAGCCCGTCTGCACCGCCCGCTCGAGCAGGGACTCCCCCACGAGCTGGGGGAACTGCAGGGCGGCCATCAGGGCATCGCGCTCGAGCCGAGTGGCGGGATCGCCCGGCAGCTGGGCGAGGGACGGGCCGCGGGCGGGCGCCGGCGCGTCGTAGTTCCCGTCCTCCGGCGGAGGGGCGGAGTCGTAGTCCTCGGGGGGCGGGTCGTCCACGGGTGCGTGCTGGCGAGCGGGACTGCCCTGCGAGCCGCGCTGCTCCCCGGGACCACGGCGTGCGGGGCCGGCCGGCGCCCCACCGCGCTGCGGTCCGGCGCCGCGCTGAGGCGCCTGGCCGGGACGCTCGGGTCCCTGTCCGGGACCGCCCCCGCGCTGTCCCGGGGCACCGCCACCCTGGGCGGCGCTCCCACCGCGCCGGTCGCCGCGGGAGTCGCCGCTGGACCCCCGCGGGGCCGCAGATGCCACCGCCGACTGCACGTCGGCGAGCTCCATGCCGAGCCAGCGCGCGAGTTCGCGGGCGTATCCGGGCCGCAGGGAGGGGTCACGGATCTCGGCGACCACCGGAGCGGCGGCGCGCAGGGCGGCCACGCGCCCCTCCACGGTGTCCAGGTCGTGCGCGCGGAGGTGCTGCTGGATGATGAACTCGAACATCGGCTTCTTGGCGGCGATCATCGCCTGCACGGCCTCGTCGCCGTGGGCGAGCCGCAGATCGCAGGGGTCCAGTCCCTCCGGGCCGGTGGCCACGTAGGTCTGGGCGGCGAAGCGCTGCTCCTCGCCGAATGCCCGTACGGCGGCCTTCTGGCCCGCGGCATCGGGGTCGAAGGTGAAGATGACCTCGCCGAGGCCGGAGTCGTCGCCGAGCACACGCCGGAGGATCTTGATGTGGTCGACCCCGAACGAGGTTCCGCAGGTGGCGACGGCCGTGGTGATCCCCGCGAGGTGGCAGGCCATCACGTCGGTGTAGCCCTCGACGACCACCACCCGGCGGCCGCGGGAGATGTCTCGCTTGGCGAGGTCGAGCCCATAGAGCACCTGGGCCTTGTGGTAGACGGGCGTCTCAGGGGTGTTGAGGTACTTGGGGCCTTTGTCGTCCTCGAGCAGCCGGCGGGCGCCGAAGCCGACCGTCTCGCCGGTGAGGTCGCGGATGGGCCAGACGACGCGCCCGCGGAAGCGGTCGTAGACGCCCCGGTCGCCGCTCGAGACGAGGCCGGCGGCCGCGAGCTCGAGATCGGTGAAGCCGCGCCCGCGCAGGTGCTTGGTGAGCTCGTCCCAGCTCTGGGGGGCGAAGCCGACGCCGAAGCGGGCGGCCGCGGCGCGGTCGAACCCGCGCTCGCCCAGGAAGCGGCGCCCCGGGTCGGCGGCGGGGGTCGCGAGCCTCTCCACGAAGAACTCGCCCGCGGCGCGGTTCGCGGCGAGGATGCGGGCCCGGTTGCCGGTCTCGGCGGCCGCCCCGCCGTCCTCGTAGTGCAGGGTGTAACCGACCTTCGCGGCCATCCGCTCCACCGCTTCGGCGAACGTGACGTGGTCGATCTTCTGCAGGAACGTGTAGACGTCGCCGCCCTCGCCACAGCCGAAGCAGTGGAAGAGGCCCACCTGCGGACGCACATGGAAGCTGGGGCTGCGCTCGTCATGGAAGGGGCAGAGCCCCTTGAGGGACCCGACGCCGGCGGTCTTGAGGGACACGTAGTCGCCGACGACATCGCCGAGATTGACCCGGGCGCGCACCTCGTCGATGTCCGACTTGAGGATGAGGCCCGCCATGCGGGCAAGTCTAGATTCGGCCGGGGACCCCTCGGCCCGGTTCTGCGCATCGCGCCTCCTTTCCCGGTCCGCACCGCTGCCGAGCCCCGGTGCGGTGTTTCGGCGATGTAAAAGTTCGGCATCTCGTTGCTCGTCCTGCGGATTGCGCGCCTCCGGGGGCAATAGCGTGACGGAATCAGTTGAAGTCCCCGCCGGCGCTCCACGCCGAAGATGCAAAGGAACCCCGACCACGTTCGATCAACTCCGGCCGATCCTTCCTGTCAACAGCTCGGTGAGCGAGGACGACGTCCTGCTCATCGGCGGCTGCAGCGTCGAGGACCTCGCCAGCACCTACGGCACACCCCTGTACGTCTACGACGAGGCAGGGCTGCGTGCACAAGCTCGGGCACTGAGCGACGGACTGCGAGCGCGGTGGCCCAACAGCGAGGTGCTCTTCGCCTCGAAGTCCTTCCCCGCCGTGGCGATGTACCGCCTCGCCGCGGAGGAAGGACTGAGCGTGGACGTCGCGGGGCTCGGCGAGCTCCAGTTCGCTCTGGCGGCCCGCGTTCCTGCGGACCGGCTCTACCTCCACGGGAACGCCAAGAGCGACGACGAGATCCGGCTCGCGGTGGAGACCCACATCGCGGCGATCATCGTGGACAACACCGACGATCTGCACCGGATCGAGCGTCTCGCAGCCGAGCCCCAGAACGTCCTCCTCAGGGTCATCCCCGGAGTCGCTCCGGACGTGCACGCGTCGCAGTCGACGGGCGGGCAGGACTCGAAGTTCGGTGTGCCCCTCGACCAGCTCGACGACGTAGTCCGGCTCATCGCACGCCTGGAGCACGTCACGCTGATCGGGATCCATCTGCACATCGGCTCCCAGGTGCTCGAGACCGAGCCTTTCGTGCGGGCGGTCGAGGCCATCGGGCGCGTCGGCGAGTACCCGGTCTACAACATCGGTGGCGGGCTCGGTGTGCAGTACACCTTCGACGAGGACCCGCCCAGCGTTGAGGCCTACCTCGACGCCGTCGTGGCCGCAGCGGCCCGCGTCCTTCCCGCGGGCGCCAAGCTCCTGATCGAGCCGGGCCGATCGATCGTCGCCCGGGCAGGGGTCACCCTCTACCGGGTGAACACCGTCAAGCGCTCCGGCAAGAGCTTCGTCGCGGTCGACGGCGGCATGGCCGACAACATGGACATCGCCCTGACGGGGCAGCGCTACGAGGCGCTGATCGCCAACCGGGTCGATGGCGGCCTACCGGAGACGGTGGATCTGGTGGGCCGGCAGTGCGAGTCCGGCGACCGGCTCCGGGCCGACATCGCCCTCAACCAGCCGGTGGTGGGCGACCTGGTCGTCATGACCACAACGGGGGCGTACGCGTACACGATGGCCAACAACTACAACGGCGCGCTGCGGCCGGCGGTGGTCTTCTGCGCAGACGGGAAGTCGCGCGTCGTCGTCGCCCGGGAGAGCATCGACGACCTCCTTCGACTGCAGGAGCCCGCAGCGCTCTGATCCGGAGCCGCGACGCACAGCTGCACCCACTTGCCAACCAGGAGGACACCAATGCACAGCACTCACCGGAAGGCCGTCGTCAGCGCGGCCGCACTGATCATGATCGGCGCCCTCGCGGGGTGCGCGGGCGGGGCATCGGGTTCCGCCGGCGCACCGGCGGACAGCACCCCCACCGCGGCGGTCGACACGGCGGCGGCGGCGGCCCTGCCCGCCCAGTACAAGGAGAACGGGATCAAGTTCGCGTCGGACATCGCGAACCCTCCCATGGAGTTCTACAACGACGACCAGGAGATCCAAGGGTTCGACTTCGACCTGATGAACGAGCTGGGCGCGCGCCTCGGCACCGAGGTCTCGATGAACCAGCAGGCCTGGGACACGATCATTCCCTCACTGCAGTCGAACAAGTGGGATGCGATCATCGCGGGAATGAACGACACCGAGGAGCGCGAAGCGGTCCTCGACTTCGTGGACTACTTCTACGGCGGGTTCGGAATCCTCGTGCAGAAGGGCAACCCCGACGGGATCAAGGCTGCCGCCGACCTGTGCGGCAAGAAGGTGGCCGTGCAGAAGGCGACGGTGCAGGGCGAGGTGCTCACCGAGCGGGCGAAGGACTGCCCCGCCGGGACCACGATCACGCTGGTCGAGCTCCCCAGCGAGCTGGACTCGCAGACCGCGCTCCGGGCGGGGCAGGCGTCCGCGGAGGTCGTGGACGCGTATGTCGCCGCCTACGCAGCCCAGACCGCCGGTGACGGTCAGTTCTTCGAGCTGATCTCCGACCCCGAGAGCCCGGCCGGTCTGAACCCGGTCTACACCGGCATCGGGGTGCTGAAGAAGTCGGATGGACTTGCTGCCGCACTGCAGCTGGCGCTGCAGTCGGTGATCGACGACGGCACATACGAGAAGCTCCTCAGCAAGTGGAACCTCGCCGATTTCGCCATCGACAAGGCCGGGCTGAACCTCGCGACGACCGGCGACTAGCCATGACCGACACCCAGCGCCAGGCGACGACGGAGAGCGACGACGTTCTCGCGGTCCCTCTGCGTCACCCCTGGCGCTGGGCCTCGGCCCTCGTCCTCGGCCTCCTCTTCGCCTGGCTGGCCGTCGAGCTCTGGAACAACCAGAACATCGATCACGCCACGATCGGCAACTACCTCTTCAACTCCCGCATCCTGAGCGGCGCGGTGATGACGGTGTTCCTGACCTTCGCCGCCATGGCCGTGTCGACGGTCCTCGGAGTGCTGGTGGCGGGGATGAAGCTGAGCGCCAACCCTGTCCTGTCCTTCCTGGCCTGGTTCTACGTGTGGGTCTTCCGCGGCAGTCCCCTGCTGGTGCAGATCGTGTTCTGGGGCTACCTCGGGCTGCTCTTCAGCGAGATCGTCTTCGGCGTTCCGATGACCGACATCGTGTTCCTCCGGGCGAATACGAACGCCCTGATACCGCCTCTGGTCGCCGGTCTGATCGCGCTCACCCTGAATCAGACCGCCTACTCGGCGGAGATCATCCGCGCCGGCCTCCTCTCGGTGGATTCGGGCCAGCGGGAGGCCGCGTACTCGCTGGGGATGAGCCCGCTGAGGACGTTCTCCAAGATCGTGCTCCCCCAGGCGATGCGGGTCATCATCCCGCCCATGGGCAATGAGACGATCTCGATGCTGAAGGACACGTCGCTGCTCTCGGTCATCGCCGTGCTCGAGCTCTACACGGCGGCGACCCGGATCGCCTCGCAGAACCTGCGCCAGGTGGAGCTGCTGCTCGTCATCACCATCTGGTACGTCGTCATGACGACGGCCCTGTCGATCCCCCAGCACTACCTCGAGAAGCGATTCGGTCGCGGCACAGGCGCGCAGGACGGAATCCTGGACCGCACCCTCTCGCGCGCCTGGTCCGCACTCCGCAGAAGGAGCGACGCACGTGGCTGACGACGACGATGCGCTGATCCGGGTGCGCGCGGTGCGGAAGCGCTTCGGCAGCAGGGAGGTGCTCAAGGGCATCGACCTGACCGTGAGACGCGGAGAGGTGGCGGTTCTGCTCGGGCCATCCGGTTCGGGAAAGTCGACGCTGCTGCGCTGCATCAACCACCTGGAGACCGTGGACGGCGGCCGCATCGAGGTCGGCGGCCACCTCGTCGGCTACTCGCCCAAGAAGGGCAAGCTCTACGAGATGACGCCGCGCCAGGTGGCGGACCAGCGGCGCACCATCGGCATGGTCTTCCAGCGGTTCAACCTGTTCCCGCACATGACCGCCCTCGACAACATCACCGCGGCTCCGCTGGCGGTGCTCCGCCAGCCCAAGCGCGACGCAAGGGCCCGTGCCATGCAGCTTCTGGACCGGGTGGGCCTCGCCGACTGGGCCGGGCACTATCCCGCACAGCTGTCCGGCGGGCAGCAGCAGCGGGTCGCGATCGCTCGCGCTCTGGCCATGGACCCCGAGGTGATGCTGTTCGACGAGCCCACCTCCGCGCTCGACCCGGAGCTCGTGGGCGAGGTGCTCGCCGTGATGCGGGAGCTGGCCCGCTCGGGGATGACCATGGTCGTGGTGACGCACGAGATGAACTTCGCCGCCGAGGTTGCGGACCAGATCACCTTCATGGACGACGGCGCAGTGGTCGAGAGGGGCACCCCGGACGAGGTGCTCACCCGCCCACGGAATGCCCGGACCAGGGAGTTCCTGCAGCGCGTGCTGTAGCGACCCGCGGCTCAGCCCGCAGGTGAGGTCTCGGCCCGGAAGTGCCGCAGTACTCGTCGCCCGGGCAGGTGCCGGATCCGGCGGGGCAGCACCCGGTAGCCGGCGAGGATGAGGCCGAGCAGTCGGTCGGCCCGCGCCTGGTGCTCGGCGCTCCATCGGACGCCGTAGCCGCGGCGCACCCCGTCGGGCAGGAGAGCGGCGGTCACCGGGCGTGCCAGGGGCAGAGCGGCCCTCAGCCACAGGGGTGCCCCCTCCGGGCGGAGCAGCGCATGCGCGAGCCGTCGCGCCGTCGGCCCGACGACGAGTGCGCCCACCGTGGCGGCCCAGTATTCGGCGAAGGCGGACCGGTCCTCCGGCCAGGCGGACGCCGGCATCCCGAGCGCGGTGCCGATCCGCCCACTCTGCGCATAGACCTCGTCGGCGGCAGCGGCGGGCAGCGGGCCGAAAACGCGCTCGTACATGAGCACTGTCGTCTCGTAGAGGGTGGCGGCCACCCAGAGCTGGAGGTCCGCATTCGCAGCGTCGTAGGGCGGCTCCCCGTCGACGGCGCGCACCCCCCGGTGTGCGCGGCCGACGTGGGCGGCCACCCGGGCGATCTCCTCCTCGGTGCCGAAGGCGAGCACGTAGAGGTAGGTGAGGGTGCCGGTGAGTCGGGGTACCGGGTCCTCGGCGAAGGAGCTGTGCTCGGCCACCCCCCGGGCGACCGCCGGGTGCGCCAGCTGCAGCAGGAGCGCCCGCGCGCCGCCGGCGAGCAGGATGCCCTCCCCCGCCACGTCGGCGAACGTGGTCGGCCGAGGCAGTGTCAGCCGACGAGCCGCTCGTGCCATGCCATCGCCGACTGGTCCGTGAGGCTCGCCACCTGGTCGACGACCGCACGGCGGCGCTCGGCGTCCGTGCCGGCCTCCCTGAAATCGGCGGCGAACGCCGGGTCGAGGGCCTCGGGCCGAGTGACGAGCACGTCGGCCAGTTCCTGCAGCACGGCGCGCTGCTGGCGGTACACCGGCGTGCGGGTGGTGCTGGTCATCACGAACGCGGCGACGATGCCTTTGAGCACGGCGATCTCGGCGCCGATCTCCGGCGGCACCACGACGTTCGCGGCGAAGCGGCTGAGGAGCGACTGCGGATAGGCGGCGCGGGTGGCGCGAGTCGCTGCGCCGGCGAATCGGCCGATGAGTTGGCTGGTGAGGTTCTTGAGGCGGCCCTGATCCCGGCGGGAGCCGTCCCAGGTCGCCAGCCAGAAGTCCAGCGAGTCGAGGCGGTCGAAGGCGCCGATCAGCTGCGCGTGGTCGTACTCGCCGCCGATCCAGGCATGCATCGCGGTCACCAGCTCGTCGTGGTGCTTGCGGTGCGCGAGGGCGCGAACGTCGATGTAGCCGCCGGTCACCGCGTCCTCGAAGTCGTGCACCGAGTAGGCGATGTCGTCGCTGAGATCCATCACCTGGGCCTCGATGCAGCGGATCCCCTCGGGGGCGCCTTCGCGCAGCCAGGCGAAGGCCGCCGCGTCGTCGGTGTAGTAGCCGAACTTGGCGCGCCCGCTCGGATCCTCGATGGACCGGGTTGCGGGCCACGGGTACTTGCAGCTCGCGTCGAGGCTCGCGCGGGTCAGGTTGACCCCGTACGGCCGGCCGTCAGGCCCGAAGACCTTCGGCTCGAGGCGGGTGAGGAGGCGCAGGGACTGCGCGTTGCCCTCGAAGCCGCCGATGTCGACGGCCCACTCCGAGAGTGCCCGCTCACCGTTGTGGCCGAACGGCGGGTGGCCGATGTCGTGGGCGAGGCACGCGGTGTCCACCACGTCGGGGTTGAGCCCGAGGCTCGCGGCGAGTTCCCGGCCGACCTGGGCCACCTCCAGGGAGTGCGTGAGGCGGTTGCGAGCGAAGTCGACGCCGGCCGTCGGGCTCAGCACCTGCGTCTTGGCGCCGAGCCGGCGCAGGGCGCTGGAGTGCACCAGGCGGGCACGGTCACGGGCGAAGTCGCTGCGGCGGCTGGAGTGCTGCTCGGGGAGCCACCGCTCCCGGTCCCGGTCGGTGTACCCGGGATCGCGGGCACCGACAGCCGGTGCGTCAGCCGCCACTGGAATCGAGCTCCGCCCCGGCGACCTCGGTGCGCTCGGCGGTGCCGAGGACGCGGCTTTCCAGCCAGCGCTCGGGCAGCACGGGGCGCTTGGGGCTGCCGGCGCGGCCGCGCTGGCCTTCCGCCGCCTCACCGGGATAGGGCGAGTCGGCATCGAGCGTGCCCAGGAGGTCGTCGATCTCCTGCAGGCTGTCGGAGGTGGCGAGGCTGGCGCGGGTGTCACCGCCGACGGGGTAGCCCTTGAAGTACCAGGCGACGTGCTTGCGGATGTCGCGGCAGCCGCGATCCTCGCTGCCGAAGAACTCGACGAGCAGCTCGGCGTGCCGACGGAAGGTGCGGGCCACCTCGCCGAGGGAGGGCATCGCGATGCGCTCCTCGCCGGCGAAGGCTGCGGCCAGGTCGCCGAAGAGCCAGGGGCGGCCGAGGCAGCCGCGACCGACCACGACGCCATCGCAGCCGGTCTCGCGCACCATGCGGACCGCGTCGGCACCGGACCAGATGTCGCCATTGCCGAGCACGGGGACGCTCGTGACGGTCTCCTTGAGCTTGGCGATCGCCGACCAGTCGGCGTGGCCGGAGTAGAACTCCGAGGCCGTGCGGGCGTGCAGAGCCATGCTCGCGACGCCGGCGCCCTCGGCGATCCTGCCCGCCTCCAGGTAGGTGAGGTGGTCGGCGTCGATGCCCTTGCGCATCTTGATCGTGAGCGGCACCGCGCCCGCCGAGCGGACCGCACCCTCGACGATGTCGCGGAAGAGATCGAGCTTCCAGGGCAGTGCGGCTCCCCCGCCCTTGCGGGTGACCTTGGGCACCGGGCAGCCGAAGTTCAGGTCGATGTGGTCGGCGCGGTCCTCGTCGACGAGGATCCGCACGGCCTCCGCCACGGTCGCGGGGTGCACACCGTAGAGCTGGATGGAGCGCGGGGTTTCCGACTCATGGTGGGTGATCAGCCGCATCGTCTCGGGCGTGCGCTCCACCAGCGCGCGGCTGGTGATCATCTCGCTGACGTAGAGACCGGCGCCGAACTCCCGGCAGAGCCGACGGAATGCGGTGTTGGTGATGCCCGCCATGGGCGCGAGCACGACCGGCGCATCGAGGCGCAGCGGTCCGATCGCCAGGGCGGTTGCCGGCGCGGTGAGGGTGGACATCGCATCGATTCTCCCAGACGCGCCCGACCCTCCGGGGCGGGCTTCCCTCGCGAGCACCGACTTGCCACGAAATCCCGCTTCCAGCCCGGATGGCGGCACCTCGTGGCGAGTGGATGCCGCGCGACACACCGGACCGCCAGGAGACCGGGTGCGAGGATCGAGGCATGACGCGGGAGCGGGTGGAGAAGGCGGCGCGTGAGCTCGGCCTCGCCGTCGAGGTCGTGACCCGGCCGGCGGCCGAGTCGCTCGAGCAGGCGGCGGAGCTGCTGGGCATCGCGCCGAGCGACATCGTCAAGTCGCTCGTGGTGAAGCGCAAGGACGGCACCTTCCTGTTCGCCCTCGTGCCAGGCGACCGGCAGATCGCCTGGTCCAAGCTGCGGGCCGTGGTCGGGGTGAACAAGCTGCAGCTGCCCGACGCCGCCCAGGCGTTCGAGGCCACCGGATACCAGCGGGGCACGATCACGCCGCTGGGCAGCACCACGGCCTGGCCCGTCTACGCCGACGAGCGGATCTCGGGCCGCCGCGTGGCGATGGGCGGCGGCGAGCACGGCCTCAGCCTCTTCGTGGATGCCGACGCCCTGGTCCGCGCCCTCGACGCGACACTCGCCGACATCAGCGACTGACCTGCACTCCACCGCGGCAACGCACCGAGCGCGCCCCGAAACACCCGGCGCGCCCCGAGACGCCGAGCGCTACCCGGGCACGGCGTGCGCTCGGTGCCTCGAGGCGCACTCGGTGTCGCTCAGTCGGCCCGAATCTCGCAGACATCGTCGATGCAGACCGCCGCGCCGGCGACGCCGAGCAGCGTCAGCGAGGGCGCGACGACGAGCGGAACCGTCGACTCCACGGACGCGGACGCGGACACGGACACGGACGCGGACGCGGTCACGACTCGACCCGCTCGGCGGCGACCTGCTCGAGCGCTCCGGCGAAGACCGCGGGGTCCTGGGCGCCGGAGATGCCGTACTTGCCCTCCAGCACGAAGAACGGGACGCCGTTGATCCCATAGGCCACGGCCTGCGCCTGGTCGGCACGAACGTCCGCCAGGAACCGGTCGGTCTCGAGCGCGGCCAGCACATCGGCCCGGTCGAAGCCGAGCTCCTCGGCCAGGTCGGCGAGGTCCTCGACGCGTCCGACGTGACGCCCCTCCACGAAGTAGGCGCGGAGCAGCCGCTCCTTCATCTCGACCTGCCGGCCGACCGCCTTCGCGTAGTGCACCAGCTGGTGCGCCTTCACGGTGTTGGTGTGCTGCAGCGCCTCGTAGTCGTAGTCGAGGTCGACTTGGGCGGCGACCCCGATCACGGAGTCGATCATCTGCTGGGCGCGTTCGCGGGGCAGGCCCTTGTGGCCGGCGAGATAGTCGGCGGCGCTGCCCTCGAAGTCGACGGGGGTGTCAGGAGACAGCTCGAAGCTGTGGTACTCCACCTCGACGTCGCCGCCGAAGCGGAGCACGCCCTCCTCGAACTTGCGCTTGCCGATGTAGCACCAGGGGCAGGCGATGTCCGACCAGATGTCGACCTTCACGGGAATGCTCATGATCAAGGCAACTTCTGCACCCCGCCGGTCATTCCCGGACGTCAGTAGTCGAGCGATCCCTCATCCAGTGCGCGACTGACCTGGTGGCCGGCAGCGGCCGGCTGGTCCGTGGCGGGCATGTCGTTCATCGCACCTCGTCTTCGTCGATGGGAATGGCGTCAGCGTAGCGAGGACGCGCGCGGCCACCGGGCGGCGCGCCGCGTCCGGCGCGGGGTCTCAGCAGCCGGTGAGGCGCTCGGCCAGGTAGCCGTGCAGGCGGTCGATGGAGACCCGCTCCTGGCTCATGGAGTCGCGCTCCCGCACGGTCGCCGCGTTGTCCTCGAGGGAGTCGAAGTCCACGGTGATGCAGAACGGGGTGCCGATCTCATCCTGCCGGCGGTACCGGCGGCCGATGGCGCCGGCGTCGTCGAACTCCACGTTCCAGTCGCGGCGCAGGTCAGCGGCGAGCGCCTTCGCGACCGGCGACAGCTGCTCGTTGCGGGACAGCGGCAGCACCGCGGCCTTGACCGGCGAAAGGCGCGGATCGAGGCGCAGGACGGTGCGCTTGTCCACGCCGCCCTTGGTGTTGGGCGCCTCGTCCTCGGAGAACGCGTCGACCAGGAACGCCATCAGGCTGCGCGTCAGCCCGGCGGCCGGCTCGATCACATACGGGACCCAGCGCTCGTTCTTCGTCTGATCGAAATAGCTGAGGTCGGTGCCCGAATGCTTGGAGTGGGTGGTCAGGTCGTAGTCGGTCCGGTTCGCGATGCCCTCGAGCTCGCCGAACTCGCCGCCCTGGAAGCCGAATCGGTACTCGATGTCCACGGTCCGCTTGGAGTAGTGCGACAGCTTCTCCTTGGCGTGCTCGTAGAGCCGCAGGTTGTCGGGGTTGATGCCGAGGTCGACGTACCAGCGGAGTCGCTCGTCGATCCAGAACTGGTGCCACTCCTCGTCCGTGCCCGGCTCGACGAAGAACTCCATCTCCATCTGCTCGAATTCGCGGGTGCGGAAGATGAAGTTGCCCGGCGTGATCTCGTTGCGGAAGCTCTTGCCGATCTGGCCGATGCCGAACGGCGGCTTCATCCGCGCCGAGTTGAGCACGTTGGCGAAGTTGACGAAGATGCCCTGCGCGGTCTCCGGGCGCAGGTAGTGCATGCCCTGGTCGTCGTCGACGGGACCCAGGAACGTCTTGAGGAGCCCGGAGAAGGGCCTGGGCTCGGTCCAGGCGCCCGGCTGGCCGGTCTCCGGGTCGCGGATGTCCGCGAGGCCGTTCTCGGGCGGGCGACCGTGCTTGGCCTCGTACGCCTCCAGCAGGTGGTCGGCACGGTATCGCTTGTGCGTGTGCAGGGACTCGACGAGCGGGTCGCTGAACACCTCGACGTGCCCGGACGCCTCCCACACCTGACGGGGCAGGATCACGCTGCTGTCGAGGCCCACCACGTCCTCGCGGCCCCGCACCACCGAGCGCCACCACTGGCGCTTGATGTTCTCCTTGAGCTCGACTCCGAGGGGGCCGTAGTCCCAGGAGGAGCGCGTTCCGCCGTAGATCTCTCCCGCCTGGAAGACGAACCCGCGCCGCTTGGCGAGCGCGATGACGGAATCGAGACGAGAGGCTGCCACGTGAGAACTCCAGGATCTGGCCGGACTGGGTGCCCGGCCGGGTGCGGCCCCGAGTCTATCCGGGGCCGAGAGCTAGCCTGACGGCATGCTGCGCGCCGGGGACCCGCTCCCCGTCCGGCCGCAGCGGATCCTGATCGCCGGGTGACGGGGTGAGCAAGACCGCTCTCGCGGGGACGAGCACCTCCGCGCCGGCGGGAACGACTGCCTCGATCAGGCTGGTCTGCACCGACGCCTGGGAGCCGATGGCGGCGGCGCCGGCCGGCACGCCGACGAGGCGGGCGTAGGCGGCCCGGGTCCGCTCGATCACCGGGTCGTAGCCCTGGGGGTCGCGGTCCGCGGCCCACCACGCGGCCAGGTCTGCGGTGCGCGCGGCGACCGTCTGCCTCGTGGGAGGCCGGTCGACGCGACCGCGAGGTGGTCGCGGTGGTGGGTGAAGCTGTCGATGGCGGCGGCGAGAGAGGCGGACGGCATGCGCTCACCCTCCCGCTCACCCTCCCCGGGCGGTACCGCCGCGATCGGAGGGCGGACCGGGGATCCCGCGGCCCGGTCTCAGCCGGTCGGCGCGTCCGTCGCGCCCCCGAAGCGGCGGTCCCGGTCGGCGTACTGCTCGATGGCGTGCCACAGGTCGGTTCGCGTGAAGTCCGGCCAGAGGGTGTGCAGGAAGACGAGCTCGGCGTAGGCCGACTGCCACAGCAGGAAGTTGCTGGTGCGCTGCTCCCCGCTGCTGCGCACGAAGAGGTCGACGTCCGGCAGCTCAGGCACGTAGAGCCGGCGGGCGAGGAGCTTCTCGGTGACCGCGGACGGACGGAGGGTCCCGGCGGCGACATCCTCGGCGATTCCCCGCACCGCGTCCGCGATCTCGGTCCGGCCGCCGTAGTTGACGCACATGGTGAGGGTGAGCACGTCGTTGCCGGCGGTCAGGCGCTCGGCGAACTGCAGCTCGTTGATCACGGAGCCCCACAGCCGCGGTTTGCGCCCGGCCCAGCGGATGCGCACGCCCCACTCGTTGAGCTGATCCCGCCGCCGGTGCAGCACCTCGCGGTTGAAGCCCATCAGGAAGCGCACCTCGTCGGGTGAGCGCCGCCAGTTCTCGGTGGAGAACGCATACACGCTGAGGTGCGTCACCCCGATCTGGATGGCGCCCGCCACCACGTCGAGGAGCGCCGTCTCCCCCGCCTTGTGGCCCTCGACCCGCGGCAGCCCCCGGGCGTTCGCCCAGCGGCCATTGCCGTCCATCACGACGGCGACATGCCGGGGAACGGCGCCCGCGGGCAGGGCAGGCGGCTGCTGGCCGGTCCAGTCGACCGGTCGGTAGGGCACCGCGTCGCGGTGCGTGGTGGGCTTGGGCATCAGGCTCCGGCTCCGGCGTTGGCAGGTCGGTCGGTGGCGGTGCGGTCCACGTGCTGAAGGGATCGCAGGCCCCGCTCGAGGTGCCACTGCACGTAGGCGGCGACCACTCCGCTCGCCTGCGCCTGGGTGCGCTCGTCCGCCGCGTCTGCCGCCGCCCAGTCGCCGGAGAGGAGCGCGCCGAGCAGCTCGATGACCGAGCGCTGCAGGCGGGGCGACCCCGGCGGGGCGACCGCGTCGGCCACGACTCCGCCGAGCTGCACCACGAACACGGTGTGCGGCCCGGGGGCGCCGGTGACGGCGCAGTCGTCGAAGCTCGGCGCCCAGCCTGCGATGGAGAGGGCGCGGAGCAGGTAGGAGTCGAGGGTGGGCCCCGCGCCGTGCTCGCTCCTGGACAGCGAGCGGAGGGCGCCGACGAGCAGCAGGTACTGCTGCAGCGATCCCTCCCCCTCGGTCAGCTTGTCAGCCGTCTCCACCATCGCGTTCGCGGCAGTGTACGCGGCGTAGTCGGCGGCGATGATGGCCCCATAGGAGGCGAGGGATTCCGCTTGGGTGATCACGTCGAGGGTGCGCCCCTCGTGGAGCTGCACGTCGACGAGCATGAAGGGCTCCAGCCGGGCGCCGAACTTGGACGAGGTCTTCCGCACGCCCCGGGCCACCGCACGGATCTTGCCGTGCTGCCGGGACAGCATCGTGACGATGCGGTCCGCTTCACCCAGCTTGTGGGTGCGAAGCACGATGGCTTCGTCGCGGTAGACCGGCATCCGTCAAGTATCGCGCTAGGGTGCGGTATTCCCTCGCTCTGGGGGCCGTCCGAGGTGTCGGCCGGCGGGGGTTCGAGGAGTTGCAGTGTCGCAGCAGAAGACCCTTGTCCGAGCCGCCAACGTGGCGATCGCCTGCGCGATCGCGGCGGCATTGGCAGGATGCGCACCGGGAGCGAAGCCATCAGGCGTGGCAACGCCACTCGCCGCCCCCTCGTCGGCCGCCCCTTCCGCCTCACCGGAGACGGCGGCCGACAGCGCCTACACGGAGGTGTCGAATGACTCCGGCTCGATCACGGTTGAGCTGCCCACCCGCTGGTCGGAGCTCGACGGGGCGCCCTTCGAGGACTCCTACGGCGCGAAGTTCGACGCGCTCGCTGCGGCGGCCGACCTCGACGCGTTCTCCTCCGGCTGGTCGGAAGCCGGGGTGGATCTTCGTGCCTCGGCGACCGCCCACTCCTCGTACACGGTCGACAATCTGCTGAACAACGCCTCTCTTGAGGCCGAGAAGGTGTGCGTCCTGCAGCAGACCGACGATTACGCCGAGAACGGCCTCACCGGCAAGTACGCCTTCTACACGGAGTGCGGCGACGCGGGCTCGGAGTACGCCGTGATCGCCGCGACCGATGCCGGAGGATCGGTGCGGATCGTGCTCACCGGCGTGTTCCTCACGGAGGAGGACCGGGCGGACTGGTCGCACGCCCTCGCCACGCTGCAGCTGCAGCCCTGAGCGGTCAGGCCGCCATCGGGTAGGCCCGCGCCTCCTCGAGGCTGTCGAAGAGGTAGACGCCGCAGATCGACCCGTCGCGCAGGCCGAAGCTCGTGTAGAGCTTGGCGGGCGTTCCGTTCGCGTCGAAGTCCTCCCGGCCCGGCCAGGTGGCCTCCTGAGCCACGACGATGCCGCCCGGCACGTCGTAGGCCTCCTTGGGCATCAGCCGGATGCCGGCCGCCCCGACCCACGTCCGCATCTCGTCCCGGCCGTGAGCGGTGCCCTGGGGGCCGCGCATCACGACATCCTCCGTGCAGGCCGACGCAGCCGCGTCCGCATCGCCGGCGTTGACCGCGACGTGCCAGACCACGATGACCGAGTCGAGAGTCGATGTCATGAGTGCCATTGGTCCAGACTGCCCGACGCCGCGAACACACGCCAACCCCTTCCCGGGAATGTCGACTCTCGATACGGCGAGGAGCCGACTGGCGCGCGGGCCGCGGCCCGGCGGTATGCGGGAGAATTCGGGAGTGGCCACGCCCTTCATCATCCCGCTCTGGGCAGACCTCGCTGCCGTCGCCGTCGGCGGCGTGCAGGGTGCCGCCTTCGCAGCCGGCTTCCGGGACCGGCGCCTCGATCTCCTCGGCGTCGCCATCATCGGCGTCGCGTCCGGGCTCGGCGGCGGACTCCTGCGGGACCTCTTCATGTCCGAGACCCCGGTCGCGCTGCAGACCAACTGGTACCTGCCCACCGCCGTGGCGGCAGCACTGGTCGGCATGCTCCTGCAGCAGGTCTTCCGACGCCTGGACGGGCTCGTCACCGCACTGGACGCCCTGACCATCGGCCTATTCGGGGCCATCGGCACCTCGAAGGCGCTCGCTGCGGGACTGCCGGTCGTACCCGCCGTATTCGTCGGCGTGGTGTCGGCCGTGGGCGGCTCGGTGCTCCGCGACCTGCTGCTGAATCTGCCCATCGCACTCATGCACGTCGGCTCGCTCTACGCGGTGGCGGCGGGCGCGGGCACCGTCGTCCTCGCGGTGTTCCTGCGCTTCGGCATGCCCATCGAGGGCGCCGCCGCGGTCTGCGTGGTGGTCACCGTCCTGATCCGCCTGCTGGCGGTCCGCTTCGGCTGGAGCCTTCCCGAGCAGCGCCCGCTGCGCCGCCGCCGCGGCTGACCGCATCCCTTCCCGCCGCGCGACTGAGGTGCCCGTTCCGGCGCGAAGTGCCCCATGTAATGGGCACTTCGCGCCGGAACGGGCACTCAGACGAAGGCGAGGTCGACCTGGTCGCCCACCTCCGCGCGGATCGCGCGGTTGACGCTCGACACGATGGCCTTGAGCGAGGCGGTGGAGCTGTCGGCGTCGATGCCCACGCCCCACAGGCGGCGGCCGTTCACCTCGAGCTCCACGTAGGACGCGGCGAGCGCGTCGCCGCTCGCCGAGAGGGCGTGCTCGACGTAGTCGTAGAGCTGCACCTGCACGCCCTGGTCGGCGAGCACGTCGAGGAATGCGGCGATCGGGCCGTTGCCGGTGCCCTCGACGTCGAGCACGTCGTCGGAGACCCGGAGCTTGGCCTGCAGGGTGACCGAACCGGTCATGTCGCTGGCAGTGCGGGTGCTCTGCAGCTCGAACCGGCCCCACTTGTCGGCGTCCCGACGGGCGGGCAGGTACTCGTCCTGGAAGATCGCCCAGATCTCGTCGCTCGTCACCTCGCCGCCCTCCGCGTCGGTGCGGGCCTGCACGACGCCGGAGAACTCGATCTGCAGTCGTCGCGGCAGGTCCAGCGCGTGGTCCGCCTTGAGCAGGTAGGCCACGCCTCCCTTGCCCGACTGGGAGTTGACGCGGATGACGGCCTCGTAGCTGCGCCCGAGATCCTTGGGGTCGACCGGCAGGTACGGCACCGCCCACTCCAGCTCTTCGACGGCCTTGCCCTGCGCCTTCGCCTCGACGGCCATGGCCTCGAAGCCCTTCTTGATGGCGTCCTGGTGGCTGCCACTGAACGCCGTGTAGACGAGGTCGCCCGCCCACGGGCTGCGCTCGGGCACCCGAAGCTGGTTGCAGTGCTCCGCGGTGCGGCGGATGCCGTCCAGGTCCGAGAAGTCGATCTGCGGGTCGACCCCCTGGGTGAACAGGTTGATGCCGAGCGCCACCAGGTCGACGTTGCCGGTCCGCTCGCCGTTGCCGAACAGGCAGCCCTCGATCCGGTCGGCGCCGGCGAGGTAGCCGAGCTCCGCGGCCGCGATCGCCGTCCCGCGGTCGTTGTGCGGGTGCAGCGAGAGGATCACGTTCTCGCGGTGCGCCAGGTGGCGGCCCATCCACTCGATCGAGTCGGCGTAGACGTTGGGGGTCGCCATCTCCACGGTGGCCGGCAGGTTGATGATCACCTTGCGATCCGGCGTCGGCTCGAAGATCGCGAGCACCTGGTTGCAGACGTCGACGGCGAACTCGAGCTCCGTGCCGGTGTAGCTCTCCGGCGAGTACTCGTAGTAGATGTCGGTGCCCGGCACCGTGCTCTCCATCTGCCGGCAGAGCCGCGCGCCCTCCAGGGCGATGTCCACGATCCCCTGCTTGCCGCTGCGGAACACGACGTCCCTCTGCAGCACGCTGGTGGAGTTGTAGAGGTGCACGATGGCCTGCTTGGCACCGACGAGCGACTCGTAGGTGCGGCGGATGAGGTGCTCCCGCGCCTGGGTGAGCACCTGGATCGTGACGTCATCGGGGATGGCGCCCTCCTCGATGAGCTGGCGCACGAAGTCGAAGTCGGTCTGGCTCGCCGAGGGGAAGCCGACCTCGATCTCCTTGTAGCCCATGCGGACGAGGAGGTCGAACATGATGCGCTTGCGCTCAGGGCTCATCGGATCGATGAGCGCCTGGTTGCCGTCGCGGAGGTCCACGGCGCACCAGCGGGGAGCGACCGTGATGGTCCTGCTCGGCCATGTGCGGTCGGGCAGCTCCACCCGGAACTGCTCCGAGTACGGACGGTAGCGATGCACGGGCATCGACGAGGGCTTCTGGGTGTTCTTCACTGGTCTTCTTCTCCTGGCGGGGTGTTCCGGTCCTGTTCAGGCGCTCGTGAACTCCGCGACGGGGAAGGCCTGGGAACTAGGACCCGTCGCGGCGACTAAGAAGGAGGAGGCCGCCGAGAATCACCCACACAGGCTACCACGGGCCCAATCGCCCCGCACCGGCGACGCCGGTGGCATCGGCCGCATGGCGGCGTGATCATGTCGTGATCGACGCGAGCAGGATGTATCCGACCTGCCCCGGCGACACCACGTCCTACCTCTTCTGAGCATGCTCAGTGCGACCGACGACAAGCCGCTCACGGGCAGCTGCTTCGCCGGCTGGGGCTCACGGGGTCAGGATCGGCACGAACCGCTGCGGCACGAGGCAGGAGAAGAACACGAGCGACCCGACCCACAGCAGGGTGACCTTGATCCGCTCCCGCAGGCCGAGGCCGGCCCGGCTCAGCAGCTCGGCCTTCTTCTCGGCGACCGCCTCCGCAGGACCGGCGAGTCCGTACGGACGGCCCCGCCGGCTCCTGCTCCATCGCGAGCGCCTCGCGCATCCGCCCTTCTCAGCGTCCGGTCACGGGCCGCCTAGAGGGCGGGGACCTTCTCCCGTGAGGGCGTCGTGGGCTGCGGCGCGAAGAGCAGCGAGCGGATCAGCACGACGGCCTGGCGCACGCTCACCCTCGGCAGATAGGCCCTCGCGATGGCGATCCCGACGGCGGGCAGGAGCGCGGCGTCCGGGTAGGCCAGATAGAGCGGACGGAACTCGGGCCGGAACTTGCTCTTGAACGCCAGCAGCGACCGGAAGCCGTAGAGCGCGTCCAGCCGCCGCCCGAGGAAGCCGAGCACCTGCGCGGTGAGGTCGGCGTCGGAGGCGGCCTCGACGCCGGCGAGGGGCGCGGCCGAGAGGCTCACGAACTCGAGCTCGCGTTCTGCGGCGAGCTGCATCGTGCGAGCGATGAGCACCTCGACGACGCCGTTCATGCTGTCCCCGCGACGCCGCATGACGTCGAGCGTCCAGCCGACCAGCGCGCCGGAGCGGTAGGTGGGCAGCCAGCTCGTCACCGCCTCGATCCGCCCGGTGGGCGAGACGGCGAGCAGCAGGCCCACCTCGGGGTCCCGCAGCTCGTCGACGCCGCCGAGGGTGAAACCCATCTCGGGCAGGTTGCGTGCCGCCACCCACTCCTCGGAGATCACCTCGATCTGGGTCCGCGCGGCCAGGCTCAGCCGCTCCCAGGAAGTCCACTCCGTCGTCACTCCCAGCTTGGCCGCCCGGTTGAGCGACGTCCGCACGTCCTGGAACCGCTTCCCCCTCAGGCTGAAGCGCGCCGGGTCGAGGACCGCGTCCCCGCCGATCCCCGCGGTGGACCAGCCCGAGCGATCCAGGCGGCTCCGGAGCTCCTCCGGGATGCCGTAGAAGATCGGCGCCCAGCCCTGCAGGTCGCAGAAGCGCGCGAAGCCGAGCACCGCCTCCGCGTTGTGGCAGTCCGGGCCGATGGGTCCACCGGTCGTGATCGCCGCCCCGGCGACCCGACGGTAGGCGACTGCCGCCCGCCCGTCGCTCGTGAACCAGTACTCGTGGTTCTGCCAGGTGGCCATGTGCGAGAGGGACCCGATGCCCTCCTGGTGCAGCAGCGCGCGCACCCGGTCCAAGTCGCTGGCCTTGGCGCGTCCGCCGCCCTTCAGCACCGCGACGGCGCTTGCCGCGAGCAGCACGGCCCAGAAGAGCGGGCCGACGCCCGCGTAGAGCATCTCGGCGGCTGCGCCGGAGGGCAGGACGTCGGGGACGCGCAGGGAGAGGAAGCTCGTGGGCAGGTACCGCTCGGGAAGGTCGAGCGCCAGGTCGAGCAGGGTCACGGGCGGCTCGAACTGGTCCCGGAGCAGCCAGCCGCCCGCGAGGTAGAGCACCCCGGAGCCGACCGCGGCGGCCGCCACCGTGATCCCGTACCGGCGCGCCGACCGCCGGCTCGGCTTCACCGGGAAGTGCGTCAGCGAGGCCACGAGGATCCCCGCGATGACGAGGGGATGCACGATCGCCAGGGCGACGGGCAGGGTGGCCGCGGCGGCCTCTGCGCGGGGAAGCTCCGCTGCGTCGGGGAAGGCGGGCAGCAGCAGGAAGTACAGGGCCGACACGGCCGAGAAGAGCAGATTGAGCACGATGGCCAGCCAGGCGGCGATCCGCCTGCCCCTCAGCAGTCCGTAGGCGGCGACGCCGAGCACGAGCAGCGGGAGGATCGACAGCAGCACCGGCCCGAGCCCGTCGAAGCGGGTCCTGGACAGCTCCGTGAGGCAGGACGCGGTGACCGCCAGGCGATCCGGGCACGACGCGTCTGCCCCGCTCGCCGCACCGCTGCGGAAGAGCGGCCCGAGGGGCTGGAGCCCCCACGGGAGCCCGGCGACGGCAACGAGGGGTCCGGCGGCGATCACGATCAGGAGCGCGGACAGCAGGGTTCGCGCCTCGTGCTGCGAGCTGCGCACCCAGCGGAGCACCCGGCGCCTGGCCGGCACGATCACGGTGCCGAGCACGAGGCCGGCGAGCGCGCTGAGCAGGCGGACGAGGTCGAGGGTGGTCCCCGAGTAGAGGATCATCACGAGCAGCGCGGTGAAGCCGAGAATCCGGATCCGCCTGCGCCAGAGGGGGTTCGCGTAAGCACTCGCGGTGAGGACCACGCCGACGAGGGGTGCGAACGGGTCGAAGATCGGCAGCCCGTCGTCCCACTCCCCCAGGCCGAGCACGCCGCCGGCCTCGAGACCGATCGTGGCGAGCGCGCCGAGAGCAGGGGTCGCCACGAACGCGACTGCGGTGCGCCACCGTCCCATCAGACGCTCGCCGATCCCCACGCAGGCGACGAGCATCAGCAGCGCGAGCGCCAGCTCGGCCGGGGAGTCGGCGAACAGGCCGAAGGTGAGCAAGGACCAGAGGTTGTCGGCCTCCCGCAGCGGGGCGATCCCCATGCCCAGCAGGACGCGGAACTCGTCCTCGGCGAGCATCCGCAGCGGAGAGGTGGCGAGCGCCAGGCCGGCGAAGGTGAGCAGCAGGACGAGCGTGACCGGATGGCGCGCGAACTCCTGCCGTACTCGCCTCATCCTGGAATCCCCCATCGCTGCAGCAGCCGGGTGAACCCGCTCTGCAGCCCGTAGCGTGCCGTGTTCCAGTCATGCCCGGTCCCGGGGGAGACGTCGATTTCGACCCTCATGCCGGCGCTGGCGGCCCGGGCGGCCACCGCCCGCATTGATGCAGAGTACGCGCTGTCGGCCTCACCGGCCGCGAAGAGCGCCCAGCTGTCCGGATATGGGGCGTGCGCGGCGAGCAGGCCGGCGGGCGTCGCCGCGAGGTAGGCCGCCTCGTCGCCCCCGAACCCCTGGTCGATCGTCACCGTCCGGCCGCCCAGGGACGGCGCCTCCTCCCCCGACACGTCGATGACGGAGCCGAACAGCTCCGGATGCCCGGCACCCAGTTGGATGGCGCAGGTTCCCCCCTGGGAGAACCCGGCGATCGTCCAGCCCGTGCGGTCCGCGGTGACCCCGAGGTGTGCCCGGATCCAGGCGGGCACGTCGACGGTGAGATAGGTCTCGGACGCGCCGGCGGGACCGTCGACGCACATCGGATTGGCCGAGGGATCCGCCAGCTGGTCCGGCACCACCACGATGGGCGCCACCCCGCTGTGCGCGGCCGCGATCCGGTCGAGCAGCACATCGAGGCGTCCCGCTCGGAAGAGGTCGGCAGGCTCCCCCGGCTGACCCCCGAGCACCACGACCACCGGTAGGGCCGGAGGATCGGCGACGAGCGCGGCCGGCGGCAGGTACACGTACGCCTCGCGGGCGGGGAAGCCCGAGACCGGCGCCGGGATGGGCAGATGCCCCACCCGGCCCGTCGCGGGAATCTGCGCGGGCGGCTGCCAGTCCGCAAGGGCGGGCAACTGGGCCGCACGGGGCGGCAGGCGCGCCGCATCGGTGTAGGAGAGCCCGATGGCGTCACCGAAGGTGGGGAACTTGCCGAAGTCGAGGTTGAAGACGAGTCCGAGGCAGAACAGGGTGAGGGCGGCCGTCGCGACGGCCACCATCTTCCGCCACCAGCGGGTGCGGACCAGGTTGACGAGCGCCATCCCCCACGCGGCAAAGGCCACCGTGTCCGCCCAGCGCACGACCCAGGTGAGGGACAGTCCGAACACGTTCAGCACGTCGGAGAGGAGCCAGGTCAGGATCGCCCCGACCGCACCGCCGACGACGGCTCCGACGGCGACCGTGGCGAGGTGCCGCTGAGAGGGGCGGCGGACGCCGGGGCCGGGAGTCGCGAGCAGCACGAGGAGAGCGGCCAGCACGAGGAAGCAGGCCAGGAAGACGGGCCCATCCAGCACGCTGATCGACCCGATTGCCTGCACGCCCTCGCCTCCTTCCGGCTCAGGCTAGGGGGCGGGCCGGGGCAGCGCCGCGCTCCACTCCGCCCGGACCGATATCCGCAGCGGGCTCGGGGCGCCGGTCAGCCGAGCAGCCGGCGCTCGGGGGCGACGACCACGAGCTGCACTCGATCCCGGAGGGACAGCTTGGAGAGGATCCGCGAGATGCGCGTCTTGACCGTCGCCTCCTCACGTACTGCGCGGCGGCGATCTGGGCGTTGCTGAGCCCCCGGGCGGCCAGGAGGAGGATCTCCCGCTCGAGGTCGCTCAGGGCGGCGAGATGGGTGTCAGTTGCGCCGACCGGAGCCCGGTCGGCGACGTGCTCGAACGGCTCTGGGTGGCGCTCGGCGCGATGACGGCGGTTCCGGCGTGCACGGTGCGGATCGCGGCGAGCAGGAACTCCGGCTCGGCATCCTTCAGCACGAACCCGCTGGCATGGCGCGGATGGCGCGGGCAGCGCCTTCGTCGAGATCGAAGGTCGTGAGCACGAGGACCGGCGGCGGCGTGCGATCTCCCGCGTCCGCCTCGGCCATGATCCGCTCCGTCGCCGCGATGCCGTCCACCCCCGGCATCCGGATGTCCATCAGCACCACGTCCGGCGATGTCTCCGCAGCACACGGGTCGCCCTCGACCTCGAGGTCGTCCTGAGAATCGACGAGCCTGCGCAGGCCGAGCGGAAGAGCGGCTGGTCATCCACGACCACCACTGGTCACCACGGGGGCGCCGCCGAGGCGAGGCCCGTCGCGTCACCCCAGAGGTCGCACCACGCGAGAACCCGGGACGGCTAGAACCCCAGCCGGCCCAGCTGCTTCGGATCCCGCTGCCACTCCTTGGCCACCTTCACGCGCAGCGAGAGGAACACGGGCTTGCCCACGAGGGGCTCGATGGCGGCACGTGCCCGGACGCCCACGTCTCTCAGGCGGGAGCCGCCCTTGCCGATGATGATGCCCTTCTGGCTGTCGCGCTCGACGAAGAGGTTGGCGTAGATCTCGAGGAGGTCCTTGTCCTCGCGCTCGATCATGTCGTCGATGGTGACCGCGATGGAGTGGGGAAGCTCGTCGCTGACGCCCTCGAGGGCTGCTTCACGCACGAGTTCGGCCACCCGCTCGGTGAGGGTCTCGTCGGTGACGGCGTCCTCGCCGTACAGCGGCGGCGACTCGGGCATCAGCGCAAGGAGCTCCTGCACGAGGACATCAAGCTGAGTGCCGTTGACCGCGGAGACCGGGACGAGGCTCTCCCACTCCCGCAGCTGGGAGACCACGAGGAGCTGGTCGGCCACCCGGTCGCGCGGGACGGTGTCGACCTTGGTGATGATCGCGACCTTCTTGGCGTTCGGGTAATCGTCGAGCTGCTCGTTGATGAACCGGTCGCCGGGCCCGATGTCGTCCCCGGCGGGGAAGCACATGGCCACGATGTCGACATCCGACAGCGTGGAGGAGACCAGATCGTTGAGCCGCTGGCCGAGGAGGGTGCGGGGGCGGTGGATGCCGGGGGTGTCGACCACGATCAGCTGGCCGCCGGGCGCGTGCACGACGCCGCGGATGGCGCGCCGGGTGGTCTGCGGCTTCGAGGAGGTGATGGCGACCTTCTCGCCGACGAGCGCGTTGGTCAGGGTGGACTTGCCCACGTTGGGGCGTCCCACGAAGGAGACGAAGCCGGCTCGGAAGGCGCTCATCGGGTGACCTCGGGCTGGGGCCGGCGCTCGGCGCGGCGCTCTTCCGCCCGCTCCTCGCGGCGCTCTTGAGCCTCGCGCCGCTCGGTGCGCCGATCGTCGGCCCGACGGCTCTCCGCCTCCCGCTCTTCAGCCCGGCGGGTGTCCTCCCGACGATCGTCGTCATCGCTCGTCGGAGCCTCGGGGTCGCGTTCGACCCGCACGGTGCGAAGCCGTCGCCGGCGGCCGTCGGTGCGCTCGGCGGTGAGGAGCAGCCCGTCGACGCGGGCGACGGATCCCTTCACCGGCAGGCGGCCGAGCGCCTTGGTGAGCAGTCCGCCGACCGAGTCGACGTCGTCGTCGTCGAGCTCGAGCTGGAAGAGGTCGCCGAGCTCGTCGATGGGGAGTCGCGCGCTCACCCGGTAGATCCCGCCGCCGAGGTCTTCGACCTCCCCGTCGGCCTTGTCGTACTCGTCGGCGATGTCGCCCACGAGCTCCTCGATGATGTCTTCGAGGGTCACGAGGCCCGCGATCCCGCCGTACTCGTCGACGACCATCGCGATGTGGTTCGACTCGAGCTGCATCTGCCGCAGCATGTCGTCCGCCTTCTTGGATTCGGGCACGAACAGCGCCGGCCGGATCAGTCCGGCGACCGGACGGCTCTCGACGTCGGCGGTGCCTTCGTGCATCAGTCGCGCCAGGTCGCGCAGGTGGAGGATTCCGGCGATCTCATCGGGGTCGTTCTCCTCGGTGACCGGCAGGCGCGAGTAGCCGCGGCTGAGGAACAGGTTCATGGCGGTGCCGACCGTCGCGGTGCGGTCGATGGTCGCCATGTCGGTGCGCGGCACCATCACCTCCCGCACCACGGTGTCGCCGAATTCGAAGATCGAGTGGATGAGCTCCCGGTCGTCCTCCTCGAGCACGTCCAGCTCGGTCGCCTCGTCGACCATGCTCAGCAGCTGCTCCTCCGAGGTGAAGGTCGCGGATCGCGGCCGGCCGGGCGTCACCCAGTTGCCGAGCAGCACGAGGGCATCGGCGATGGGGCCGAGCAGCACCCGCACCCCGCGCACGACCGGCGCGCCGAAGCGGAGCACGACCCGGGCGTGCGCGCGTCCGACGCTGCGAGGGCTCGACCCGACGAGCACGAACGACACCGCCGTCATGACGAGGGCGGCGAGGAGCAGGGCGAGCCAGAGCTCGTCGATCGCGTTGGCGAGCGCGAAGGTCACGAGCACCGCCGCGGTCGTCTCCGACGTGACGCGGAGGAAGCTGATGGCGTTCACGTGCGCGCCGCTCTCCCCTGCGATCGCGAGCAGTGAGCGCTTGGCCCGCCCGACCAGGGCGAGGTCCTGGATGTCGGCCCGGGAGAGCGCGCCGATCGCCGAATCGGCCGCGGCGAGCAGTCCGGCGAACGCGACGAGGAGGAGTGCGACGAGCAGCAGCCAGAGACTCATCGTCGTCGAGTGCCGCGCTTCTTCTCGTCCGCCACGAAGCTCGCGAGGATGTCGCGCTGCAGCGCGAACATCTCCTGCTCCTCCTCCGCCTCGGCGTGGTCGAAGCCGAGGAGGTGCAGGAGGCCGTGCACGGTGAGCAGCTGGATCTCGTCCAGCAGACTGTGCCCGGCCTGCTCCGCCTGGCCCTGGGCGACCTGGGGGCAGACGACGATGTCGCCGAGCAGCCCGGCGGGCGTCTCATGCTCCTCGGTGCCCGGGCGCAGCTCGTCCATCGGGAAGCTGAGCACGTCGGTGGGACCCGGCTCGTCCATCCACTGCACGTGCAGCTGCTCCATCGCGGCCTCGTCGACGAAGACGACGGCCACCTCGGCGTCGGGATGCACGTGCAGCGAGTCGAGGGCGAAGGTGACGAGACGCTGGATGGCGGCTTCGTCGACGTCGATGCCGGACTCGTTGTTCAGCTCGACGCTCACGGGGTTCGCCTTCCTCCGCCGTGGCCGTCCTGGGCACGGCGATCGGCACGGTTCGCCGGCGGGCGGAAGTCGGCGGGAGGCCGACCGTGGCCGTGCTCGTGCTCGTGCCCCCGGTCGGGCCGGCGCTCGAACTGGGCGGCCTGCCGCTCCGCGTCGAACCTGGTGTAGGCGTCCACGATGCGGCCCACCAGGGTGTGCCGCACCACGTCGGCGCTGGTGAGGCGGGCGAAGTGGATGTCCTCGATGTCCCCCAGCACCCGCGTGACGAGCTGGAGGCCGCTCGCGCCGGCCGGCAGGTCGATCTGCGTCACGTCGCCGGTGACGACCATCTTCGAGCCGAAGCCGAGTCGGGTGAGGAACATCTTCATCTGCTCGGGGGTGGTGTTCTGCGCCTCATCGAGCACGACGAAGGAGTCGTTGAGGGTGCGGCCGCGCATGTAGGCGAGTGGGGCGACCTCGATGGTCGAGGTGGCGAGGAGCTTCGGCACGATCTCGGGATCCATCATCTCGTTGAGCGCGTCGTAGAGCGGCCGGAGGTACGGGTCGATCTTCTCGGTGAGGGTGCCCGGCAGGTAGCCGAGCCGCTCTCCGGCCTCCACCGCGGGACGGGTGAGGATGATCCGGCTCACCTCCTTGCGCTGCAGCGCCTGCACCGCCTTCGCCATGGCGAGGTAGGTCTTGCCGGTGCCGGCGGG
>NZ_JAODMK010000018.1 GCF_025465545.1 Naasia sp. | reverse complement strand
GGGGGGCTTCGCTCAGTCGCCGGGCAGAGGCGACCCGGTCTTCCTGCCACACTGTGCGCATGCGCAGCATCGGTCCCACTCGGTCCGCTGCCGTCTATCTCGCTGTGACAGCGGTCATCGTCTCGCTCGCGGCGGCGCTCGTGCAGGTCGTCTTCGTCGTCGAGCTGGCGACGCGAGGTCTCGGCTGGGTCAGCACGGTCGCCACCGCTGGGCTCGCGCCCGCCCTGACGTTGGCTGCCCTCTGCGCGCTGCTCCGGTCGTGGGGCCTCATCTCTTCACCCCGCGCCGCCCTGTCGGCGACGGTCGGCGCACTCGCCTTCGCCTCCGCGGCGGCGGGCCTTCTCGCCTTCTCGGTCGGCTTCGACGATGTGGACGCAGGCAGGGAGCCGAGCGGATTCGCGCGCCTTCTCGTCCCCTTCGTTCTGGCGGCCACTCTGTTCGGCGTCACTGCCGCCACCCCTCTGCTTGAGGCTGTCCTCCGCCGACCTAGGGGAGCAGTGAAGCGATGGGCGCTGTCGGTCGTCCTTGCGGCCATCGCGTGCCTCGTTCTCGCGGTGTCGCTCGTCACGCCCACGGTGGCCGTCATCGCCGCCGTGGTCATCCTCGCCGTGGCACTTCGCTCGAGCCCCCAGTCGGGAGCTCGTGAACCCTCCGTCTCGTCGTCGATGCCGATGCCACCACGGCCCCTCGGCGTGGTGACCCGCGAGCGTGCCGCCGCCTCCCGCGCCCTGGCGTGGGGGAGCGTGATCCTCGGCGGGGCAGCGGCGGTCGTCGCCCTCACCGGCAGCTCCTATCTCGCCGGGCTCGACGCTACGGAGACGATGCGTCTGGGCATTGGTATCGGCATCGTCGCAGCCCTGCCGCTGCTCGTCAGCGTCGACCTGGTCCTGGTCGCCCGCGTGCCGTTCCGGGCGACGACCGTTCACGTCGCACTCGCGCTGTGTGCGGCTGCCCTGCTCGGGACCGCGGCAGCATCCTTCCTTCCCGAGTTCCTGCAGTGGAACATGATCCTGCTCGGCGCGCTCTTCCTCGGGGCCGCTGTAGGCGTCGCGGCCTACGCGCTTCTGCCCGGCTCTGGTCCGTCGCGCATCCTCGTCGGCGCGGCGATCGGTGGCGGCTTCGGCGTCACGCTCGGCATCGCGGTGGTGGCCGCATCCTCGTTCATCGCACCGGTGCTCGCCCTGGTGTGGGCGCTCACCGGCACCCGTCCGCGAGAAGCGGCAGTCCGGCCCAAGACCCCGGTCACCGTCTCCTAGCGCTCGGCACACTCGGCACACTCGGCACACTCGGCACACTCGGCGGAGCCTTCGCGGCCGCGGTGGCAGATCCACGCCCATGGCAGGCTAGGACTTGTGCAGGCGCGAGTCCCCTTCTCCGGAGCGGCGGCCGCCTACACGCTCAACTGCGCTCTCGGCACGTCCGTCGCCCTGCGCCTCCTGGACACCCGCGAGTACCGCTGGCTGCACCACGCGCTCTACATCTCGACGTGTGTGCTCACCGGCCTCGCGCTCACCAGCCCCGCGTGGGGGAAGCCCCGGGTTCCGGCCCAGCAGTCGGCGCTGCTCCTCGCGCCCGCCGTGGTGCCGCTCGCCGCCATCCCGTACCTCGGCTCCTCCTCGAAGCGGCACCCTATAGTCGCGCTCACGGCGGCCCCCTTCTTCGTGGCGAGCCTCATCCGTTCCTGGAGGTAGCAGCGTGGAGCTGTTCGACGCGATCCGCCGGCGCACGACGACGAACGGGCACTTCCTGCCCGATCCCGTCTCGGAGGCGCATCAGCGCCTCCTGATGGAGCTCGCCGGCCGCGCGCCATCGCAGCTGAACAGCCAGCCGTGGCGGTTCGTGCTCGTGGAAAACCGGGAGACGATCGAGACGATCGCGCGGATCAGCGGCGAGAGCATGACCGAGGCGATGTCGAACGGCACCTTCTTCGAGCGCTACAAGCCGTACTTCCGGTTCAGCAAGGAGGAGATGGAGCGCCGCCGCGACGGAATGCTCTTCGACAAGCTGCCCGCGGCCCTCCGTCCGTTCACCAGCCAGGCGTTCACGAAGAGGGGTCAGAAGCTGATGAACGGGCTCCGAGTGCCGCACACCCTCGGTGAGGAGAACCGGAGGCTGGTCGCTGGGTCGCCGCTGCTGCTCGGCGTGATGCTGGACCGGGGCGAGTACCGGCCGGGGGAGCTGTCCTCGTTCTACTCGCTGTTCAGCATGGGCGCCGCCATGGAGAACGTGTGGCTCTCCACGCTGGAGCTCGGCATGGGCATCCAGTTCGTCTCGTTCCCGATGGAGGTCCCCGGCAAGTGGGACCTGATCGTCGACCTCTTCAAGGTGCCCGCCGACCTCGAGCTGATGGCGGTGTACCGGCTCGGCTACCTGCCGCCGGAGCAGCGGCGACCGACGATCGACTGGTCTAGCCACCAGCGGAAGCTTCCCTCCCAGTACGTGTACCGCGAGACCTGCGAGACGCCGCAGACCGGGTGGGATGACCTGCAGGCTCCCTCCGAGCGCTAGACGGTCGCCCCACGCGAGTGCGGTCCCTAGTCTCGGCACATGGCAGTGACGCTTCTCCCGTACGACGACGGCGACTTCCCTGTGCTGCAGGCGGCCAACTCGCCGGAGATGACCCGGTTCCTCGGCGGCCCCGAGACTCCCGAGGCGGTTGAGCAGCGGCACGCGAAGTACCTGCGCCTGAACAGCGAGGGCGACGCTCGGATGTTCCGGATCGCGACGGACGAGCATCCGGCGGTCGGCATCATCGGCTGGTGGGAGTCCGAGTGGCACGACCAGAAGGTGCAGGAGGTCGGCTGGAGCGTGCTGTCCGAGTTCCAGGGCCGGGGGTACGGAACGGAGGCGCTGCGCGCCCTCACCCGGGACGCGGCGGAGCGCGGCACCCGGGCGCTGCTCGTGGCGAATCCCCGCACCGACAGCACGGGCTCGAACGCCGTGTGCGAGCGCTCCGGTTTCTCCTTCCAGGGCGAGGAGGACGACGAGTACCCGCCGGGCAACCCGATCCGCACCAACGTCTGGACTTTCGACCTCGGCGCGCTCCGCGAGGCGAGACGGCAGGGCTATGTCACCTGACGGCGGGTCGCCGTGGTGGGAGACCGCTGTCGTCTACGAGGTGTATCCGCGGAGCTTCGCGGACTCGAACGGCGACGGCGTCGGCGACCTGCGGGGCGTGATCGACCGCCTGCCCTACGTCGCCTCGCTCGGGATGGATGCTCTCTGGCTGACCCCGTTCCAGACGTCGCCGCAGGTCGACCAGGGCTACGACGTGAGCGACTACTGCGACGTCGACCCGCTGTTCGGCAGCCTGGCCGACTTCGACGAGTTGGTCGCCGGCGCCCACGAGCTGGGGCTGCGGGTCATCGTCGACCTGGTGCCCAACCACGCCTCCGTCGAGCATCCGCTGTTCCGAGCGGCGGTCGCGGCGGGACCCGGCTCCGAGGAGCGGTCGCTTTCCACTTCTTGCCTGGCCGTTCGGATGGCGGCCCGCCGAACGACTGGCCGAGCGTCTTCGGCGGGTCGGCCTGGACCCGGGCGGTCCCTGACTCCGCGGACGACCTCGACTGGTACCTGCACCTCTTCGCCCCGGCTCAGCCGGACTGGAACTGGCGCAACCCGGCGGTGGGCGACTTCTTCGAGGAGGTGCTCCGCTTCTGGCTCGACCGGGGCGTCGACGGCGTGCGGATCGATGTGGCGCACGGCCTGTTCAAGGCGGAGGGGCTGCCCGACATGGGCGCCCGGCCGCCGCGCGCGGACGGGCTTCGCATCAACCCGCTGGCCCGCGACCAGGAGGAGGTGCACGACGTCTATCGGCGCTGGCGCCGAGTCGCCGAGGAGTACGCGCCGCCGCGGCTGCTGGTGGGCGAGGTGAACCTGCCGCCCGACCGCGCAGCCCGCTTCACCCGGCCGGACGAGCTGCACCAGTCCTTCGCGTTCACCTTCATGGGGATCGGCTGGGACGCCGACGCCTGGCTGCGGGTCGCCGACGAGCTGGAGCGGGTGCGGCGGCGCTCGGGTTCCCTCCCGACGTGGGCCCTCGAGAACCACGACGTGCAGCGCGCCGTCACCCGGTTCGGTGGCGGCGAGGCGGGGGAGCGGCGGGCGCGTGCGGCGCTGGTGGCCATGCTCGGCTTCCCGGGCTGCGCCTACGTCTTCCAGGGGCAGGAGTTGGGCCTGCCCGAGGTCGACGTGCCGGATTCGGCGAAGCGGGATCCGATGTGGGAGAGAGCGGGGGTGTCGCGGGACGCGGTGCGGGTGCCGCTGCCCTGGACCGCCGCGGCCGACGGGTTCCATGGGTTCTCGGCCGTGCGCGACGGCGCTAGCTCATGGCTGCCGCAGCCGGTGGGCTGGGGAGCGTACGCCGTGGACAGACAGGCGCAGGACGGCGCCTCGATGCTGAGCCTGCTCCGGGCGGCGACCCGGATCCGGCGGGCGCTGGTCGGCGACGGAACTCTGCGCTCCGGCGACCCGGCGGAGTGGAGCCTCACACCGGGTGGGGTGCTGCTGTGCCGGCGGTCCGGCGGGTTCGTCGTCGCGCTCGCCATGGGGGACCAGCACGCCCCGCTCCTCGCGGGGCGGGTGGTCCTCTCCTCCGCGCCGCTCGCCTCCGGGATGCTGCCTCCTGATGCTGCGGCCTGGGTGCTGACGGGCTGATCGGTCGGCGAAGGCACCTTCATCCTGCGTCAGCGGACGGCGTCGTAGGGTCGAGAGGTGACGCCGCGTGACTTCCAGGTGAGACCCACGGTGGAGGACGACTGGCCGCAGGTGAAGGCGCTCAGGCTCGAGATGCTCGCGGACACCCCGCTTGCCTATCTGGAGACGCTCGACACCGCCCGAGAGCATCCGGACGACTTCTGGCGAGCGCGCGCAGGCGGCGGCTGGCGTGAGGACGGGATCAACCTGGTCGCGATCGCGGGCGACGGGCGGTGGCTCGGCACGATGGCCTGCCGCATGTTCGACGGCGGCGTCGAGCCCTACCTCGTCGGCGTCTACGTCGCCCCCGGCGCGCGAGGGTCGGCCGCAGGAGTGACCGATGCCCTTCTGTCGGCGATCGAGGAGTGGGCGAGCACCAAGGCGAGCGGTCTCCTGCTCGACGTGCACGAGGACAATGCCGCCGCGCGGAGGGCCTATGCCAAGCGCGGGTTCGTGGAGACCGGACGCACGATTCCGTATCCGCTGGACCCTCGCAGCCGGGAGCTGCAGATGCGCAAATCGCTGCCCTGAGGGGATCACCGCGCGCGCCCAGGGGACGCGTGGAACGGGCCTCGTCGCGGCCATCGGCGGGGCACTCTCCCTCCCCAGGAGCGACCTCAAGAAGTTGCCAACAGGGCGGCTGATCAGCGCTTCCTAGTGTCGGTGGGTGTCGGTGGTGGGGGTCACAATTGCCCTATGAATCGCCCCACCGATGCTCTCCTCGAGCAGGCCGACGGCCTCGCCCGCCGGGTCGCGACGCTGCCGTGGGGCGAACCCGAAGCGGCGCTGAGCCAGCTGCTTGCCGGCGCGAACGATGCCACGCTGCTGGAGCTGGCCGAGCGGGCGGGGAGGGTCACCCGGCTGGCCGAGACCGTCGCGACGAGGGTCGCGGGAGAGATCGCGAAGCGCTCCACTCGGGACGCGCTCGAGCCGCTGTCCAAGCGGATGGGGGAGCGCACGGCGGCCGCCCTCGTGGCACGTTCAGCGGACGTTCCCGTCGCACGTGCCGCCGACTGGTGCCGGGTGGGCGCCGAGCTCGTCGGGCGGGAGAGCCTCAGCGGCGAACCGCTGCCGTGCCGGTTCGCGCACGTGTCGGCCGCTCTCGACACAGGAGATGTCAGCCCCGACGGCGCCCGCGTGATCCTCGAGGCGCTCGAAGCCGTTCGGCACATTCTGAGCCAGGACGCCCTTGAGGGGCTCGAAACGCACCTGTTGCAGGAAGCGCGCCTCCGGTCCTTCCCGGATCTGGCGGCGCTCTGCCGTGCGGTTCCCGATCGGTTCGATCCCGACGGCGCCGAGCCCCGCGAGGAGGAGCTGCGCGCCAAGTCGGGCTTCAAGGTGATCCACCGGCGGGACGGGCTGCTCCGCTGGGTGATCGACGCCCACCCGGAGGCGGCCGGCT
>NZ_JAODMK010000028.1 GCF_025465545.1 Naasia sp. | reverse complement strand
TGGCCGAGCCGCCGACATCGATGCCGAGCTGACGGCGCGTTGCACTCGGCGGATTCGCCGCATCTGTCGCTGTCATCAGTTCCCCCACGCCGGACTCCGCTGTCACAGGCAGGTCCGTGAGATCGTCACCCTCGGATGCACTGATCGGCCAATTGTATACCAGGTCGGGTTCAACTGTATATACAGCTTGGCCGCGTCGGCAAGAGCCGGGTCGCGAGGCGAACGGTGCATCCGGAAAGCCTGAAGCCCTCTGCAACCGCACGAAGGTGCGGACGCAGAGGGCTTCAGAGTGGCGGTAGCGGTGGGATTTGAACCCACGGTGGAGTCGCCCCCACACATGTTTTCGAGACATGCTCCTTAGGCCGCTCGGACACGCTACCGGGGACGAGTGTACGCGAGTCGCCGGGGCGTCCGCGAGCGGCGGAGAGCCGCCTCAGGACGAGGGCTTCGCCCTGCCGTCCTCATCGAGGTAGTCCCGCCACGAGCGGCGCGGCGTCCAGCCCAGCAGCCGCTGCGCCTTTGCGGACGAGATGCCCGACGCGTCGGTGCGGTCGAGGTCGCGGAGCTCGATGGCGTCGCCGTAGTGCTCGCGCAGGATCTGGGCGAAGTCGCGGCCGCCCACGTTGTCGGGCGAGGCGATGTACATCACCTCGTGGCCCGTCAGGTCGCTCTCGGCAGCCAGCAGGATGGCGTCCGCGAGGTCGAACGCGTCGATGTAGCTCCAGAGGTTCGGGGACAGCACGGCGGCGTCGCGCACCTGAGGGCCGAGGTTCTCCGCGTAGTTGCCGGGGGTCTGCACCCAGCTCGGGCGGAGCGAGATCGCCCGGATGTCGGAGCGGGCGACGGCCGCGTCCATCAGCTGCTCGCCGAAGTGCTTCGCGAGCGCATACGGATCCTGCGGGGCGATCGGGTGCTCCTCGTCCACCGGAGCGTAGGAGGGGAGGAAGTCGCGCTCCGCGAAGAAGAAGCCGGGCACCGTCTCGCTGGAGATGTTGACGAAGCGCGGGACGCCGAACCGCACGGCCGCCTCGATCAGGTTGAAGGTGGCCAGCAGGTTGTTGCGGAAGACGGTCGCCGGGGTGTTGCCCGTCGGCGAGGGGATCGCCGCGATGTGCACGACCGCGTCGACACCGCGCGCTACGAGCGCGTAGCAGTCGCCGGCGTCCGTGAGCTCGGCCTGGCGGTACTCGACGCCCGCGGGCTCGGTGTCGCGGTCGAAGCCGGGAGGCAGCCGGTCGGTGGCGATCACGGAATGACCGGCGGCCCGGAACGCGTCCACCGTGACGCGGCCGACCTGGCCGCGGGACCCCGTGATCAGTACTCGCATGACTCCTCCTCCGGAACCGTTTCCACCCTATTGCCCACTTCGCGGCGCCGCTCCCGCCGGTGTCCGGGGGCCCGCCTAGGGTGAGGGGATGGCCCGCCAGAACTCCGCCGCGACGGTGCACCCCTACAGCTGCGGTGAATGCGGCTGGAAGACCGCCAAGTGGGTGGGCCGGTGCGGTGAATGCCAGCAGTGGGGCACCGTGGTCGAGTCCGCCGCGCCCCGGGTGCGCTCCCTGCAGGCCGTCTCGGTGCCGGCCGACCGCCGTGCTCGGCCCATCTCGGAGATCCGCACCGACGACGCCCAGCACTGGCCGAGCGGCATCGCCGAATTCGACCGGGTGCTCGGCGGCGGCATCGTGCCGGGCGCCGCGATCCTGCTGAGCGGCGAGCCGGGAGTCGGCAAGTCCACCCTGCTGCTCGAGGTCGCCTCACGGGCGGCCGGCACCGGCGCGACCGTCCTCTACGTGACGGCGGAGGAGTCGGTCGGGCAGGTGCGGATGCGAGCCGAGCGCACGGGAGCGCTCCGCGACGGCCTGTACCTGGCGGCCGAGACGGACCTCGGCACCATCCTCGGCCAGATCGAGGCCATCTCGCCGCAGCTCGTCATCGTCGACTCGGTGCAGACCGTGTCGAGTGCCGACGGCGACGGCCTCGCAGGCGGCCCCTCACAGGTTCGGGAGGTGGCGTCCACGCTCATCCGGGTGGCGAAGGACAAGAACATCCCCGTGCTGCTCGTGGGGCACGTCACCAAGGACGGCACGATCGCCGGCCCCCGCCTGCTCGAGCACCTCGTCGACGTCGTGTGCACGTTCGAGGGCGACCGGCACACGGCACTGCGCTTCATCCGCGCGCTCAAGAACCGCTTCGGCCCCACCGACGAGGTGGGCTGCTTCGAGATGAACGGGGTGGGCTTGGCCGAGGTCGCCGACCCGAGTGGACTGTTCCTCAGCCGCACCTCGACTCCGGTGAGCGGCACCTGCACCACGGTGGCCATGGAGGGCAGGCGCGCTCTGCCCGTTGAGGTGCAGGCGCTGGTCGTCGCCACGTCGGCGCCCCAGCCGCGGCGGGTCACGAACGGCGTCGACTCCAGCCGGGTCGCCATGCTGCTGGCTGTGCTCGAGCGCCGCGCGGGGGTGCGGCTCAGCCAGTTCGACGTCTACGTGTCCACTGTCGGCGGGGTCCGGCTCACCGAGCCGGCCGCCGACCTCGCGATCGCTCTTGCAGTGGCCTCAGCCGCCGCGGACCGCCCCATCGGGCACGACACGGTCGCGGTGGGCGAGATCAGCCTCGCCGGCGAGATCCGGCCGGTCTCGATGTCGGCACAGCGGATATCGGAGGCGGCACGGATGGGCTTCACCACCGTGCTCGACTCCCGCAAGGGCACGGCGCACGCCGCCCTGATGAGCGCACTGCGCTGAGACGCCCCGCCCTGCGCCGACATTTCGAGCGCCGAGCGCGAACCGACGATCAATCGAGCAGGAACTGCGCGCTCTCGGCCGCTCTGAAGCCGCCCACGGTCACCGAGAAGTGGTACGACGAGCCTCCCGCGGGCACGGCCGGCCGGTCGCCCTCGCAGGTGCCCGCGGTCGAGCGGGTTCGGTCCCACTCGAGCGGCGACGAGGTCACAGGCGCACCGCCCCCTGCGGGAAGCACATACGGAGTGTCCGAGCCGTCGCTCTGGCAGTCGGTCGACGTCCAGATGGTGTCGGAGCCGCTCGTGACGGTGAACACCTGCGCCTTCGTGCCCACGTCGATCATGCAGGGGTCGGTGCCGGTGTTGGCGAGGGTCCAGGAGAGCCGGGGCAGCTCGCCCTCGGCGTACTCCGTCTTGTCGGTGACGGCCCGGAGGTCGACCTGATCGTCGGTGCAGGCGGGAGGGCCATCGTCCGGAGCCGGCGACTCCGCCGGTTGGGCACCGGGAGTCGCGACCGATGCGGAGGGCGACGGGGTCTGGGGCGCCCCAGCCGGCTGAGGGTCGACGCCCGGCCGGAAGATGATCAGCACCACCACGACGATCGCGGCGAGGAGCCCCAGCAGCACGAAGAGGCGGCGGCGGCGGTAGACGCTGCTCGGCAGCGGACGCGTCGGGGCCCGGTAGGACATGCGGTCAGGCTAGGAGCCTCGGCGCCACTCGGCCCGCATTGGCGCGGAGAGTCCTCCTAGAGGTGCTTCACCATGCGGGTGTTGCCGAGGGTGTTGGGCTTCACCCTGGCCAGGTCGAGGAACTCCGCGACGCCCTCGTCGGACGAGCGGACGAGCTCCGCGTAGATCTCGGGGTCCACGAGGCTCTCGGCGATGGCGGAGAAGCCGTGCTTGCCGAAGAACTCGGTCTCGAAGGTCAGGCAGAAGAGGCGGCTGAGGCCGAGCGCGAGGCCCTTGCTCTCGAGCCGGTCGAGGAGCGCGTGGCCGACCCCCCTCTTCAGGTGGCTGGGCGCGACCGCGAGGGTCCGGACCTCGCCGAGGTCCTCCCACATCACGTGCAGGGCACCGCAGCCGACCAGCGTGCCGTCCTGCGCGACCGCGACCTCGAACTCCTGCACCGCCTCGTAGAACGCGACGAGGTTCTTGCCGAGCAGGATCCGCTCCTGCACCAGCGGCTCGACGAGCCGGGCGATGTCGCGGACGTCCCCCGTGCGTGCCGGCCGCACGGTGTAAGCGCTCATCCGGTCATTCTCCCGGCCCGCACCCTCCGCGGCCAAACCGCCGACCCGGAAGGGACGCGGCCGCTCCCCGCGCCAGGGTGCCCGTTGCGGCGGGAAGTGCCCGCTATAGCGGGCACTTGGCGCCGCAACGGGCACTTGGGGCGGAACGAGAGAGCGGGGCCGGCCGAAGGCCGACCCCGCTCGCCCAGGAGCTCCGACTCAGCTCACTGCGGCGATGTCCGGACCCGCCGTGATGGCGCCCTGACCCGCAGTGGCGGCGCCGACCATGTCGCCGCGCTTGCCCGTGGTGAACACGAACTCGCCGTCGACGAAGTCGACGTGCACGTGGTCGCCCGAGGTGAGCTCGCCGTGCAGGATCCGCTCGCTCAGCCGGTCCTCGATCTCGTGCTGCACCGCGCGACGGAGGGGCCGCGCGCCGAGCGCCGGGTCGAAGCCGAGCTTGATGAGGTGGGCCTTCGCCGGCTCGGTGAGCTCCACCGTCATGTCACGGTCGAGCATCCGCACGCCCAGCCGCTTGATGAAGAGGTCGACGATCTGCAGCAGCTCGGGCTTGCTGAGCTGCGGGAAGACGATCGTCTCGTCCACGCGGTTGAGGAACTCCGGCTTGAAGTGCTTCTTCAGCTCCTCGGTCACCTTGGCGCGCATCCGGTCGTATCCGGTCGCCGAGTCGCCCTCGACGACGAACCCCACTGGGCCACCCGCGATGTCGCGGGCGCCGAGGTTGGTCGTCATGATGATGACGGTGTTCTTGAAGTCCACGACCCGGCCCTGACCATCGGTCAGCCGGCCCTCCTCGAGGATCTGCAGGAGCGAGTTGAAGATGTCCGGGTGCGCCTTCTCGATCTCGTCGAAGAGGACGACGCTGAACGGCTTGCGCCGCACCTTCTCGGTGAGCTGCCCGCCCTCCTCGAAGCCGACGAACCCGGGAGGGGCACCGAACAGCCGCGAGACGGTGTGCTTCTCGCCGTACTCGCTCATGTCGAGGGAGATCAGCGCGTTCTCATCGTCGAAGAGGAACTCGGCGAGCGCCTTGGCCAGCTCCGTCTTCCCCACGCCGGTGGGGCCGGCGAAGATGAACGAGCCGGAAGGCCGCTTGGGGTCCTTGAGCCCGGCACGGGTTCGGCGGATCGTCTTGGCGAGGACCGAGATGGCCTCCTCCTGACCGATGACCCGCTCGTGCAGCGCCTTCTCCATGAAGATGAGCCGCGAGCTCTCCTCCTCCGTGAGCTTGAACACCGGGATGCCGGTCGCCTGCGCGAGCACCTCGGCGATCAGACCCTCGTCGACCTCGGCGGTCGTGGAGACCTCGCCCGACTTCCACTTCTTCTCGAGGCGCAGGCGCTCGGCGAGGAGCTGCTTCTCCTCGTCGCGCAGGCCGGCGGCCTTCTCGAAGTCCTGGTCCTCGATCGCGGTCTCCTTGGCGGCGCGGACCACGGCGATCTTCTCGTCGAACTCGCGCAGCTCCGGCGGGGCCGACAGGATCGACAGGCGAAGGCGTGCGCCAGCCTCGTCGATCAGGTCGATGGCCTTGTCGGGCAGGAAGCGGTCAGCGACATAACGGTCGGCGAGGTTCGCCGCCGCGACGATCGCACCGTCGGTGATGGAAACCTTGTGGAAGGCCTCGTACTTGTCGCGCAGTCCCTTGAGGATGTTGATGGTGTGGGGCAGCGAGGGCTCGTGAACCTGCACAGGCTGGAAACGACGCTCCAACGCGGCATCCTTCTCGAAATGCTTGCGGTACTCGTCGAGAGTGGTCGCACCGATCGTCTGGAGCTCACCGCGGGCGAGAAGCGGCTTGAGGATGCTGGCCGCGTCGATCGCTCCCTCTGCGGCACCGGCACCCACCAGGGTGTGGATCTCGTCGATGAAGACGATGATGTCGCCGCGGGTGCGGATCTCCTTGGTGACCTTCTTCAGTCGCTCCTCGAAGTCGCCGCGGTAGCGGCTTCCGGCGATGAGCGAGCCGAGGTCGAGGGAG
>NZ_JAODMK010000007.1 GCF_025465545.1 Naasia sp. | reverse complement strand
TCGAGGGCCTCCTTCTTGGCCTGCGCGGTGCCGGACGAGCCGGACACGATCGCGCCGGCGTGGCCCATCGTCTTGCCCTCGGGGGCGGTGAAGCCCGCGACGTAGCCGACGACCGGCTTGGTGACGTTGTCCTTGATGTAGGCCGCCGCCCGCTCCTCGGCGTCGCCGCCGATCTCGCCGATCATCACGATCGCCTTCGTCTCGGGGTCGGCCTCGAATGCGGCGAGCGCGTCGATGTGAGTCGTCCCGATGATCGGGTCGCCGCCGATGCCGACGGCGGTGGAGATGCCGATGTCGCGCAGCTCGAACATCATCTGATAGGTCAGCGTGCCCGACTTGGAGACGAGCCCGATGGGGCCGGGGCCGGAGATGGTCGCCGGGATGATGCCGGCATTGGACTTTCCGGGGCTGATCACGCCGGGGCAGTTCGGGCCGATGATCCGCGTGGTCCCGCCCTTCGCCTTGGCGGTCGCCCAGAACTCGGCCGAATCCTTCACGGGGATGCCCTCGGTGATGACGACCGCGAGCGGGATCCCGGCCTCGATCGCCTCGAGCACCGCGGACTTCGCGAAAGCCGGCGGCACGAAGATCACGGAGACGTCCGCTCCGGTGGCCGCCATCGCCTCGGCGACGGTGCCGAAGATCGGCAGCCTGGTGCCCTCGATCTCCACCTCCGTGCCCGCCTTGCGCGGGTTGACGCCGCCGACGATCGCCGAGCCGGACTTGAGCATGCGGCCGGCGTGCTTGGTGCCCTCGGAGCCGGTCAGACCCTGGACGATGATCTTGGAGTTCTCGTCGAGAAGAATCGACATGTCTGCTGCTTCCTGCTCTTCCTGTGCCGGCTCAGGCGTTCGCCAGCTCGGCGGCCTTGTCGGCCGCGTCGTCCATGGTGTCGACCACCGTCACGAGGGGGTGCGCGGCGTCCGCGAGGATCTGCCTGCCCTCCTCCACGTTGTTGCCGTCGAGGCGCACGACGAGCGGCTTGGTCGCCGCGTCGCCCAGCTTGTCGAGGGCGCCGACGATTCCGTTGGCGACCGCGTCGCAGGCGGTGATGCCGCCGAAGACGTTGACGAAGACGCTCTTGACCTGCGGGTCCCCGAGGATGACGTCGAGTCCGGCCGCCATCACCTCCGCGGATGCGCCGCCGCCGATGTCGAGGAAGTTGGCCGGCTTGACGCCGCCGTGCTTCTCGCCCGCATAGGACACCACGTCGAGCGTGCTCATCACGAGCCCTGCGCCGTTGCCGATGATGCCGACCTGGCCGTCGAGCTTCACATAGTTGAGTGAGCTCTCCTTGGCCTTCGCCTCGAGGGGGTCGATGTCGCCGGCCTCGGCGAGCGCCGCGTGACCCTCGTGACGGAACTCCGCGTTCTCGTCGAGGGTGATCTTGCCGTCCAGCGCGATGATGTCGCCCGACTCGGTGAGCACGAGGGGGTTCACCTCGACCAGGGTCGCGTCCTCGTCGCGGTACACCCACCAGAGCCGCTCCAGCACGGGGACGATGCGCTCCAGCAGCTCGTCGGGGAAGCCTGCCGCACGCGCGATCTCGGCGGCCTTGACTCCGTCGATGCCGACGAGCGGGTCCACCTCGATGCGGGCCAGGGCCTCCGGCTTCTCGACCGCGAGCTGCTCGATCTCCATGCCGCCCTCGACGCTCGAGAGGGACAGGTAGGACCGGTTGGCGCGGTCGAGGAGGACCGAGAAGTAGAACTCCTGCGCGATCCGCGCCCCTGCCGCCACCATCACCCGGCGCACGATGTGGCCCTTGATGTCCAGGCCGAAGATCGCCTCCGCAGCCGCCTCGGCGTCCGCCGGATTGTGCGCCACCTTCACGCCGCCCGCCTTGCCGCGGCCTCCGGTCTTCACCTGGGCCTTGACGACGACGGTGCCGCCCAGCTTCTCCGCGGCGGCGCGGACCTCGCTGGGGGTGTCGGCGACGATGCCGGCGAGCACGGGTACCCCGTAGCTCTCGAACAGGTCACGGGCCTGGTACTCGTATAGATCCACGCTTGTCTTCCGGTGCTTCGTCGGAACGGCCTCCGCCAGTGGCCGGAGATGGGACGACTGGAACTCTACCCCTCTCTCCCCCGGCCCTCGACCGCCCGGACGTCGCGGAAAAACTGCCCAGCTGGACGGTTTGCATTCTTCCCACTAATGCATATGCCGGCTGATTCGCGGGAACGGCTCGGATATCCCTAAACTATCTGGTGCGGTCGATAACGACCTTCCTTTCCCGCAACCGCCTCCCCCTAATAGATTGATGAGAGCAGCCACATGGCACAGAAAGTCATTGTCGAGACCGTTGACGATCTCGATGGAAGCGTGATCACCGACGGGTCCGGCGGAACGGTCGCGTTCTCCTTCCAGGGGCGCTCCTACGAGATCGACCTCTCCGAGGAGAACCGCGAGAAGCTCGAGGCGGCGCTCGACCCGTTCATCAGCAAAGCCCGCGCGACCGGGCAGCGCCGCCGGGTTGCGGAGCCCGCCAGCAGCCGCGGCGGCTCCGGCGGCAACCGCCTGCAGGAGGTCCGCGAGTGGGCCCGCGCCAACGGCCATGAGGTCTCCGACCGCGGCCGCATCGCCAAGGCGATCCAGGACGCCTACGAGCAGGCGCACTGACACCACCCGCGCATCGGCGCAGTCGACGGCTCTCGGCCGCGGGGTTCAGCCCCGGCGGTCGAGGGCCGTCGCTATCTGCGCCACCGCATCGTCGATGAGCGCCGCGGCGACCTGGTACTCCGCGAACGAGCGCCGGTACGGGTCGGGGATGTCGTCCTCTCCCGGCCGGGCGTAGCCGCGGCGCGCGGCGGCCGCCGCGACCACCTCGGCGGGCGTCCCGGCGGCTGCCAGATCGACGGGATCGACCGAGGCCAGCAGCCGGGCGAACTGCAGGATGGTGAAGGTGTGCCGGGAGGCCCGCGGGGACAGCTCGACGACCGCCCCTCGGTGCTCGCGCGCCGCCGTCAGCACCAGGTCGGACTCGTCGATGAGGGCGCGCGTGATCCGGCGGGCCACATGGCCGTCCGGCTCGCCCCCGTAGGCCCGCGAGAGCTCCGCGGCCTCACCGGGCATCGCGGCGCCCGGCGTGGCACCCGTCCCCGCACTGCTGAAGGCGACGCCACCCTCGCTCGTCCTGGCCCGCAGGAGCTGCTCGGCAATCGGCGAGCGGCAGATGTTCCCGGTGCAGACGACGAGGACCCGGAAGCCCCCCTCGGTCATCGCGAGTTCTCGCGTGAGGCCGAGCCGGAGGGGCGGGCGCCTCGCCGGCTTCGCAGCGCGACGAGCGTCGGGCGTGCCGCCGGCTTTGCGGCGGCCGCGCCGTCCGGCTCGTCCCCGTCGAAGAGGGTGGGCGTCGGGTAGTCCTCGTCGAGCGGCTCGGGCACCGCGGACTTCGGCGCGATCGGCCGCTTGCGCGGGGCCGGCTTGACGGGGCGGGCGACCGCGGCCTCGTCGGCTGCGGAGGGGCTGGGCTTCGCGGTGACCCGTCGGGTGCCAGCCGGAGCGCCGGACCTCGGGGCGCTCCCCGCGGGGCTCTTCCGCGCGGGCGAGGTGCGCGCGGAACTCCGCGCGGGCGGAGCTTCGGTCGAGGCCGCGGGGCTCTCGCCGGCCGGCGCTGCCTCCTCGGACGGGGCCGCGGACGCTGCCACGGTGGCCTTCGCCACAGGCGCCGGGGGCGAGGACGGGGCAGGAGCCTCGGCGACCGCAGTGGACCGCCGGGGACCGGCGGCGTCCCCGCTGCTCGGCTCGGCGGGACGCGGGACCACGGTGTCGGCCAGGGGCTCCCACGCGGGGTTCTCGGCCGGGTCCGCGATGTCGCCGTAGCCGTAGCCGTAGCTGTACGCGTCGGGTCCCTTGGTGGGGAGCATGGAGAGGACGAGGCCCACCGGCTTCACCTCCACGTTCTCGAGCGCCGCGATGGTGGCGCGCAGCTGCGCCTTGCGGGTGCGGCCCGCGGCCACGACGATCACCGTGCCGGACACATGGGTCGCGAGGACCGCCGCGTCGGTCACGGGCAACAGGGGCGCCGCGTCGAAGAGCACATACTCATAGCGCTGCTCGAGGCGGGCGATCAGATCCACCATGGCGGTGGAGCCGAGCAGCTCGCTCGGGTTGGGCGGGATCCGGCCGGCCGGGAGCACGTCCAGATTGCCCCTGCCCCACGGTTGCACGAGGTCGTCGAACTCGGCCCGGCCGATGAGCAGGTCGGTGAGTCCGGCGGCCCCTTCGAGCCCCAGCATGTCGGCGAGGCGGGGACGGCGCAGGTCCGCGTCGATGACGACGACTCGGCGGCCGGCGTCGGCGAGCGCGATCGCGAGGTTCGCGACGGTCGTGGTCTTGCCCTCGCCCTGGACGGCGGAGGTGAACACGAACGTGCGCCGGGAGCTGCCGCCGCCGAGGAACTGGAAGTTCGTGCGCAGGGAGCGGAAGGACTCCGCGCGGATGCTGCGCGGATCGTCCTGCACGATCAGCGGGCGCTCCTCCGCCTTGGTGTCGAACGGGATGCCGCCCACGATGGGCGCATCGGTGACCGACTGCACGTCGTGCTCGCCGCGGATGCGGGTGTCGAGGGTCTCGCGCAGCACGGCGACGCCGAGGCCGAGGGCCAACCCGATGAGCGCACCGAGGGCCAGGTTGAGCGGGATGTTGGGGCTCTCGGGCGAGGTCGGCACAAGGGCGTCGGTCACCTGGGTGATGCGCACGGGGGACGCGCCGTCGCCGACTGCGGGCGCCTCCACGGCGGCCACCGCGGCGGAGAGGTTCTGGGCCGCCGAGTTGGCGAGGTCCGCGGCGAGCGCGGGGTCGGTGCTTGTCGCGTCGATCTGGATGAGCGTCGTGTCGAGCGGCGCCGTGGCAGTGATCTGCTTCGCGACGTCCGTCACGGTTGCCTCGATGGCGAGATCGTCGATCACCGGCTGCAGCACCGCGGGCGTGCTGACGAGCTCCGCATAGGTCTTCACCTTGTTGATGATGAGGGTGTTGCCCTGGGCGAGATCGCTGACCGTCTCGCTGCTCTGCACGGACACGAAGACCTTGGCCGACGCGGAGTATTCCGGCGTCTTGAGGAACGAGTACGCTGCGGCGGCCCCGATGGCCACGAGCGCGATGGCGGTGATGAGGATCCAGCCCTTTCGGACGATCCTCAGATAGTCGCGGAGTTCCACGTGGCGTAATCCCCCTGGGCTCGGGTGTGATGTGCCGGCAGCACTGTGTGCATAGACCCGGTCCTCGCTATCGAATTTAGCGGTAAGCAGCGCCCAAGCCGCGAATCGTAACCCAGAGGTAATCGAAACGTCATGAGCGAAACACCCCGTACAGCCTCTGCGGCGCTCTCATCCAGGGAGTTGCGGCGCTTCCCCGGCTCAGCCGATCTTCTCGATCGGCGCCACCTTGATCAGGAGGCGCTTGCGGCCCGCGGTGTCGAACTGGACCTCCGCGATCCGCTTCGGGCCCTCACCGGTGACGCCCGAGACCCGGCCGTCGCCGAAGTCGGTGTGCCGGATGCGGTCGCCCGCCTGCAGCATCAGGTCGCCGTTGTCGCGGACCTGGTTCGTGACCCGATTGGCCCATTCGGTCTTGGGCTTGGGGGGCGCGTTCGGCACGCTGTAGGCGCCGCCGTAGCCGTCCCGGCGGGCGTTGAGCGCGCGCGGCTGAGTTCCGCCGCGGCTGGTGGCCATGCCCGGCGACTGCCGCCAGTCGATGAGCTCGGCGGGGATCTCCTGCAGGTAGCGGCTCGGCATGGCCACCGACACGTCGCCGTACTGCGCCCTCGTCATGGCCAGCGAGAGGAACAGGCGCTTGCGGGCGCGAGTGATGCCCACGTAGAACAGCCGGCGCTCCTCGGCGGGGCCGCCCGGCTCGCCTGCGGACATGCGGTGCGGCAGCAGGTCCTCCTCGACGCCGGTGAGGAATACCGCCTCGAACTCGAGGCCCTTGGCGGTGTGCAGCGTCATCAGGGACACCGTCCCGCTGCTGTCGTCGAGGTCGTCGACGGCAGCGACGAGGGACACCTCGGTGAGGAAGTCGACGAGCGCGCCCTCGGGGTTGTTGCGCTGGAACTCCTTGGTCACCGCGACGAGCTCCTCCACGTTCTCCGCGCGGGCCTCGTCCTGAGGATCCCGGGAGGCGCGCAAGGCGTCCAGGTAGCCGCTCTGCGCGATGAGGAGGGAGAGCACCTCCGGCACGCCGTCGCCGGGGGCGGTCGGGAGGCGCGCGGCGACCGCCGTCGCCTCGTCGAGGAGGTCCGAGAGTGCGGTGATGGCCGCGGTCACCTTCGGCCCGAGCCCGAGCTCGGCGGCATGGCGGAGCGAGTCCCGGAAGGTGATCTCCTGCTTCTCGGCGTAGGTCGCGAGCAGCGTCTCCGTGGCCGGGCCGATGCCGCGCTTCGGGGTGTTGAGGATGCGCCGCACCGCGAGCGTGTCCGCCGGGTTCGCGACCGCGATCAGGTACGCCATGGCGTCCTTGATCTCGGCCCGCTCGTAGAACTTGGTGCCGCCCACGATCTTGTAGGGCACCGCCGAGCGGATGAGGATCTCCTCCAGCGCGCGGGTCTGGGAGTTGGTGCGATAGAACACGGCGATGTCGTGGTACGCCATGCCCTTCTCGTGCAGCGTGGCGATCTCGTCCGCCACGAACTGGGCCTCGTCGTGACCCGAGTAGCCGGTGTAGCCGACGATCTTCTCGCCGTCGCCGTCCGCGGTCCACAGCTTCTTGTCCTTGCGGTCGAAGTTGTTGGAGATGACGGAGTTGGCCGCCGTGAGGATGTTCTGGGTCGACCGGTAGTTCTGCTCGAGCAGCACGACCTTCGCGCCGGCGAAGTCGCGCTCGAACTCGACGATGTTGCGGATGTCGGCGCCACGGAACGCGTAGATCGACTGGTCCGAGTCGCCGACGACGGTGAGGGACGCCGCCTCCGTGGCGGCGAGCAGGCCGGGCTCGAGCTCGGCGGGCTCCTTGGTGAGCTCCCGGATCAGCGCGTACTGGGCGTGGTTGGTGTCCTGGTACTCGTCGACGAGGATGTGCCGGAAGCGCTTCTGGTAGAGCGCGGCGACATGCGGGAAGGCGCGGAACAGGTACACCGTCTGCGCGATCAGGTCGTCGAAGTCGAACGCGTTCGCGCTCGACAGCGCGCGCGAGTACCGCCGGAAGATCTCGACGAACATGACCTCGTTGGGGTCCTGGAAGTTCGCCTGCCGGGCGTAGGTCTCCACGTCCGTCAGCTCGTTCTTGAGCTTGGAGATCTTGGCGGAGGCGGTGGACACCGTGAAGCCGAGCACGTCGGCCTCGAGGTCCTTGAGGATGCGCTTGATCAGCGCGCGGGAGTCACCGGAGTCGTAGATGGTGAAGTTCTTGCTGTAGCCGAACTGCTCGGCCTCGCGCCGGAGGATGCGCACGCAGGCGGAGTGGAAGGTGGAGATCCACATGCCCTCCGCAGCACGCCCCACGAGTCGCGTGACGCGATCCCGCATCTCGCTCGCCGCCTTGTTGGTGAACGTGATGGCAAGGATCTGGCTGGGCCACGCCTCGCGGGACTCGAGCAGTCCGGCAATGCGCCGGGTGAGGACGCTGGTCTTGCCAGAGCCTGCTCCGGCGACGATGAGGAGTGCCGGGCCGCGGTACAGCACTGCTTCGAGCTGCTGGGGATTGAGTCCCTCGAGCAGTGGGGAGGAGGTCTCGACCGTAGTGCTCATGAGGCATCGAGTCTAAGCGAGGGTGCCGACAGCGGGGCCGGGCGGGGCGCGCGGGGGATGGCCGGCCACCGCCTGCCTTCCGGCTTCCCGGGATCCTGCGGGTCCGAGCAGGGGGATTCGACTGCGCCTGCGGCGAACTGGCCGTGATCTGGGTGTCCTTTCAGCGGAATGGCACGGTCGGTCAGGTAAATTGGAGGCATTGTCACTTCCCCGACCGGGACCGTCCCGATCAGAGGGAGATGAGGAGCCATGGCATCGTCCAACCCCGCATTCTCGAACAGCCCCGCCTTCAACAGCCGGGGAGTCGATTCCGTCATCAACACGCCGAGCGCTGACGAGCTCGACGCGCTGTACGCGCGGCCCTCCGCCAGCCCGGTCCAGACCGACCGGATGACCTACGAGGACACCATCGTCAAGACGGTCAGCCTCTTCGCGGTGCTGCTCGCCACGGCGGCAGTGGCCTGGTTCATCTGGCCGCTGGCGATCGTCGGCCTGATCGGCGGCTTCATCCTCGGCCTGGTCAACTCGTTCAAGCGGCAGCCGTCGGTTCCGCTGATCGTCGCCTACGCGGCGTTCGAGGGCCTCTTCGTCGGTGGCATCTCCTCGTTCTTCGAGGCGGCCTGGCCGGGTGTCGTCTTCCAGGCGACGCTCGCGACGCTCGTCACGGTGGGCGTCGTGCTCGCCCTCTTCGCGAGCGGCAAGGTCCGCGCCTCGGCCCGCGCCACGAAGATCTTCCTGGTCGGCATCATCGCCTACAGCCTCTTCTCGCTGGTGAACCTCGGCCTGATGATGTTCAACGCGCCCATCGCGGGCGGCCCCTTCGGCCTCAACTCGAACGCGACGATCATGGGCATCCCGCTCGGCATCATCATCGGCGTCTTCGCCGTGCTGCTGGCGGCCTACTCGCTGGTGCTCGACTTCGACTACATCAAGCGCGGCGTCGACGGCGGCGCCCCGCGCAAGTTCGGCTGGCAGGCGGGCTTCGGCCTGATGGTCACCGTCGTGTGGCTCTACGTGGAGTTCCTCCGCATCTTCGCCCTGGCCCGCAACTGACAACAACAAAGAAAAGGGGGCGGCCATAGGCCGCCCCCTTTTCCATGCCCGCGAAGATACGCCCACAACGGAAGGGCAGCACATTCGAGATATGACGGACTAAGGACGGCCCCAAAGGGGCCTCCGCAGTCCGTCCGATACCGCACTTCAAAAGCGAGCGAAGCGATGCGGGTGGGGGTGGGGCTCGCTTCCGAGGCGAGTTTTGCGGCGCACGCTTGCGCCGCAACTGTCTGAGAAGCGGAAGCGAGCCCCGCCCCCACCACCCCAGTCACCTCAGGTTGACGTCATTCCCACTCGATCGTCCCCGGCGGCTTGGAAGTGACGTCGAGCACGACCCGATTCACCCCGGCGACTTCATTGGTGATCCGATTGGAGATGCGGGCGAGGACGTCGTAGGGCAGCCGCGTCCAGTCGGCGGTCATCGCGTCTTCGGACGACACCGGGCGCAGCACGATGGGGTGCCCGTAGGTGCGCCCGTCGCCCTGCACGCCGACGGAGCGCACCTCGGCGAGGAGCACGACGGGGCACTGCCAGATATCGGAGTCGAGGCCGGCGGCGGTGAGCTCGGCGCGGACGATGGCGTCGGCCTTCCGCAGGAGGTCGAGGCGTTCCCGGGTGACTTCCCCGACGATGCGGATGCCGAGGCCGGGTCCGGGGAACGGCTGGCGGGCAACGATCACTTCGGGGAGTCCGAGTTCGCGGCCGATGGCCCGCACCTCGTCTTTGAAGAGGGTGCGGAGCGGTTCGACGAGTTCGAATTTGAGGTCTTCGGGGAGCCCGCCGACGTTGTGATGGGACTTGATGTTGGCGGTGCCGGTGCCGCCGCCGGATTCGACGACGTCGGGGTAGAGGGTGCCTTGCACGAGGTAGCGGATGCTCTCGCCGTCGGCCTGCGCTTCGAGCACGAGTGCCTCAGCGGCGTCTTCGAAGGTGCGGATGAATTCGCGGCCGATGATCTTGCGCTTCTGCTCCGGGTCGCTCACGCCGGCGAGCCCGTCGAGGAAGCGGTCGCTGGCCTCGACCGTGACGAGCCGGACTCCGGTGGCGGCGACGTAGTCCTCCTGCACCTGGCGTGCCTCGTCCTGGCGGAGGAGGCCGTGGTCGACGAAGACGCAGACGAGCTGGTCGCCGACGGCGCGCTGCACGATCGCGGCGGCCACCGCCGAGTCGACCCCTCCCGAGAGGCCACAGATGACGCGCGCCGAGCCGACCTGGGCGCGGATCCGCTCCACCTGCTCGGCGATGACGCTGCCGCTGTTCCAGTCGCCGGGAATGCCGGCTGCACGGTGCAGGAAGTTCTCGATGACCGCCTGGCCGTACTGGCTGTGCTTGACCTCGGGGTGCCACTGCACGCCGTAGAGCTTGCGCTCGTCGCTGGCGAACGCGGCGACCGGGGTGGCGTCGCTGCTCGCGAGCACGTCGAAGCCGTCGGGGGCGCGGGACACGGAGTCGCCGTGGCTCATCCACACGGTCTGGCCTGCGGGCTGGCCGTCGAGGAGGGTGCCTTCTGTGCTGATCGCCACGCTGGTGGAGCCGTATTCACGGCGGCCGGTGTGGGCGACTTCGCCGCCGAGCTGCTGTGCCATCACCTGGAAGCCATAGCAGATGCCGAGGACCGGGACCCCGAGTTGGAGGATGCCGGGATCGAGAGCGGGCGAGCCTTCCTCGTAGACGCTCGACGGGCCTCCGCTGAGGACGATGCCGACGGGGTTCCTGGCGGCGATCTCCGCTGCGGTGACGGTGTGCGGCACGATCTCGGAGTACACGTTGGCCTCGCGCACCCGGCGCGCGATCAGCTGGGCATACTGTGCCCCGAAGTCGACCACGAGCACGGGACGCGCGTCGGTGGGCGCCCGGTCGCCCGGACCGCGCCCGTCGGGGGCGGCGTTCAGGCTGTCCCGCGGGCCGGGATTGTCGTTCTCGCTAATGGCGGGCCTCCGTTGATGCGGGCGTGGGCACCGCGGCCTCGCGCGAGGCGAGGTGCTCCTTCACCTCACGGGTGATGCGGCGCTCCGTGAAGAAGGACAGGAGGGGGACGACGCCGCCGGCCGCGATGAGCAGGAACCGGGTGATCGGCCACCGCAGGAAGGTGATGAGCACGAAGTCGGTGACGAGGTAGGCGAGGTAGAAGTAGCCGTGGGTGATCTGCACCGCGAGGCTGAGGTTGACCGCGGTGTGCGCGTTCACCGGCACCAGCGCGAGGAAGCCGCCCGGTCCGCCGAGCTCGGCCTCGAGGCCGAATCCGTACTTGAGGACGATCTCGACGACGAGGATCAGGAGGAAGATTCCGGTCGCGTAGGCGAGCACCCGGTACGCGGCGAGCGCGCCGCGGATCTTCGGGAAGTCGGAGACCCGGGGGGCTGTGGGCATGGGTCCAGTCTACCGGCGCGGGAGGGGGTGGCCCGGGACGGCGGGCTCGCCCGTGCCCTCCTCTGCGGGCACGGCGGCGCCGGTCGCATCCTCGGGCCCGTCGACGGCGGCGCCGGCGAGCTCGAGTTCGCTCTCCTCCCGCTCGCGCTCGGCGATGTCCTTCATCAGCCGGTACCAGATGTACAGGGCGACGACGGAGAACAGCGCCCACTCGGTGGCGTAGAAGAGGTTGAGGAAGTTGAGCTGCACCTCGTCGGAGGGCGGCGGTGACCAGATCGGCTGCAGCGACCCAACGGTGTCCTCGATCGTGAGGTAGCCGGCGTAGGCGGAGTCGACCTCTGTCCACTCGTTGATGAGGGCGGAGACGGCCAGGTCGGTCGGATAGGCCGCGTCGTCCGCCGGGACGGTCGGGTCCTCGCTCTGCTGGTAGCGCCCCACCAGCACGGTCGGCAACGGCTCACCGGCATTCGCGGCTGCCGCCTCGTCGAGTGCGGTCTGCTCGTCGGGGGTCCAGCCGAGCGCGACGGCGAGGGAGACGTCGTCGGAGGTGACGAAGTGGCCGGTCACCCAATAGCCGGAGCGCCCGTTGTCGAGGCGGTCGGCGAGCACGGCGAACTCGTCGGGGGTCCAGCTCCCGTCCACGCTCACTCGCTGGCCGACGGCCTCCCCGGTGGCGCTCTGCTGCGGCTCGGCGACGTCGGAGAGCGCGCGAACCTGCTCGGTGGTGCGGTTGACGACGGTGCCGTTCTGGATCGCCCGGCCGAGCTGCCACTGCCCGAACAGGGCGAAGCCCACGGCGACCGTGATCGCGAGCACGAGGAATGCCAGCGAGCTGGGGCGCAGCATGATGGCGACGAGCGGAGATCTGGGATTCATCAGTATTCGGGCTCCCGGGGGCGGACGGGTCGGCCGTCGGTGTCGGACTGCTGCGTCGCCTGCTCGACGCGAGCGTCGAGGGCGACGGTCTCATCGTCCTCTTCCTCGTCGGGCTCCGCCTGAACGGCAACCGGCTGGCCGGACGGGCGCGGACGGCCGAGACGCACGACGGCAGCGCCGATCCGCTCCGAGTTGGCCGCCAGGATCGGCCCGATCACGGCCATGATCAGCACGTAGAGCCCTGCGAAGGCCGCGATCCGCTGGTCGAGGCCGGCGGCCAGGGACAGGGTGGCGAGGATCAGCGCGAACTCGCCGCGGTTCTGCAGGATGGCGGTCGTGTTGATCCCGGCCCGCACGTCGAGGCCGTTGAACCGGGCGACCAGCTGGCCGGCGATGATGTTGAGCACGATGGTCATCAGCACCGCGCCGAGCACCGGCAGCAGCACTCCGGGGAACTGGCCGGGATCGAGGGAGAGCCCGAAGTTGAGGAAGAAGAAGGCTCCGAACACGTCCCGCAGCGGCACCGCCACCTGCTCGATCCGGTTGCGGTGCCGACTGGCGCCGAGCACGAGCCCGATGAGGAAGGCGCCGATGGCGTCGGTGACGCCGAGCACGTCGCCGATCCCCCCGAACAGCACGGCGAGGCCGACGAAGGCGATGGTGAACAGTTCCGCGTCCCGGACGCGGAACAGCCGGGTGACGACCCGGCCGCCCCAGCGCGCGATCGCGAACATCACGAGCAGGAAGGTGAACGCGACGACCAGCTTGAGCACGATCGGCCCCGGCTCCGTCTCGCCGGAGAGCACGACGGACACGACGGCCAGGTAGACCGCGATGAAGATGTCCTCCACCACGGTCACCCCCAGGATCATCGGCGTCTCCGGGTTGGCGAGGCGGCCGAGCTCGATGAGGAGCTTGGTGACGATCGCACTGGAGCTCGTCGCCGTCATGCCGGCGATCACGAGGGCCTCCTGGGTCCCCCAGCCGAGCAGGAACCCGTAGCCGAAGCCCACCGCGAGGTTGACCAGGATGTAGGTGCCGCCAGAGAGGAGGAGTCGGCCGGCGTTGCCCAGGAAGGCGTCCTGGTCGAACTCGAGGCCGAGGTTGAACAGCAGCAGGATCAGGCCGAAGACCGCGATGAGCTCGATGTTGGCATTGTCGAACTCGAGCGGGATCCACTTCGTGCCAGGGCTCGCCAGCAGGCCGACGAACATGTAGATCGGGATGGCGGGGAGGCCGATGCGTCTCCCGAGCCGGCCGAGCGCGTGCGCGGCGACCAGCAGGATCCCGAGGACGATGAGGTCTTGGCCGAGGTGCATCGCCTAGGGCCCGGTCGGTGTGGCCGTCTTCGGGCGCAGCTCGCCGGTCCGATAGAAGCTGAACGCCTTCGCGACCTTCTCGGGTGAGCCTGCCACGACGAGGGTGTCTCCGGGAAATACCTTGAACGAGTCATCGGGGGCCGGGTTTGCGGAGTCGCCGCGCACGACCGCCACGACGGTGACGCCGATGACGCCGTGATCGGTGAGGCTGCCGAGCCGCTGCCCGGCGATGTGATCGTCGTAGTCGACCGAGAACCAGTCGATGGCGAGGCCCGGAATCTGCTCGAGCGCGCCGAGCGACTCGGTGATCTGGGTGCCGCCGAGGAGCTCCGCGAGGGTGTGCGCCTCGTCCTCGCTGAGGCGCAGCGAGATCTTGCGGGCGCCCGGCCCGCCGTCCTCGTCGGAGAAGGTGATCAGGTCGCTGTGGCCGGAGCGATGCGCGATCACGCCGACCTTGCCGCCGTCGTCGGTCACGAAGGTGTGCAGGACCCCGACGCCGGGCAGCTTGACCCGTCGAACCTCAGCCATGGACGTCCTCCCCGCGGATCACGATGTCGCCACGATGTCGGGTGCCTCGAGCCGGATCCGGTCCGCGGACTCGTCGTCGGGCTGCAGCTGGCTCTCCCGCTCGGCCTGCACGCGGCGCAGGTAGGTCTGCACCTCCCGATCGATGCGCTCCTCGTCCCAGCCGAGCACCTCGCCGAGCAGGCGCGCCGCCACCGGCGCGGCCGAGACGCCGCGGTCCCATGCCTCGATCGAGATGCGGGTGCGGCGGGCGAGCACGTCCTCCAGGTGCAGTGCTCCCTCGTGCGTCGCCGCGTAGATCACCTCCGCCTCGAGGTAGTCGTCCGCTCCCGGCAGGGGCTCGGCCAGCTCGGGACGCTCCCGGAGGAGGTCGAGGATCTCGTCCGTCATCACCCCGTACCGGTTGAGCAGGTGCTCGATGCGCACGCGGTGCACCCCGAATGCCCGGGCGATCTTGTTCCTCTTGTTCCAGGCCGCCTGGTAGCCCTCCGCGCCGAGGAGGGCGATGTTCTCGGTCGCCGACGGGGCGATCTTGCCGTCGAGGGCGGCGACCGCGGCGTCGATCGCGTCCTTCGCCATGACCCGGTAGGTCGTCCACTTGCCGCCCGCGACGACGACGAGGCCGGGGACGGAGTGGGTCACGATGTGCTCGCGGGACAGCTTCGAGGTCTGGTCCGACTCGCCGGCGAGCAGCGGGCGGAGGCCCGCGTAGACCCCCTCCACGTCCTCGCGGGTGAGCGGGACGGCGAGGATCTCGTTGACGTGCTCGAGCACATAGTCGATGTCGGCGGCGGTGGCGGCGGGGTGCGCCTTGTCGAGCTGCCAGTCGGTGTCGGTGGTGCCGATGATCCAGTGCCTGCCCCACGGGATGACGAAGAGCACGCTCTTCTCGGTGCGCAGGATCACCCCCATCTTCGACTGGAAGCGGTCCCGGGGCACCACGAGGTGGATGCCCTTCGAGGCACGCACCTTGAACTGGCCGCGCTCGCCCACCATCGCCTGGGTCTCGTCGGTCCAGACGCCCGTGGCGTTGACCACCTGCTTGGCCTTGATCTCGAACCGCTCGCCGGTCTCGAGGTCGTGCGCCTTCACGCCGACCACCCGCTGGCCGACCTTGAGGAAACCCTCGACGCGCACTCGGCTCGCCACGTGGGCACCGTAGGCGGAGGCGGTCCGGGCGAGGACCGCGACATAGCGGGCGTCGTCGACCTGGGCGTCGTAGTAGGTGAGCCCGCCGGTGAAGGCGCTGCTCTTGATGCTCGGGATGGCGCGGAGCATCTGGGTCTTACTGAGGTGCCGGTGATGCGGAACCCCGGGGGGACGCCCGCCGCTCCAGCTGAACACGTCGTAGAGCGCCATGCCTGCGCCGATGTAGAACCGCTCCCACACCCGGTGGGTGAGGGGATAGAGGAAGCGCACCGGCTTGACGAGGTGCGGGGCGAGGCGCTGCAGGAGCAGGCCGCGCTCGATCAGCGCTTCCCGGACCAGGCCGAAGTCGAGCTGCTCGAGGTACCGGATGCCGCCGTGCACGAGCTTCGAGGAGCGGCTGGAGGTGCCGGACGCCCAGTCGCGCGCCTCGACCAGTCCCACACTGAGTCCGCGGGTGACCGCGTCGAGGGCGCTGCCCGTTCCGACGATCCCGCCGCCGATCACGAGGATGTCGAGGTCCTTGACCTTGAGCTTGGCGATCGCGGCCGCACGCTCCTCCGGTCCGAGCTTGGACGAGAGCGAGACGTTGTTTCCCTGGGCCATGATTCCTCCCTTGCGCGATGCGGCGACCGCCCGCGGCGTTGTGACTAACCCACGCGGTACGGCGCGACGACGACCTCGACCCGCTGGAACTCCTTGAGGTCGGAGTAGCCGGTGGTGGCCATTGACTTCTTCAACGCTCCGATCAGGTTGACTGTTCCATCCGCCACTGGGGTGGGGCCGAACAGGATCTGCTCGAGCGGGGCGACCTTGCCGACCTGCACCCGGTTGCCGCGGGGCAGCTCGGGGTGGTGCGCCTCGGGGCCCCAGTGCCAGCCGTCCCCGGGGGCGTCCGTCGCGCGGGCGAGCGCGGTGCCGAGCATCACCGCGTCGGCGCCCATTGCGATCGCCTTGACGATGTCGCCCGCGGTGCCGAGTCCGCCGTCGGCGATGACGTGCACGTAGCGGCCGCCGGACTCATCGAGGTAGTCGCGCCGAGCGCCGGCCGCATCCGCGATCGCGGTGGCCATCGGGGCGTGGATCCCCAGCGTGGTGCGCGTGGTGGATGCCGCTCCCCCACCGAAGCCGGCGAGCACGCCGGCGGCGCCGGTGCGCATGAGGTGCAGGGCGGCGGTGTAGGTGGCGGCCCCGCCCACGATCACCGGCACGTCGAGTTCGTAGATGAACTCCTTGAGGTTGAGCGGGGTGCGCCTCTTGGAGACGTGCTCGGCGGAGACGGTGGTGCCTCGGATGACGAAGAGGTCGACGCCCGCCTCGACGACCGTGCGGTAGTGCTCCTGAGTGCGCTGCGGGCTGAGGGCGCCCGCGACCGGGACGCCGGCTGAGCGGATCTCGGCGAGGCGGCTCTGGATGAGCTCGGGCAGGATCGGCGCAGCGTAGAGCCTCTGCATCGCGCCGGTGACCTCGCCGGGCGGGAGGGCGCGGAGCTCCTCCAGCTTGGACTGGGCGTCCTCGTAGCGGGTCCAGAGACCCTCGAGGTTGAGCACGCCAAGGCCACCGAGGCGCCCGAGCGCGATCGCGGTGGCCGGCGAGGAGACGGAGTCCATGGGCGCCGAGAGCACGGGGATGCCGAAGTGGAACGCGTCGATCGTCCACGTCGTGGAGACGTCCTCCGGATCGCGGGTGCGCCGGGACGGCACGACCGCGATGTCGTCGAAGGCGTACGCCCGACGAGCCCGCTTGGCGCGTCCGATCTCCAGCTCCATGCTCACTCCCCCAGCCTACCGACCCCTCGAAGTGCCCGTTCCGGCGGGAAGTGACCGCTTTAAGGGTCACTTCCCGCCGGAACGGGCACTTCAAGCGCGAGGAGTGAGGCCTGCATCCCGAAGCACCCGGTCGAGACGCGCGAGATCGCGGGCATCTTCCCAGCCCCACCGCACCATCAGCCAACCTTGCGCGCGCATTCTGTCTTCGCGCCGCTTCTCCGCGAGGACGATCTCGCCGGCCTCCCGCCCCCGGGTGAATTCCTCGCGCAGGTATTTGCCGCGACCGTCGAACTCACCGAGCAGCCGACGCTGCGGCCACGCGAAATCTGCGAGGCCCACCAGCCCGTGTCTGTCGTGAACCGGAAGCTGCAACTCGGGGCGCGGGAATCCGAGGACGTGCATGCCGGCCCGGCTCAACGACTCTCCGACCGACCCGCTGGCGCCCTCACCGAGCCCAATCGCTGCCTCCGCCCGCGCGGCGCCTGCTCGGACGCCCGTACCCTCGACCGCGGCGAAGAGAGTCGCCCTGACCACCCCCTTCGCGAGAGCCCAGTCGACGGCCGGCAGGGCCGACTGCAGCCCTGTGGTCATCGCCACGTCGGCGACCGTCCGAGGCAGGTCCGTCACGAGCAGCCCCTGCACCCGTTCGATCGACGGCGGGTCTATCCCGATCGCGTGCCGACGGATGTCGCCCTTCGACTTGGCCCCGCTCTCCCGATCCACGGTGATGTCGACGACGCCGGGAAACGGATGGGGCAGAGGAACGCCGTGAACCGCCGCAGCGGTGAGGTGACTGAACACCGGCTCCGTCGTCGCGGCCTCTCGGACCGCCCGGGCACGGGCGATATGTCGGCCACGGTCGTCCAACGAGCGCCACGAGGCGGCGGAGACGTACGCTCCCCGGCGTATCCGGACGAGATCGCCCGCCTCTTGGGCGCGTCGGAGCTCCCGGTCGGCCTCGCCCAGGAGCTTCAGGTCGCGAGGCACGACGAGGTCGCGGCGGGCATAGGGAGGAATCGAGTCCACGCGGTCAGGATGCCCAGTCGCATCCGGCACCAGCGCCGCTTCCGCACGCCCTGTGGCTCAGCGAGACCGCTACCGTCCTGGGGAGGAGAAGCGTTGTGGCCGTTGCGGCGGGAAGTGACCGCTGTAAGGGTCACTTCCCGCCGGAACGGGCACTTCAGCGGCGGTAGTTGGGGGCCTCCACGACCATCTGGACGTCGTGGGGGTGGGACTCCTTGAGGCCCGCCGCCGTGATGCGGACGAAGCGCCCGCGAGCCTTCAGCTCCTCGATGCTGCGGGCGCCCACGTAGAACATGGACTGCCGGAGGCCACCGGTGAGCTGGTAGACGACGGAGGCGACCGGCCCGCGGTACGGCACCTGACCCTCGATGCCCTCGGCGATCAGCTGCTCGTCGCTCGGCACGTCCGACTGGAAGTAGCGGTCGCGGGAGTAGGACGTCTTCTTGCCGCGGGTCTGCAGCGCGCCGAGCGAGCCCATCCCGCGGTACTTCTTGTACTGCTTGCCGTTCACGAACACGAGGTCGCCCGGGCTCTCGTCGGTGCCGGCGAGCAGCGACCCGAGCATGACGGTGTCCGCGCCGGCGACGAGCGCCTTGGCGATGTCGCCCGAGTACTGCAGGCCGCCGTCGGCGATCACGGGGATGTCCGCCTCGACCGCGGCGAGGTAGGCCTCGTACACGGCGGTGACCTGCGGGACGCCGACACCGGCCACGACCCGCGTCGTGCAGATCGATCCAGGACCGACGCCGACCTTGACGGCGTCGACGCCGGCCTCGATCAGCGCCTGGGCGCCGGACCGCGTGGCGACGTTGCCGCCGATGATGTCGATGCCGTCGAAGGAGCTGTCCGCCTTGAGCCGGCGGATGATGTCGAGCACGCCTGCGGAGTCGCCGTTCGCGGTGTCCACGACGAGGACGTCCACGCTGGCGTCGCGGAGCGCCTCGGCGCGCTCCCATGCATCACCGAAGAACCCGATGGCCGCGGCGACCCGCAGCCTGCCCTCCGCGTCCTTCGTCGCGTTCGGGTACATCTCGCTCTTGTCGAAGTCCTTCACGGTGATCAGCCCGCTCAGCCGGCCCTCCGCGTCGACGAGCGGCAGCTTCTCGATCTTGTGCTGGGCGAAGATCGCGATGGCCGAGTCGGGGTCGATGCCGACGGGTGCGGTGATCAGGTTCTTCGTGGTCATCACGTCGCGCACCAGGGTGGTCGACTTCTCGAACGGGGACACGAACCGCATGTCCCGGTTCGTGATGATGCCGACGAGGCGGCCGTCCGGCTCGATCACGGGGAGGCCCGAGACCCGGAATCGCCCGCAGAGGGCATCCACGTCGGCGACGGTGGCGTCGGGGGTGGTCGTGACCGGGTTGGTGATCATGCCGGACTCGGACCGCTTGACCTGGTCGACCTGCGCGGCCTGGTCGGCGATCGACAGGTTGCGGTGCAGCACGCCGATGCCGCCCTGGCGGGCCATCGCGATGGCCATCCGCGACTCGGTCACGGTGTCCATCGCGGAGGACAGCAGCGGCGCGGCAACCCGGATGCGCCGCGTCAGCCGGGACGAGGTGTCCGCCTCGCTCGGGATGACGTCGGTGTGGCCGGGCAGCAGCATCACGTCGTCGTAGGTGAGGCCGACGAAGCCGAACGGGTCGTGCGCGTCCAAGGGAACTCCTCTTGTCGCCGCCGGGCAGGCGGGTGAAATCCATCCCGGAGGCGACGCTGCTAGCCGGTGCTACATATTAACCGCGTACGCCCCATACTCTTCCCGGAACGACCTTGTTCGTTCCGGGAACGATCCGGTCGACTCGGCCGGGAGCGAAACAAGCAGGCAACAAAGGCTCAGTAGGGTCGAATTTCGTTCTCGAGACACAAGCCCCGCACCCCTGGCTCCCCTGGAGGTTCTGTGACTGCCAACGGATACGCCCAGTTGCGGAAGCGACCAAGGGTCGCGGCGCTCGTCGGTGTCCTCGTCGGCCTGCTGGCCGCGCTGAGCGCCTCGGCGCTTCCCGCCACCGCCCTCGGCGTCGATGCGCCCCGCACGTCCGCCGCGGATGTCATCGACCCGGACACCGCTGCGGAGACCATCGCGGTCTGGATCCGGCAGACGAGCGACAAGGCAGGCATCCCCGACGTCGCGGTCACGGTGGAGGGCGACGGCTTCTCGCAGGACTTCACCACGGACAAGGACGGCCGCGTCGCGGTGGGGCTTCCCGGTCCGGGCACCTACACGGTCACCGTCGACGAGGGCACCATCCCCGAGTCGGCCGGCAAGCTGCCCGACGGCTCGAACCCGCGCGAGGTGCGCGTGGTGCAGACCAACAAGAACGTTCCCGCCAACTTCCTCGCCTCCACCACCGCGGGGACCGGCACTGGCTCCACCCCGGCACCGTCTGGTTCCGCGGGCACGGAGGCTCCCGGCGGCACCACCGGCGACGGCACGGGAGCCGCCGTCCCGCAGGCCACCACGAGCGGCACCGGCTTCTGGGGCATCGTCTCGGCCAAGCTCGCGACCGGCGTCATCTTCGGCCTCCTCCTCGCCCTGGCGGCGATCGGCGCCTCGCTGATCTACGGCACCACCGGCCTCAACAACTTCGCGCACGGCGAGCTCGTGACCTTCGGCGGGCTGATGGCCTACGTGCTGGCCGGGTTCGGCGCCCCGGGCGCGGTGGGCATCATCGGCGCGGTGATCCTCGGCGGGCTGTTCGGCTTCGTGCAGGACTCGGCGATCTGGCGGCCGCTTCGCCGCCGACGGGTTGGCCTCATCCCGCTGATGATCGTGAGCATCGGCCTCGCCCTCGCCACGCGCTACATCTTCGTGTTCTTCTTCGGCGCCGACCGGCTCTCGCTGCCGAACAACCCCTCGCCCTTCCTCGTGCTCGGCGCGGTCAGCCTCCGCTTCACCGACGTGCTCGGCGCCGTGCTGAGCATCATCGTGCTCCTTGCGGTGGCGTTCGTGATGCTCCGCACCAAGCTGGGCAAGGCCGCTCGCGCGGTCGCCGACAACTCCGCCCTCGCCGCAGCGTCCGGCATCGACGTGGACCGCGTGATCCGCTCCGTGTGGATCGGCGCCGGCGCACTCGCGGCCCTGTCCGGCGTCCTCATCGCCTACTACCAGGCGCTGCGCTGGGACACCGGCAGCGCGATCCTGCTGCTGATCTTCGCGGCGGTCACCCTGGGCGGGCTGGGCTCGGCGTTCGGCGCACTGGTCGGCTCGATGGTGCTGAGCATCTTCATGAACCTCTCGACGCTCGTGCTTCCGGAGAACCTGAAGTATGCGGCGGCGCTCGTCGTGCTCATCCTGATCCTGCTGTTCCGCCCCCAGGGCATCCTGGGCAAGCGCGAGCGCGTCGGTTAGCGGGGAAGAGAAGGACTCATGAACCTCAACTTCATCTGGCTCGCACTCGGCGAGGCGATCTCACCGACCACAGCCGCGTATGCGCTCGCCACGATCGGCCTGGTCGTGCACTTCGGGTTCACCGGACTGCTCAACTTCGGCCAGGCGGGCTTCATGGCGGTGGGCGGGTACGCGTTCGCCATCACGACGCTCAAGCTCGGCCTGCCGCTGCCGTTCGCCTTCCTCGCAGCGATCCTGGCCTCGGCGGCGTTCGCCCTCGTGCTGGGCATCCCGACCCTGCGGCTGAGGTCCGACTACCTGGCCATCGTGACGATCGCCGCGGCCGAGATCATCCGACTCTCGGTGAAGACACCGGAGCTGACCGACATCACGGGCGGGGCGACCGGCCTCAACGGCGCCGCCGCCACATTCAACGCGCTGAACCCCATTCCGGACGGCCGCTACGGCATCGGTGTGCTCACCTACACGGCGGATCAGCTGTGGGTGCGGGTGCTCGGCTGGGCCCTCGTGCTGATCGCCTGCCTGATCGTGTTCCTGCTCATCCGCAGCCCGTGGGGCCGGGTCATCAAGGGCATCCGGGAAGACGAGGACGCGGTCCGCAGCCTGGGCAAGAACGTCTTCTCCTACAAGATGCAGGCGCTGGTCCTCGGCGGGGTCCTGGGGGGTCTTGCCGGAGCGCTCTTCATCCTTCCGCGCAGCCTGCAGCCCGACAACTACGGCACTCAGCTGACCTTCTTCCTGTACACGATCATGCTGCTCGGCGGCGCGACCACCGTGTTCGGCCCGCTCGTGGGCTCGATGCTCTTCTGGGTGGTGCTGAGCCTCTCCGACGGCCTGCTCTCTCTCGGGGTCCGCTCGGGTCTGCTGCCGCTGACCTCCACTCAGCAGGGCCCGATCCGCTTCATCATCGTCGGGGCGGCGCTCGCCCTGCTCGTCGTCTTCCGCCCGCAAGGGCTGCTCGGAAAGAAGAAGGAGGTGTTCTTCAGTGCCTAAGACCCCCACAGCCGACCTGGTGGCCGGCCCCGTCGCGCCCGGCGTGCCGAAGAGGAACCCGATCATCGTTGCGGACGGCGTGAGCAGGCGCTTCGGCGGCCTCACCGCGGTGGATGTGGCCCACGTGGAGATCCCCGCCAACGCCATCACCGCTCTCATCGGTCCGAACGGAGCAGGCAAGACCACCTTCTTCAACCTGCTGACCGGCTTCGACCAGCCCAATACGGGAACCTGGACGTTCCAGGGCCGGGACCTCGCCCGCGTCTCCGCCTACCGGGTGGCCCGCCGGGGCATGGTCCGCACCTTCCAGCTCACCAAGTCGCTCGGCCTGATGACGGTGATGGACAACATGCTGCTCGGCGCAACGCAGCAGCCGGGCGAGAACATGCTGCGGGCGCTCTTCCGACCGCTGTGGCGCTCCCGGGAGGACGAGATCCGCGTTCGTGCGCAGAGCCTCCTCGAGCGATTCAAGCTCGACACGAAGGCCGAGGATTACGCGGCGAGCCTCTCCGGCGGCCAGCGCAAGCTCCTCGAGATGGCTCGCGCACTGATGAGCGAGCCGCAGCTGGTCATGCTCGACGAGCCGATGGCCGGGGTGAACCCGGCGCTGACCCAGTCGCTGCTCGGACACATCCTCGACCTCAAGGAGCAGGGCATGACGGTGCTCTTCGTGGAGCATGACATGCACGTGGTCCGCGAGATCGCCGACTGGGTGATCGTGATGGCCGAGGGCAAGGTCGTCGCCGAGGGCGCCCCCGACACCGTGATGAGCGACCCCGCCGTGATCGACGCCTATCTGGGCGCACACCACGAGACCGACCTCGGCACCCTCAGCGGGCAGCTGGAGGTCGCGAAGGGCATGGAGTCCGACGTGGTCCGTTCCGACATCGAGGAGGCGGCGAAGGATGCACACTGAGCCGAATGCCGAGGTCATCCTCGAGACGAAGGACCTGTTCGCCGGCTACATCCCCGGGGTCAACATCCTGAACGGCTGCAACATGCACGTGGCCAAGGGCGAGCTCGTGGGCATCATCGGTCCCAACGGCGCGGGAAAGTCGACCCTGCTGAAGGCCGTGTTCGGTCTCGTCGGCATCCGCAGCGGCACCGTCACTCTCGGCGGCGAGGACATCACCGGCCTCAAGGCGGACAAGCTGGTCACCAAGGGCGTCGGCTTCGTGCCGCAGAGCAACAACGTGTTCCCGAGCCTCACGATCGCCGAGAACCTGCAGATGGGGCTCTACCAGAAGCCCAAGATCTACGACGAGCGGCTCCAGTTCGTGACCGGGCTGTTCCCCGAGCTGTCCAAGCGCCTGCGGGCGCGCGCCGGCTCCCTGTCCGGCGGAGAGCGCCAGATGGTCGCCATGTCGCGGGCCCTGATGATGGATCCCAGCGTGCTGCTCCTCGACGAGCCGAGCGCCGGCCTCTCCCCCGTGCGCCAGGACGAGACGTTCATCAACGTGTCCGAGATCAACCGCGCGGGCGTCTCCGTCCTGATCGTGGAGCAGAACGCCCGCCGCTGCCTGCAGATCTGCGACCGCGGCTACGTGCTCGATCAGGGCAAGGACGCCTACACGGGTCGCGGCCGCGAGCTGATGAACGACCCCAAGGTCATCGAGCTCTACCTGGGCACCCTTGCCGCCGATCAGGAGAAGGCCGACCGGAAGAGCGCGGACCCCACGGCGGCGGTGCCCCCCGGCGCCGCGGGACCGGCGCCCCAGGTCGCGGCACGGGCGGTTCCCCCGTCGGCGCCCGACCAGCGCTGAGGCTCGCCGCACCGCCGCGCTGCTCGGCGGGGCCGTGCTCTTCGCGTCCCGGCCCGGATGCACGGCATCCCGTTGGGACAGCGCGTTCCGGCCGTCGAGGGGGACGCGAAACGGGGCCCGGCCGAAGCCGGACCCCGTTCCTGGAGAGTGCTGCCTACTTGGCGGTGAGGTCTCCGAAGACCGAGTCCTCGTACTCCTGCACGTTGCCCTTGGTGTACTTGTAGATGCTCACGTACGCCTGGCTGGGGTCGCCGTTGTCATCGAACGTGACGGGACCGGAGAGGCCCTCGTAGTCGATGTCGCCGCCGTCGGCCAGCGCAGAGGCGCAGTCCGCGAAGCTCTCGCACTTGGTGCCGCCCGCCGAGACGTCCTTGAGGTTGTCCCGGATCGTCGCACCGTCGGTGGCGCCACCGGCGAGCGACGCGAGCGCGATGAGGACAGTGGCGTCATACGACTCCGGCGCGTAGCTGAACACGGTCAGCTCCTTGCCGCCCTGGCTCTTCACGAGGTCCTGCAGCTTGGCCTGGAAGTCCGCGCTGGCCTGAACACCCGGGTTGGTGAACTGCGCACCCGCGATGTCGACGTTGGTGTCCTTGGTCGTGATGACGCCGTAGTTTCCGTCAACGCCGTAGAGCTTCGAGAAGTCGAAGTTCTTGCTGGCGAGCTGCTCGGAGATGCCCTTGATCTCGTCATAGGAGATGACGAGGACGGCGTCCGGGTTCGGCGCGAGCACGTCGGTGACGGCGCCGGCGAAGTCGCTGGCTCCCTCATCGAACGTGACGTCGGCGACGACCTCGACGCCCTGTGCGGTGAGGGTGTCCGAGACGTTCTTGTTCAGGCCGATGCCGTAGTCGTTGTTGGCGTAGAGGACCGAGACGGTGGTCGCACCGTCGGCGGCGATCTTCTGGCCGACGACCTGGCCCTGCAGCACGTCCGAGGGAGCGGTGCGGAAGTAGTAGCCGTCGTCCGCGTAGTCGGTGAAGGCGGGAGACGTGTTGGCGGGCGAGATCTGCACCACGCCCGCGCCCGCGATCTGGTCGATGACGCTGAGCGAGACACCCGAGGAGGCGGCACCCACGATGGCGGTGACGTTGTCGGCGAGCAGGGAGGTCACCGACTGGGTCGCGATGTCGGTGCTGGTGTCGCCCGAGTCCATCTGCGTGACGTTGGCGGTGATGCCCGCGCCGGCTGCGTTGATGTCAGCGATGGCCAGGTCGACGCCCGCGATCTCGGGCGGGCCGAGGACGGCGAGGGTGCCGGTCTGCGGCAGGATGGTTCCGATGTTGAGTGTCAGGTCGCTGCCCGCGGCGGCGGGCGCGCTGCTGCTCCCGGAACCGGACGGGGCGCAGGCGGTCAGCACGATCGCGCTGACGCCGAGCACGGCAAGGCCACCGAGTGCCGACTTGAGAGTGCGTGAGCGGGAGGACCCACCCGTGGTGAATACGCTCATTCTTCTCCAATGAGTAGGGAAGTGGAACGCGGCCGGTGCTCGGTCGCGAGTGCCCAAGGTATGTCGGATGGGGACCAGGAACAATTCCGCAACGTTACAGCCGTGTTTCGTGACGCAGTCGTTATAGAGCGGACGCACCGCGGTCAGCCCGCCACCGATGTGCGGACCGTGCCCGTGACCCCGCCGTAGGAGATGTCCTGCGCCTCGTCCAGGGCGGCCGCGCATTCCCCGAAGGAGCCGCAGGGCTCGCCTCCTGCGGCGGTCGCCGAGAGCTGCGACGCGATGGAGCGGCCACCGTCATCGTGTGCCGCGACGGCGGCGAGGACGGCGAGCACCGCGGCGTCGTACGCCTCCGCTCCGGTGCGGGGATAGTCGAGGCCAGGGTCCGAGGAGGTGAGCCGGGCGAGGAAGGCGGCATCGGGATCCCAGGCGGATGGGGCGTCGTCGGCGACCCGGGAGACGCCGGCCAGGTACGCGGAGGAACGGCCTGCGCCCGTCGGGGACACGAGGGGGATCCGCGCCGCTTCGGCAGCGGGGACCAGAGCCTCGGCGAGGTCGTCGGCGGATGGGCCGATCACGACATCGGCGCCCGCGTGGGCCAGCTCGGCGAACGCGGCGGACGCCGCCTGCACGGTGGCGCCCGAGTCGCGGAGGACGAGCTCGAGGGGGACGCCGGAGAAGCCGCCCGCCTCGTTGATCTCCCGGAGCGCCAGCTCGATCCCGGCGGACTGCGGCCTGCCCTCGTTGCGGAGGTCGCCGGTGAGAGGGAGCAGGGCGCCGATCCGCAGCACCCCGTCGCCCGATGGTGCCACCGGCGTCGCGGTCGGCGGGGGCAGCGGGACCGCGCCCGCGGAGCAGCCGGTGAGAACGACGGCGGCCAGCGCCAGCGCACCCGAGATCCCCGCCGTCCCTCTCACCTGGCGACCTTAACGGGCGGCCGCCCTCGGCTGTTGGAGCCACCCCGGGATCAGAAGGATGCGGCGGGCTCCAGGACGGCGGGCCGGCGCACCGTGCGGAGCAGATCGATGCTGAGCACGACCAGTGCGACCCAGACGAGGGCGAACCCGATCCAGCGCTCGGGCGGCATCGCCTCGTGCAGCAGGAGGACGCCGGCGAGGAACTGCAGCACGGGCGTCACGTACTGCACGAAGCCGAGCGTGGACAGCGGAAGCCTCCGGGCCGCGGTGGCGAACAGGAGCAGCGGAACGGCGGTCATCGGGCCTACCCCGATGAGCAGCAGCAGGTTGGCGGGGCCGGCGCTGCCGAAGGCGAGGCCCGGCCCGGCGGCGACCGCGAGCAGGATGCCGATCGAGGGCACCGTGAGCCAGGCGGTCTCGATGGCGAAGCCGCTGAGGGCGTCGACCGCACCGCCCAGTCGCTTCTTGAACAGGCTGTAGACGGAGAACGAGCAGGCCAGGCCGAGGGCGATGAACGGGAAGGTGCCGTGCCCGATCACGAGCACCAGCACGGCAAGCCCGCTGATGCCGACCGCCCACCACTGCAGCGGCCGTAGCCGCTCCCGCAGCACGAGCACGCCGAGCAGCACGGTGACGATCGGGGTGATGAAGTAGCCGAGGGACGCCTCGACCACCTGACCGCTCACGGAGGCGATCACGAAGATCTGCCAGTTGGCGAAGACGAAGACGGCGGCGGCCGCGAGGGGGATGACGAGCCGCGGCTGCCGGACGATGCCGAGGAGGCGGCGCCAGGATCGGCTGACAGTGAGCAGGAGTGCGCAGACCACGACCGAGAAGACGATGCGCCAGGCCACGATCTCGAACGGTCCGGCGGGCGCCAGGGTGAGGAAGTAGAGCGGAAGAGCGCCCCAGAGGAGATGAGCGGCGACCGCGGCGAGGAAGCCGGTGCGAGAGGCGTGCTCCGTCTCGTCCACCCGGCGCACCTCGGTCATCGTGTCGAGTCTAGGCGGGAGTTCGGCCGAGGGCCGTCCGGGGAACGACGAAGGGCCCGGTCCTCAGACCGGGCCCTTCGACAGGAGGATCGCTCAGCGAACGACGACCGCGAGAACGTCGCGAGCCGACAGCACGAGGTAGTCCTCACCACCGAACTTGACCTCGGTTCCGCCGTACTTCGAGTAGATGACCTTGTCACCGACCGCGATGTCGAGGGGGACGCGGTTGCCGTTGTCGTCGATCCGACCGGGACCGACGGCGACGACCTCGCCCTCCTGGGGCTTCTCCTTGGCTGTGTCGGGGATCACGAGCCCCGACGCGGTGGTCTGCTCGGCCTCGACCTGCTGGATGACGATGCGATCCTCGAGCGGCTTGATGGAAACCGACACGGTTGACCTCTTCTTTCTTGACCTTCGACGTGGTTAGCACACGGACCAGCGGAGTGCTAAGTCCGAGTCTAGGGGCTGGCCTGGCACTCCTGCAATGCGAGTGCCAGACGTGGAGCACGGTCTAGCGTGGAGCGTGTGCAGGAGACGGACGTGCTGGAGCTGCTCTCCGCAGAAGGCCTCCGGCTCCTCGACGCACTCCCACCGTACCGGTCGGGCCAGGACGTGCTGCGCCTCTCCTCGGAGCTCCGCCGCGCCGGCCACTCCCCGGCCCTCGTGGCGAGCGTGCTGACCCAGGCGCGCCTGCGCGAGCGAGCGCGCGACAAGTTCGGCGACTTCGCGACGCGGATGCTCTTCACCCAGGCGGGACTGGAGCAGGCCACTCGGCTGCCGGTGGCTGCACTGCATGCGGGACGCTATGCCGCGGCCGGTGTTGCGCGGGTCGTCGACCTCGGTTGTGGCATCGGCGGTGACGCGATGGCTCTGGCAGCACTCGATCGTGAGGTGCTGGCGGTCGACCGCGACCCGGTGACGGCCACCGTCGCCGCATACAACCTCGCGCCGTTCCCCGCGGTCCGCGTGCAGGTCGGCGATGCGGAGGACGTCCTCCTCGAGGACGGCGCGGGGGTCTTCCTCGACCCCGCCCGGCGAATGCCGGACTCCTCGGGTGGACGGCGGGTGGGCGCCGACGAGTGGTCGCCGTCCCTCGACTTCTGCTTCGCGACGGCCGAGAGGCACGCCACGGGCATCAAGCTCGCGCCGGGCTTCGATCGGGGCCGGATCCCGGAGGAGACCGAGGCGCAGTGGGTCACCGTGGACGGCGAGACGGTCGAGCTCACGGTGTGGTCGGGCGCGCTCGCCCGGGCGGGCATCACGAGGAGCGCGGTCGTGCTGGGCGCTGGCGGCTCGGCCGAGCTGACCGCCCCCGGGGACTCCCCCGACGAGCCGGTCGTCCCGCTCGGCCGGTATCTCCACGAGCCGGCCGGGTCGGTGATCCGTGCGCGCCTCGTCGGCCGGCTCGCCCGAGACCTGGGCGCCGGCATGCTCAGCTCCGGCATCGCCTACCTCACCGGCGACGCGCCCGCGTCCTCCCCCTTCGCGGCGAGCTTCGAGGTGCGGGAGGTGTTCCCCCTCGACGAGCGGAGGATCGCCCGCGAGCTGCGAGCGCGCGGCATCGGGCGGCTCGAGGTGAAGAAGCGCGGAGTGGACATCGATCCCGCGACCTTCCGCAAGCGGATGGCACTCAAGGGCGACGCCGAGGCGACCCTGATCCTGACCCCCGTCGCCGGGCGCCGCAGCGCCGTGCTGGCGAGCCGGCTCTAGCCCGGAAGGGTCACAAGCGGCGCCAGCACGGCGAAGTAGAGCACAGCCAGGGCGCACTCCAGCAGGAGGCCGAGGGCGCCGAGAACGACTGCCGCCCGGGCGAGCCCCGTGCCTCTCGCGCCCGACCGCCGGATCCGCACCACCGCGAGCCAGCCGAGCACGACGCCGACGAGCGAAAGCCCGAACAGAGCGGCGAGGAACCCGAGCACCGCGAGGACATCCACCGGGGGACGGGGCTCGGGAGCCTGCTGCACCGCCGGAGCGAAGGCCGCAAGGCCGGGAGTCCCGAATTCGTCGGCCACCGCCCCGGACCCGGGCGTCGCCGGCTCCGGTCGGCCGGCTGGGGCGGACCCACCGCGGTCAGTGCTTCCGGCGGTCGCACGGTCGGACGCGTCGAGCGGGCCGTCAGACGTAGGAGGGCCCCGACACGGCGAGCCAGAGGAAGGGCAGCACGACGGCGGCCAGCAGCACCATCGCCACGATGAGGCCGACGGCGACCCCGACATAGCCCAGCACGAGGCCGGTTCTCGCGAGCGTTCGACCGGCCGGCTCCCGGCGCAGGGCGAGGTGCCCGAGCACGATCGCCGCGATCGAGGGCGCGCCGAGCATCGACCAGCCGACGACGATGCCGAGGATGCCCAGCACGAGCGCGGTGATGCTCATCCCCTGCGGGGCGGCGGGACCGGGGGCGGTGGGGCGCGGCGCATAGAGCGACGGAATGGGTTCGGTCATCTGGCGCCTCCTCGACGGACGCCTCGCCCGCCTGCCCGCGAGATGCGGGCGAGGCGGACGAGACGGTTGTTCGGAAGCAGGCTCAGGACGTGCTGTAGCTCGTGCCCGCCAGGACGATCGAGAAGATCGTGAGGCCCGTGAAGATGAGGGCACCGATCAGGCCGAGGAAGCCGCCGACGAGGCCGATGATGCGCATCCAGGCCGGAGCCGTCTTCTCGCGGGACATCGCCATGAAGCCGGTGATGATGGCGGCGACGGCGACGAGGAAGCCGAGGAACGGGATCCAGGAGAAGACGAACGCCGCGATGCCCAGGATGAACGAGGTGAGGCTCAGCGTCTGCTTGGGCTTCGGCCCCGCCGCGCCGGTGTACGGCGACTGGGCGGAATAGGCGGGCTGGGCCGAGTAGGCCGGCTCCTGGGGGGGAACGGGGGGAAGGTTGGCGTCGGTCATGTTCTGTGCCTTTCGTATTTCAGGAGGTGGTGATGGCGCCGGAGGACGCGAGGCTTGCGAAGAGGGAGATCCAGATGATGATGGCGATGATGCCCGCGACGATGCCCGCATAGCCGAGGATGAGGCCCGCGATGGCGAGGCCGCGCCCCTTCTCCCCGGTCTTCTTGATCTGGCCCAGGGCGATGTGGCCGGTGATGATCGCGGCGAGGGACACGAAGAACGCGGTGACGAGCGAAATGATCGCGAGGACGTTGTAGCCCGGCTCGACGGACCCGGTCGCCGCGTACTGCGGCGCGGAGGAAACGGGCTGGCTCATGGTTCGGGGACTCCTCGAAGTCGGATTCACAGCAACACCGAAGGTTCGGCGGGCGGTGCCATAGTGACAGCAGTGACAGGGGCTGTCAATCACTGGGAAACCGTGTCGGATCGGGGCTTCCGGCCGGCTCAGACGACCTGCACGTGGGTCACGGGCAGCGTCGAATCGGCACCGAAGGCGAGCCCCGACGGAGGGTGCCCGGCGGCGACCAGGCGCGCGCCGACCGAGGCGATCATCGCGCCGTTGTCGGTGCACAGCGACAGCGGCGGGATGCGCAGCGCGATCCCCGCCGCGGCGCAGCGCTCCTCCGCGAGCGCGCGGACCCGGGCGTTCGCGACGACGCCTCCGCCGAGCAGCAGCCGGGAGGTGCCCGTGTCCAGGCAGGCGGCGACCGCCTTGCTGAGGAGCACATCGGCCACCGCCTCTCGGAAGCTCGCGGCGACGTCGGCGACGGGCACGGGCTCGCCCGCATCGGCGCGCTTCTCCACCCACCGGGCGACGGAGGTCTTGAGCCCGGAGAACGAGAAGTCGTAGCGGTGCCGCTCGAGGTCGCGGTGCTGCGTCAGGCCGCGCGGGAAGCGGATGGCGGTGGGGTCGCCCCCACGGGCGGCGCGATCGATCTCGGGTCCGCCGGGGTAGGGCAGCCCGAGGATCCGGGCGACCTTGTCGAAGGCCTCCCCCGCCGCGTCGTCGATCGTCTCTCCGAGCAGCTCGACGTCGTCGATGAGGTCGCGCACGAGCAGCAGGGAGGTGTGGCCGCCCGACACGAGCAGCGCGACCGTTGGCTCGTCCAGCCCCGGTGACGGCGGCTCCCCCGTCGGCCGCAGCAGGTCGGCACCCACATGGCCGATCAGGTGGTTGACGCCGTAGAGCGGCTTCCCGGACGCCACGGCGAGGCCCTTCGCGGCGCCCACACCGACCATCAGCGCCCCTGCGAGCCCCGGGCCGGCCGTGACCGCGATCGCATCGAGATCCGCCACAGCGACGCCCGCCGTGTCGAGAGCGGCGCGCAGGGCCGGCTCGAGAGCCTCGAGATGCGCCCGCGCCGCCACCTCGGGCACCACGCCGCCGAACCGGGCGTGCTCCGCCATCGACGACGAGATGATGTTGGCGAGCAGCTCGCGCCCGCGCACGATGCCGACGCCCGTCTCGTCGCACGAGGTCTCGATGCCGAGGACCAGGGGCGCACTCATCGCGGCAGCCCGCTCTCCGGCGAGTCGGTCGCCTGGGTGGTGCCGGGCGGCACGGCGTCGCGCCGCATCACGAGGGCGTCCATTCCGCCGGGGTAGTACCGCTTGCGCACGGCGATCTGCTCGAAGCCGAGCGAGCGGTAGAGGTGCTGCGCGCCGTCGTTGTCCGCGCGGACCTCGAGGAACACCCGCTCGGCACCCCGCCGGTCCGCCTCCGCGAGCAGGGCGAGCATGAGGGCCCTGCCGAGGCCCCGGCGGCGGGCGGTGTCCGCGACCGCGACGGTCTGGACGTCCGCGTCGCCCGAGCCTCGTGGCGCGAGCAGACCCGCATAGCCGTCGACCGCGCCGCCGCGTTCCGGGTGCACCGCCACGAGGTAGCAGGCGTTGGGGTCCGCGACCTCGCGGCGCATCGCCCGCTCCGACCAGGCGTCCTCCGGGAAGGTGGCGTCCTCGATCGCCATGATCGCGGGCACGTCGGCGTCCGTGGCTCGGCGCAGCAGCCAGGTCATCCCGTCACCCGCTTCGGTGCGGCGAGAGTGACGTCCGGAGAGCGCAGGTAGAGCGGCTCGAGACCGGTGCTCGCGCGCCCCGAGGCTCGAAGGCGCTCGGCGAGCAGCCCGAGGGATTCCGCCGGGACCTCCGTCGCATCGATCCTTCGCCCCCCGGCCGGAACCGCGTCGGGCTTGGCCACCGCGGGGCCGGCGACCCGCCGCGGCACCCCGAGCTCGTCGAGTCCCGCGTAGTGCGACCAGTACAGCTCGCGCCGGCGCGCGTCGGTGGTGACGAGGAGCTCGCCCCAGCCGCCGCCGGCATAGTGGGCGAGGGCGATCGCGTCGTGGCTCACGACGCCCACCACCGGCTTTCCCGCCGCGAGCGCGAACGCCCGGCCTGCGGCGATGCCGACGCGCAGACCGGTGAAGGGTCCCGGGCCGAGCCCCACGGCGACGGCCGACAGAGCGGAGACGTCGGCGCCGGACTCGGCGAGCACCTCGGCGAGCAGCTCGCCGATCACCTCCGCATGCCGGAGTGGGTCGAGGACCGAGCGGGACGCGAGGACCCCGTAGTCCCGATCGACGACGGCGACGCTCGTTCCCGCCGAGCTGTCGATGGCGAGGAGCACGCGTCCAGCCTACGAGTGCGGATCAGGCGGGCGGACCGTCGGTCCACCGCGGTCCCGTGCCGGTCATCGTGACGGTGCGCGGCTCTCCCTGCTCGTCGCCGTCCTCGCTCCCCCCCTCGGTCGGCCGCTCGATGTCGATGCGGAGCAGCGACGGCGAGATCCCGTCGAGCAGCCCGTCGCCCCACTCCACGACGACCACCGAGTGGGGATAGTCGATGTCGAGGTCGTCGAGCTCGAGGGCGGAGGACAGCCGGTACGCATCCACATGGACCAGCGGGGGCCCGCCCACCGTGGAGGGGTGGGTGCGGGCGAGGACGAAAGTGGGGCTCGTCACGGGCCCGCGCACGTGCAGGCCCTCGCCTATCCCGCGCACGAGGGTCGTCTTGCCCGCCCCGAGCGGCCCGGTGAGCACGACGAGGTCGCCGGCCTCGAGGCCGGCGCCCAGCCGGACCCCGAGCGCGTGCATGTGCTCGGGCGTCGCGATGTCGAGCACGGTCACGAGTAGGTCCGCTGCACCCGGGGGCCGATCCTCGTGACGATCTCGTAGTTGATGGTGCCGGCCCAGTCGGCCCAGTCGTCGGCGCCCGGGCACCCCGATGCGGGGTCTCCGAAGAGCACGACCTGGTCGCCGACGGAGACGGCGGACTCGCCGACGTCCACCACCAGCTGGTCCATGGCGATCCGGCCGCGCACCGGGTGCCGGCGGCCCCCGATCTGCACCTCGGCCCGGCCGGACGCCGCCCGCGGAACTCCGTCCGCGTAGCCGAGGGGCACGAGGGCGAGGCGGGTGGGGGCCTCGGCGCGCCAGGTGTAGTCGTAGGAGACGCCGGCGCCCGCGTCGATCTCCCGCACAGCGGCGACCCGGGAGCGCAGGGTCATGGCGGGGCGGAGCCCGAGCTCCCCCGCGGAGGCGTCGCCGAACGGGCTGAGCCCGTAGGCGCCGATGCCCAGCCGGACCAGGTCGAAGCGGGTCTCCGGCCGCCGGATCGCGGCAGCGGTGCTCGCGAGGTGCCGCAGCTGCGGCTCGAGCCCGGCGTCGGCGGCGAGGGTGAGGGCGGTCCGGAACGAGTCCAGGGCCGCGGCGTCGTCCTCGGGAGACGCGTTGGAGAGGTGCGAGAAGATTCCCCGCACCCGGAGCAGGCCGGCGCGCTCGAGCAGCGCGGCCCGCTCGAACGCGGCGGGCCAGTCGGCCGGCGAGAGGCCGTTGCGGCTGAGCCCGGTCTCCACCTTCAGCTGGACCGCGGGCGGACCCGCGGCATCGGCATCGGCGACCGCCTCGAGCTGGTCGAGGGTCGAGACGCCGATGTCGATCCCCGCCTCGATGGCCGGCCGGAAGTCGGCGTCCGGGTCGTGCAGCCAGGCGAGAACGGGGGCGCCGATTCCGGCCTCCCGGAGCGCGAGACCTTCGGCCAGGTCGGCGACGCCCAGCCAGTCGGCGCCGCCCTCGAGCGCCGCCCTTGCGGCGGGAGCGGCACCGTGGCCGTAGCCGTCCGCCTTCACCACGGCCATCGCGTGCGGGGTCCCGGCCGCCCGGACGAGCCGGGCCACGTTCTCGGCGATGGCGCTGAGGTCCACCGCCGCCTCGCGCAGCGGCCTGCCGTCGTTCACGTGCGGGACTCCGCGATCACGAAGGCGCAGGCGACTCCGCCGTCATGGGACAGGGACAGATGCAGGTCGGTGATGCCCCGCGCCGAGAGCACCCGGGCCGCCTCGCCGGAGACCGCCAGGGACGGGTTGCCCGAGTCGTCCGCCACGACGACCATGTCGTGCCAGCGGAACCCCGTGGAGTCGCCGACCGCCTTGATCAGAGCCTCCTTGGCCGCGAAGCGCGCGGCCAGCGAGGCGGTCGAGCGCCCCCGTTCGCTGTCAGCGAACAGTCTCGCCTCAAGGGCTGGGGTGCGGGCGACCGCGCGCTCGAAGCGGGCGATGTCGACCATGTCCACGCCGATGCCGATGATCACCGACCTGCGCCCGTCACTCGACCGTGACGGACTTCGCCAGATTGCGGGGCTGGTCCACGTCGAGGCCCTTCGCCGCCGCGAGCTCCATCGCGAAGATCTGGAGCGGGGCGACGGCCAGCAGCGGCTCGAAGAGCGGGGCCGCGAGGGGGATCCGCAGAACGTCGTCGGCGAACGGGAGCACCGCGACGTCGCCCTTCTCGGCGATCGCGATCACGTGCGCGCCCCGAGCGCGGATCTCCTGGATGTTGGAGACCACCTTGGGGTGCAGCACGCCGCCCTGCCGGGGGCTCGGCACGACGACGAACACGCGCTGCCCCGGCTCGATGAGGGCGATCGGGCCGTGCTTGAGCTCGCCCGCGGCGAAGCCCTCGGCATGGATGTAGGCGAGCTCCTTGAGCTTGAGCGCCCCCTCGAGTGCGATCGGGTAGCCGACATGCCGGCCGAGGAAGAGGACGGAGCGGGTGTCGGTCATGTTGCGGGCGAGTTCGCGGATCTCCGGACCGGAGCGCAGGACGATGGCCAGCTTGTCCGGCACGGCCTGCAGCTCGGCGAGGTTCGTGGCGAGCTCGGCGGCGCTGAGGTGTCCGCGGAGGGCGCCGAGGTGCAGCCCGAAGAGGTAGAGGGCGGCCACCTGGGCCACGAACGCCTTGGTGCTCGCCACCGCGACCTCGGGCCCGGCATGCGTGTACAGCGCGGCATCCGACTCCCGGGCGATCGTGGCGCCCTGGGTGTTGCAGATGGAGAGGGTGGCCGCGCCGCGCTCCTGGGCGTACTTGACGGCCATCAGGGTGTCCATCGTCTCGCCGGACTGGCTGATGGAGACGACCAGCGTGCGGGGCCCGATCACCGGGTCCCGGTAGCGGAACTCGTGCGAGAGCTCCACGTCGGCCGGGATCCCCGCCCACTTCTCGATCGCGTACTTGCCGAGCATGCCCGCATAGGACGCCGTCCCGCAGGCGAGCAGGAGCACGCGGTCGACGTCGGCGAGCACCCCCGCGAGCGGTTCCAGCTCGGTCAGCTCCACCGCGCCGTCGACGATGCGCCCGCGGAGGGTGTTCGCGATCGCGTCGGGCTCCTCGCTGATCTCCTTAGCCATGAAGCTCGACCAGCCGCCCTTCTCGGCGGCGGCCGCATCCCAGGACACGTCGAACGGCTCGGTCTCCACCGGGTTGCCGAAGAAGTCGGTGACCTCGATGGAGTCCGGGCGTATCGTCACGATCTGGTCCTGGCCGATCGCGACGGCCCGGCGGGTGTGCTCGACGAACGCGGCGACGTCGGAGCCGAGGAAGTTCTCGCCGTCGCCGAGCCCGATCACGAGCGGCGAGTTCCGGCGGGCGCCGACGACGACGCCGGGCTGGTCCTGGTGCACGGCGAGCAGGGTGAACGCGCCGTGCAGGCGGTCCACCACCGTGCGGAAGGCGACGGTGAGGTCGCCTGCGGCGCGATACTCGCGGCCGAGGAGCACGGCGGCGACCTCGGTGTCTGTCTCGCTCCGGAACTCGTAGCCCTCCGCCAAGAGCTCCTCCTTCAGGACGGAGAAGTTCTCGATGATCCCGTTGTGGATCAGCGCGAGCTTGCCGTCGTCGCCGAGGTGCGGGTGAGCGTTGCGGTCGGTGGGGCCGCCGTGGGTGGCCCACCGGGTGTGGCCGATCCCGGTGACGCCATCGGCGATAGGCGAGGACGCGAGGTCATCGATGAGCACGTGCAGCTTGCCCGCGCGCTTGTGCGTGACGAGGGTGCCTGTCGGGTCGATGACCGCGACGCCCGCCGAGTCGTAGCCGCGGTACTCCAGCCGCCGCAGACCCCCGATGAGCACCTCGAGGCTGGGGCGATTCCCGACATAGCCGACGATTCCACACATGGGGGCAATTCTAGGTACCCCCTCCCCGGCGCCGGTCCAGGCGGCCCGGCCCGGCCCGCGGCCGACACTACGCTGGGCAGGATGTCCGAATCCGGCTCCTCCGCGAGCGCAACGCCGTTCCTCGAGGTCGCCCGGGCACGGTGGGCGGAGCTCGCGCCGAGCGCCGGGCTCCCGCTGGCCGAGTCCGACCTGGTTCGCCTGCGCGGCCTCGGGGAGCCGCTGGACGCCCGCGAGGTGGCGGATGTCTACGTGCCGCTGAGCAGGCTGCTGAACCTCTATGCGACCGGGGTGCGGCGGCTGCAGCAGGAGACCAGCGCGTTCCTCGGCGAGCGGGAGGAGAAGGTGCCGTTCGTGATCGGCATCGCCGGCTCGGTCGCGGTCGGCAAGTCGACCGTCGCCCGCCTGTTGCGCGAGCTGCTCTCCCGCTGGCAGGGCACCCCCCGGGTGGAGCTCGTGACCACCGACGGCTTCCTGCTGCCCAACGCGGAGCTCGAGCGCCGCGGCCTCATGGAGCGCAAGGGCTTCCCCGAGTCCTACGACCGGCGCGCGCTGCTGCGCTTCCTCAGCCGGGTGAAGAGCGGAGTCGGCGAGGTGCGCGCACCGTTCTACTCGCACCTCAGCTACGACATCGTGCCGACCGCCGAGATCGTTGTGCGCAATCCCGACGTGCTCATCGTCGAGGGGCTCAACGTGCTGCAGCCGCCCGTGCTCGGCTCACGCCTGGCGGTCAGCGACCTCTTCGACTTCGGCATCTACGTGGATGCACGCACCGCGGACATCTCGCGCTGGTACGAGGAGCGGTTCCTGCGACTCCAGCGCGGCGCCTTCGCCGACCCGAAGTCGTACTTCCACCGGTTCGCCTCGCTGAGCGAGGACGAGGCGCGGGCGCGGGCACAGTCGCTCTGGACGGGCATCAACGAGCCGAACCTCGTGCAGAACATCCTGCCGACCCGGTCCCGCGCCTCCCTCGTGCTGCGGAAGTCCGGTGACCACAGCGTCCGGTCGGTGCTCATCCGCAAGCTCTGAGCCGCGGACTTCCTGCGGCGCCGCGTTCCGGCGGATGGACGCAGTCGGAAGTGGCGCGGGCCGAGTCGTGGGATGCGTGGGCAGGCGGGGAGCGGCTCAGGCGGCGGGGTGCGCGAGCCGGCTTCGCACGATGGCGGCGAGGTCGTTCGCGATCTCCTCGGCGGTCTCCTGGTCTGCCGCCTCCACCATGACCCGCACCATCGGCTCGGTGCCGGAGGGTCGCAGGAGCACACGGCCCGAGTCCCCGAGGCGCTTCTCGGCCGCGATCACCGCGTCGGCGATCTCCGCATCCGCGCCGAGTCGGTCGCGGTCGACGCCCTCCACGTTGACGAGGACCTGCGGGTAGAGCTTCATCACCGCGGCGAGCTCCGCGAGCGTCTTGCCGGTGCGGGCCATCTCGCTCACGACCTGGAGGCCGGTGAGCAGGCCGTCGCCGGTCGTGGCGAAGTCGGTGAGGATGACGTGCCCCGACTGCTCGCCGCCGAGCGACAGCTTCCTCGCCGAGAGCTCCTCGAGCACGTAGCGGTCGCCCACCTTGGTCTCGATCACCTCGATGCCCTGCTCGCGCATCGCGATCCGCAGCCCCAGGTTGCTCATCACGGTCGTGACGAGGGTGCGCTCGCGGAGCACGCCGCGCTCGGCCATGCCGACCGCGAGGATCGCCATGATCTCGTCTCCGCCGACGATCCGGCCCTCCGCGTCCACCGCGAGGCAGCGGTCGGCGTCGCCGTCGTGGGCGATGCCCACATCCGCGCCCTGCTCGAGCACCGCTGCGGCGAGGGCGGCGGGATGCGTGGAGCCGACCCCCTCGTTGATGTTCAGGCCGTCGGGGTCGTTGCCGATGACCGTCACGCGGGCGCCCGCGTCGCGGAACACCTCGGGCGAGACGCCTGCCGCGGCGCCGTTCGCGCAGTCGATCACGACGTGCAGTCCGTCGAGGGTCTTCGGCAGCGTGGAGAGCAGGTGCACGACGTAGCGGTCCTCGGCGTCCGCGAAGCGGCGGATGCGGCCCACCCCCGCGCCGGTGGGCGCGAGAGCGTCGCCCGAGAGGGCGGCCTCGATCCTGTCCTCGACCTCGTCGGGCAGCTTGACGCCGCCGCGGGCGAAGATCTTGATGCCGTTGTCGGGCGCGGGGTTGTGCGAGGCAGAGATCATCACGCCGAAGTCGGCGTCGATGTCCGCGATCAGGTACGCGGCGGCCGGCGTGGGGATGACTCCGGCGTCGAGCACGTCGACGCCGGAGCTCGCGAGTCCCGCGGAGACCGCGGCGGAGAGGAACTCGCCGGACACGCGGGGGTCGCGGGCGACCACGGCGGTCGGCCGGCGCCCCTGCTTGCGGCGCGCCTCGGCGCTGCGCCCCTTGCCCAGGACGACGGCGGTCGCCTGGGCAAGGGAGAGCGCGAGCTCCACGGACACGTCACGGTTAGCGAGGCCGCGTACTCCGTCGGTGCCGAAGAGGCGGGGCATGGCGTGGTGCGCCGAGGATCAGCGCTTGGAGAACTGAGGAGCCTTGCGGGCCTTCTTGAGGCCGGCCTTCTTGCGCTCCTTGACGCGGGCGTCGCGGCTGAGGAAGCCGGCCTTCTTGAGCGAAGCCCGGTTGTTCTCCTCGTCGATCCCGTTCAGGGAGCGCGCGATGCCGAGACGCAGCGCGCCGGCCTGGCCGGAGGGGCCACCGCCGGTGATGCGCGCGATCACGTCGTAGCTGCCGAGCAGATCGAGGACCTTGAACGGGTCGTTGATCAGCTGCTGGTGCAGCTTGTTGGGGAAGTAGTCCGCGAACTCGCGGCCGTTGACGGTGATGGTGCCGTTGCCGGGAACGATGCGCACGCGGGCGATGGCCTGCTTGCGACGTCCGACTGCGGCGCCCGGGACGTTGAGCACGGCACGGGGGGTGCTGGGCGCCGACGTCTCGGCCGGGGTCTCGGTGCTGAAGCTCGAAGGAGCGTTGTCGATGGAATCTGCGATTCTCGCCATGAGGGGTGTCCTAGGGTCCGGCCGGCGCTACTGGGCGACCTGGTTGAGGGTGTACGGCGTGGGCTGCTGGGCGGCGTGGGGGTGCTCCGGGCCTGCGTAGACCTTGAGCTTCCTCAGCTGCGCGGCGCCCAGGGAGTTCTTGGGCAGCATGCCGCGGATGGCCTTCTCGACCGCGCGGGTGGGGTGCTTCTCGAGCATCTCCGCGTAGGTGGTGGCCGTGAGGCCGCCCGGATAGCCGGAGTGGCGATAGGCCAGCTTCTTCTCGGCCTTGGAGCCGGTGAGGGCCACCTTCTCCGCATTGACGATGATGACGAAGTCACCCATGTCCATGTGCGGGGCGAAGGTGGGCTTGTGCTTGCCGCGGAGGAGGGCGGCGGCGTGGCTGGCCAGGCGGCCGAGGACCACATCGGCGGCGTCGATCACGAGCCAGTCGTGCTGGATCTCGCTCTCGCGGGGCGTGTAGGTGCGCGTCACGGAGGTGCTTTCTGTGTCGAGGAGTTCGTGGATCCCGCTCCGGTGGGTGTTCTCGGGGAACGCCGCGGTGGAGGGCTCAACTGAAGGCGCCGCGGAGCGAACGCCAACGGGAGAGCCTACCGGAGTCCTTCCGCTCGGACAAGCTGACTCCTCGGGAGTGCCCGTTCCGGCGCTAAGTGCCCGCTATAGCGGGCACATGCCGCCGGAACGGGCACCTCAGTCGTCCTCGTCGTCCTCGGCGCCCGGAGCGCCCGAGTCGAGGGCGGCACGGCGGGCCCGGGTCTGCTCGGCCCGCGCGGCGAGCTCGGCGGCCGGCGGGTAGCCCACCTCCAGCAGCGTGAGGCCTTTCGCGGGCAGCACAGCGAACTCGTTCGCCCGCCCCGCCGTCGCGAGCAGCTGACCGGGGCGCTCCACCGGCAGGCGCCCCTCCCCCACCGCGACGCAGGCGCCCACCAGGGAGCGCACCATCGAGTGGCAGAACGCGTCGGCCCGCACCTCGGCCACGAGCACGCCGTCCGCGTCCCGTGACCAGGAGAAGTCCTGCAGGGTCCGGATGGTGGTCGACTCGGGCCGGGGCCGGCAGTAGGCGGCGAAGTCGCGCAGGCCGAGCATGCCGCGGGCGGCCGCCCCCATCGCGTCGTCGTCCAGCGTGCGCGGGTGCCAGAGCGTGCGGTGCCGCTGCAGCGGGTCCCGCTCGGCGGCGCCGTCCGCGATGCGGTACCGATAGCGTCGCCAGAGGGCGCTGAAGCGGGCGTCGAACCCCTCGGCGGCCATCTCGCCGTGCCGCACGACCACGTCGGTCGCGGAACCGAGGATCCCGGTGAGCCGGCCGGCGAGCAGCGCCCCCGGCCCCTGCTCGGAGCGTCGGACCCGCGAGCGGGCGAGGGCGGCGACCTGACCGTCGCTGAGGTCGACGTGGGCGACCTGTCCGGTCGCGTGCACCCCCGCGTCGGTGCGTCCCGCGACCACCAGGGAGGCCACGGGGCCGTGCTTGCGCAGCAGCGTGGCGAGGGCGTCATCGAGCACGCCCTGCACGGTGCGGAGGCCGGGCTGCGGGGCCCAGCCCCGGAAGTGGGTGCCGTCATACGCGATCCCGAGCCGGAATCGCGTGCTCCCCGGTTCCGTCACGGGCCGATTCTAGAGCCGCGCCCGCTTCCGGCTTGATGCGGGAGGATGGCGCTGTGCAGACGCCAGTCGATCTCCCCCTCGAGCCGATGCTCGCCAAGTCGATGCCGCAGCTGCCCCGCTCGGAGCAGGGCGGACGGCAGTGGCTGTACGAGCCCAAGTGGGACGGCTTCCGCTCCATCGCCTACTTCGACGGGACCGACGTGGAGCTCGGCAGCCGGGGATCCAAGACGCTCACCCGCTATTTCCCGGAGCTGGTCGCAGCGCTCCGGGATCAGCTGACCGGGCCGTGCGTGCTGGACGGCGAGATCGTCGTGCGGCGAGGGGAGCCGGGCGCCGAGCGGCTGGACTGGGAGGCGCTCTCCCAGCGCATCCATCCCGCGGACAGCCGGGTGCGCACCCTGTCTGTCGCAACGCCCGCCTCCTTCATCGCATTCGACCTGCTGGCCATCGGGGACCGCAGCTTCCTCGAGGAGCCGTTCTCGACGCGGCGGGCGGCGCTGGAGGAGCTCGGCTCGCACGTGGCCTCCCCGCTGCATGTCACGCGGGCGACGGCGGACGGCGCCGAGGCGGAGCGCTGGTTCACCGAGTTCGAGGGCGCGGGCCTCGACGGGGTCGTCGCCAAGGACACGAGCGAGGTCTACCGGCCCGGCAAGCGGGTGATGGTCAAGTACAAGCACGAGCGCACCGCCGATGTCGTGGTCACCGGCTACCGCGTGCACAAGAGCGGCGCGGGTGTCGGCTCTCTCCTGCTCGGCCTCTACGGCGCGGACGGCGCCCTGCGCAGCATCGGCGGCGTGTCCGCCTTCTCCGACGCCCGGCGGCTGTCCCTCGTCGACGACCTCGCGTCGATCGTCAAGAAGGACGAGCACGGCGAGACGGTGCGCGGCGAGGGCGAGCGCAACCGCTTCTCATCCTCGAAGGACACCTCCTTCGTCGTGCTGGAGCCGGTGCTCGTGGCGGAGGTGCGCTACGACCAGATGGAGGGCGATCGCTTCCGGCACACGGCGCAGTTCCTGCGCTGGCGTCCGGATCGCGATCCCCGCTCGTGCACGTATGAGCAGCTGGAGACCCCGGTGGCCTACGACCTCGAGCGCGTGCTCGACTGAGGGTCCCCCGCCGCGCGATCAGTCGGCGACGGGCTTCTTCGCACGCGAGGGCTGCACGCGCATCGGCTCGCCCGGCATCTTGGGATAGTCGGGCGGGTAGGGCAGCTCGCCGTGCCCGCTGGCCACATCCCGCTCCCACCACTGCAGGAGCACGTCAAGCGAGCCGGCCTGGTCGCCCATGGCCGCCCACGCATCGCCGCGGTCGGCCAGGATGCCCGGCACCGTGCGGACGGTGAAGTCGCCCGGCTGCACCGAGCCGACCTCATCCCAGCGCAGCGGCATCGAGACCGTGGCTCCTGCGGTCGCCCGGGGGCTGTAGGCGCCGGCGATGGTGCGGTCGCGCGCCGCCTGGTTGAAGTCGACGAAGACCCGCTCGCCGCGCTCCTCCTTCCACCAGGCGGTGGTGACCCGGTCCGGCATCCGGCGCTCGAGCTCCCGCGCCGCCGCGATCACCGCGTGCCGCACCTCGATGTAGTCGTGCTCCGGACGGATCGGCGCGAAGACGTGGATGCCCCGGTTGCCCGAGGTCTTGGGGAACGCCTCGAGTCCCGCCTCGCGCAGGACCTCGCGCAGCTCGTACGCGGCGGGAACGGCGTCGTCGAATCCGCGGCCCGGCTGCGGGTCCAGGTCGATGCGGAGCTGATCCGGGTGGTCGACGTCCTCAGCCCGGCTCGGCCACGGGTGGAAGACCACGGTGTTCATCTGGACCATCCAGACCAGCGCGGCCGGCTCGTCGATCACGAGCATCGGGTGCGAGCGGGCGCTGGGAAAGGTGACCGGGACCTCGCGGACGAACTCCGGCTTTCCCTTCGGCGGGTTCTTCGAGAAGAACATCTCGCCCTCGACGCCGGCACCGTAGCGCTGCAGCGCGACGGGCCTGTCGCCGATCGCGCGGACGAACGACTCCCCCACGGCGACCACGTACTGGGCGAGCTCCAGCTTGGTCACGCCGACCTGCGGCCAGATCACGCGAGACGGGCTCGAGACCCGCATCTCCCGATCCCCTTCGGGGCCGGGCACGGTCAGGGTGGTCGCCTCACTCGCCATGCGGCAACCCTATCCACGCGCCTTAAAGCGAACTGCCCAGTTCTGTCGCAACTCGGGGTCGAGATGCGACAGAACTGGGCAGTTCAGCGGAGAAGGACTACTTCTTGGTGTCGTCCGCGACCTCGGCGGCGTCCGCCTCGACCTCGGCGGCAGCGGGCGTCTCGACCTCGGCGGGCGTCGGAGCGGACTCCTCGACCGTCTCGGTCTCCTCGACCGGCACGTCGTCGGCTCCGCCGATGTCAGCCCCGTCCGGCGTGCTCGTCGCACGGGATCCGTCCACGGTGGTCTCCTCGGGGGTGACGATCTCAGCCGCGTCGGCGGCGTCAGCGGCGGGCGCCTCGGCGCTCGGAGCAGCAGCGGCGGGAGCCGCGGCGGTCCGGGTGCTGGTGCGGGTCGCGCGCACCTTCGGGGTGACCGGCTCGAGAACGAGCTCGATCACCGCGAGGGGCGCGTTGTCGCCCTTGCGGAAACCGATCTTGGTGATGCGGGTGTAGCCGCCCTGACGGTCCGCGACCTGGGGCGCGATCTCCGTGAAGAGCTCGTGCACCGCGCTCTTGTCGCGGATGATCATCATGACCCGTCGGCGGGCATGCAGATCACCGCGCTTCGCGAAGGTGACGAGCCGGTCGGCGAGGGGCTGAAGGCGCTTGGCCTTCGTCTCCGTCGTCTTGATCGACTTGTGGGTGATCAGTGCCGTCGCGAGATTCGCGAGCAGCAGGCGCTCGTGCGCCGGACCGCCGCCGAGACGGGGACCCTTGGAGGGCTGGGGCATGGTTTATATCCTCGAGATCAGGACGAGAGAGAAGGTCAGTTCTCTTCGTCGTCGTAGCCGCTGAAGTAGTGAGCGCCGTCGAACCCGGGAACCGCGTCCTTCAGCGAGAGGCCGAGCTCGACGAGCTTGTCCTTGACCTCATCCACGGACTTCTGGCCGAAGTTGCGGATGTTCATCAGCTGCGTCTCCGACAGGGCGACGAGCTCGCTCACGGTGTTGATGCCCTCGCGCTTGAGGCAGTTGTACGAGCGCACGGACAGGTCCAGGTCCTCGATGGGCATCGAGAGCTCGGAGCTGAGGACGGCGTCGACCGGCGCGGGGCCGATCTCGATGCCCTCGGCGGCACTGTTCAGCTCGCGGGCGAGGCCGAACAGCTCGGTGAGGGTGCGGCCGGCAGAGGCGATGGCGTCGCGCGGCGTGATCGCCGGCTTCGTCTCCACGTCGACGACCAGGCGGTCGAAGTCGGTGCGCTCACCCGCACGCGTCGCCTCGACGCGGTAGGTGACCTTGAGGACCGGCGAGTAGATCGAGTCGATCGGAATCTGACCGGCCTCGGAGAACTCGCTGCGGTTCTGAGCGGCGGAGACGTAGCCGCGGCCGCGCTCGATGGTGAGCTCGAGGTCGAACTTCGCCTTGTCGTTGAGCGTGGCGATGACGAGGTCCGGGTTGTGGATCTCGACACCGGCCGGCGCGGAGATGTCCGCTGCCGTGACGGGGCCCGAGCTCTGCTTGCGCAGGTAGGCGGTGATCGGCTCGTCGTGCTCGCTCGAGACCACGAGCTGCTTGACGTTCAGGATGATCTCCGTCACGTCCTCCTTCACGCCCGGAATGGTCGTGAACTCATGCTGGACGCCCTCGAGGCGGATGCTGGTGACCGCGGCGCCGGGGATCGAGGACAGCAGGGTGCGACGGAGCGAGTTGCCCAGGGTGTAGCCGAAGCCGGGCTCGAGGGGCTCGATCACGAACCGCGAGCGGAATTCCGAGATGTTTTCTTCATTGAGCGTCGGGCGTTGTGCGATGAGCACGAATATTTCCTTTCGAAAGAGTGTCCGCTATATGACACGTCTTCTGCGACGCCGGGTGGCGGCCGGCGGGTATTCAGTTGGAGGTCGTGGGCGCTCGGGGATTCGCAGTGATGGCTGCTGCCGGTGCGCGCCTGCGGCGAGGTGGCTGGGACCCAGCGCACCTCACCAGGGTGTCGAGACGCCGCGCGAGCGCGCGCGGCTTCTCGACCCGTCGTCGGCGAAGGCTTTCGCCTCAGACGCGACGACGCTTCGGGGGCCGGCAGCCGTTGTGAGCCTGGGGCGTGACGTCGTTGATCGAGCCGACCTCGAGGCCCGCGGCCTGGAGGGAGCGGATCGCGGTCTCGCGGCCGGAGCCCGGCCCCTTGACGAACACGTCGACCTTCTTCATGCCGTGCTCCTGCGCCTGGCGCGCGGCCGACTCGGCCGCGAGCTGGGCAGCGAACGGCGTGGACTTGCGGCTTCCCTTGAAGCCGACGCCGCCCGAGGACGCCCAGCTGATGACTGCGCCCGTCGTGTCGGTGATCGAGACGATCGTGTTGTTGAACGTCGACTTGATGTGGGCCTGGCCCACGGCGATGTTCTTCTTCTCCTTGCGGCGCGGCTTGCGGGCGGCGCTCGCCTTCGGTGCTGCCATGTGGCTGTCTCTCCTGAATCCTGTGAGCCGGATGTCGCGGTGCGGCGGACGCCGCGGCCGCTACTTGCGGCCGGCCTTCTTCTTGCCGGCGACGGTGCGCTTCGGGCCCTTGCGGGTGCGAGCGTTGGTCTTGGTGCGCTGACCGTGCACGGGAAGGCCGCGGCGATGGCGGACGCCCTGGTAGCTGCCGATCTCGACCTTGCGGCGGATGTCGGCGGCCACCTCGCGACGGAGGTCACCCTCCACCTTGAATGCGCCTTCGATGTGGTCGCGGAGCGCGACCAGCTGGTCATCGGTCAGGTCCTTGACGCGGATCTCACCGCTGATGCCCGTGACGCTGAGCGTCTCAAGGGCGCGGGTGCGGCCGATTCCGTAGATGTAGGTGAGTGCGACCTCGACGCGCTTGTCGCGCGGGATGTCGACACCGGCGAGACGTGCCATGTGTGGCCTCTCCTCAGAGGATGTCCGGAGGTGTGGAGCGGTTCCGGTGCCCGGGCCTCCGACCCGAGGTGTCCCCCACTTCCGTGGGTTCTGGAACCGCCTCTTATCTGTTCAGTTGTGTCGTGCGGTACTGCGGGAGCAGGCCTGCGAAAGGGCTCTAGCCCTGCCTCTGCTTGTGCCGGGGGTTCTCGCAGATGACCATCACGTTGCCGTGGCGGCGGATCACCTTGCACTTGTCGCAGATGCGCTTGACGCTGGGATTGACCTTCATCGTTCTCTTTCCTTCGCTGGCGTCGTGCCTCGCCGGGGCGGGGCCGTTCCTTTCCCGCGGTTCCTACTTGTAGCGGTAGACGATCCGGCCGCGGGTCAGGTCGTACGGGCTCAACTCGACGATCACTCGGTCCTCCGGGAGGATCCGGATGTAGTGCTGTCGCATCTTGCCGGAGATGTGTGCGAGGACCTTGTGTCCGTTGCTCAACTCAACGCGGAACATCGCGTTGGGCAGAGCTTCGAGCACCGAGCCCTCGATCTCGATTACGCCGTCCTTTTTGGCCATAACTCACTAACGTCGCACGCAGAAACTGCGGGTCTTGCGGGATGGATGCGATGCCGACCCTGGGCGCACGGCGAGACATAGCTCGTCGGAGACGAAGAGGGGAAGGGCACGAAGGCCCGGGGCACCAAGGAGCTATCGTAGGGGAAAACGGGCGGACACGCCAGCCGGGCCCGAGAAGCACGCCTCTGGATGAACCGGCGGAACCGCCCGCTATCAGCCTCAGGCCGCCGTCCGGGCCTCGCGAACCACCTGGGCGACGGCCGGCAGCAGGGCCGAGCCCTCCTCGAGACCGGTCAGCTCGGCGGCGACCTGACCGTCCGAGCGCTCGCCACGCAGCATCTCCTGCAGCCGGACGCTCTCCGGGTCATCCGGAACGTCGAAGCGGAGGGCGGCGCCGATCGCGCGGATCAGGGCGTCGGCGGGAAGGCCGCGCTCGACGAGCTCTGCGGCCGGGCCGACGAAGCGCTCGTGCCTGCTCAGCTTCCGCAGCGGCGCGCGGCCCACCCGCTCGACGGTGTCGGACAGCGACGGGTTCCCGAAGCGGATGAGGTTCTTCTGCAGGTACTTCTCCTGCTCCTCCTCGGCGAAATCGTGCTTGGCCACGAGGAGGGCCTTGGTCTCGGCCAGCACGGCGCGGACCTCCCGCTCGACCTCGGGCAGCTCGAGCGCCTGGATCAGGGTGCCCGCTCCCCTGGCGAAGCCGTGGTAGGCGAGCGTCGCGTGGCCGGTGTTGACCGTGAAGAGCTTGCGCTCGATGTAGGGGGTGAGGTCGTCGACGAAGGTGGCGTCGGGGATGTCCGGGACGGCGTCGCCGAACGGCGCGCGCTCCACCACCCACTCGAAGAAGTCCTCGACCGTGACGTCGAGGCCGGCGGCCGGGTCCTGGCCGGGGACGATGCGGTCCACGGCAGTGTTGGCGAAGACGGCGCGGCCGAGCTCCTGCGCGTTGTCGGCGAGCAGCAGCTCGATCTCGGTGCGGAGCAGGTCGGTGGCCCCGATCGCGTTCTCGCAGGCCATCACCGCAAGCCGCGGCAGGTCGGCGGAGCGCGCCCGCAGCCCCTCGGCGATCACGGGCGCGAGGAACTTCAGGACGCTCGGCCCGACCGCGGTGGTGACCACGTCGGCGGTCGCGATCTCGGCGATGACCTCCGCCTCGGCGCTGCGGCTGTTGAGGGCGCGGTAGTTGTCGACCACCCGCTGCTGGGCGTGCTCCCCCACCTCGTGCACCCGGTAGCTGGGGGTCGCGGCCAGGGCGTCGATGAGCTCGGCGTTGACGTCCGCGAACACGACCTCGTAGCCGGCATCGTGCAGGATCAGACCGACGAAGCCTCGACCGATGTTGCCCGCGCCGAAGTGCACCGCCTTCATGTCACGCCTCGTTCACGTCGCCGAGCAGCGCGTACAGCTCCTCGGGGGTGCGGGCGGCAAGCAGCTTGGCCACCTCGTCGTCCTCGCTGAAGACCAGAGCGATCTTGGACAGGATCCCGAGATGCTCGTTGTTCTTGCCGGCGATGCCGATCACGAAGCGGACCTCGTTGCCGTCCCAGTCGAGAGGCTGGTCGTAGCGCACGATGGCCAGCGCGGACGCCAGGATCGTGTCCTTCGCCTCATTGGTGCCGTGCGGGATGGCGAGGTAGTTGCCCATGTAGGTGGAGACGGTGTTCTCCCGGTCGAACATGGCGTCGAGGTACGCGGGCTGCACCGCGCCCGCGGCGAGCAGCTGCGCCCCCACCTCGCGGATCGCGTCGTCCCTCGTGCGGGCGGTGCCGCTCAGCGAGATCCGGTCGAGTTCGAGAACGTCCATGTGCCCTGCTCCTCCTGGGGTACGACTGCGTTGCATCACCGAAGCGGCCTGAGGGGTGGCTGCGGGGGAGCGGATCCCCCGCAGCCATCCTCGCCTACTTGCTCTGGTTCGCCACCTGCTGCACGACCTCGTCGTACCGCGGGCTGTTCATGAAGTTGTCGACCGACACGTGCTGTGCCGACGGCGCCTTCTGCTCGGCGCGGGCGGTGAGCTCGCGCTGGGTGATGACCAGGTCGGCGCTGTCGTCGAGGTTGGCGATCGCCTTGTTGACGACCGTGACCCCCTCGAGGCCGGCCTTCTTGATCTTGTTGCGGAGCACGGTCGCCCCCATGGCGCTCGATCCCATTCCGGCGTCGCAGGCGAACACGATGTTCCGCACCGGCCCGCGGTCGGCGACCGCGGTCTGGCGCACCTGCTCGGCGGGAGCGCCCGCCTGGGAGACTGCCGCGCCGGTCGCCGCGTTGCCGAGGCCCGAGAGCACGTCGCTGGAGCGGCCCTTGTTGGCCTGGGTCGCGGCGATCGCCGCACCCAGGTCACCCGCGTTCTCGCTCTCCAGGTCCCGCTTGCGGCTGGCCCGGAGGATCACCGCGGCGACGAGGAAGCTGACGGCGGCGGAGAGCACGACGGAGAGGATCACGCCGAGGTGGCTGCCGGGAGCCGTGGAGATCAGGACCGCGAAGATGCTTCCCGGCGAGGCGGGAGCGACGAGGCCGGACCCCGCGATCGCGTTGGTCGCGACACCGGTCGCACCGCCCGCGATGACCGCGAGCAGCAGGGCCGGCTTCATCAGCACATACGGGAAGTAGATCTCGTGGATGCCCCCGAGGAACTGGATGATGATCGCGCCGGGCGCGGTCGCCCGGGCCACGCCGACGCCGAACACGGTGAACGCGAGGAGGAGACCGAGGCCGGGGCCGGGGTTCGCCTCGAGCAGGAACAGGATGCTCTTGCCCTGGTCCTGCACCTGGGCGGCTCCCAGCGGGGTGAGCACGCCGTGATTGATGGCGTTGTTGAGGAAGAGCACCTTGGCCGGCTCGATGATGATGCTGACGAGCGGCAGCAGGCCCGCGTGCAGCAGGAACTCCACGGCGGTGCCGAGGGCCTGGCTGACCAGCTTCAGCAGCGGCGCGAGTCCGAAGAAGGCGACCATCGCCATCAGGAAGGACGCGATCCCTGCAGAGAAGTTGTTGACGAGCATCTCGAAGCCGGCCCGGATCCTGCCGTCCCAGAGCTTGTCGAGCTGCTTCATCACGAGCGCCGCGAGCGGGCCGCAGATGAGCGCGCCGAGGAACATCGGCGTTCCGGCCGCTCCCACGATGACGCCCATCGTGACGACCGCGCCGACGACTCCGCCGCGGAACCCGTGCACCATGCGACCGCCGGTGTAGGCGATCAGGAGGGGCAGCAGGTAGGTGATCATCGGGCCGACGAGGCCGATGTTGGCGTTGCCCTCGGCGTCGGTGCCGAAGCCGCCGAGGACCGGCACGGGGGTCCAGCCCGTCTCGATGAAGAGTGCCGTGATGAGGCCCCAGGCGATGAAGGCCGAGATGTTCGGCATCACCATCCCGCTGAGGAAGGACCCGAAGCGCTGGATGCCCACGCGGGCGCCCCCGCGCTTCTGCTCGACTGACGTCGCTGTCATTGGTCTTCTCCTGTTTCTGTGTGTGGTGTGGAGGGAGGGGGGGAAGGTCAGGCGGGCCGGGGCAGAAGGGCGCGCACCGCGGCACGGGCGCCCGCGGCGTCCTCGGCTCCGAGCGCGGCGGCGCCGAACGCGACCGCCTGCTCTCGGGTGTGCTGCAGCAGCTCGGCACGGACGTCGCCGAGGGCCGACGGCGACATCGAGAGCGAGGTGGCGCCGAGACCGACGAGCACGACCGCGAGCAGCGGATCGGCAGCCGCCTCGCCGCAGATGCCCACGGGCTTGCCGAGCGCCGCGCCGGCACGGCCGACCTCCGCGACGAGGCGCAGCACGGCGGGGTGCCACGGATCCTGGAAGGAGGCGACGGAGCCGAGCAGCCGGTCCGCGGCGAGCGTGTACTGGGTCAGGTCGTTCGTGCCGATGCTCGCGAACTGGGCCTCGGCCAGGATGCGGTCGGCGAGCAGCGCCGAGGACGGCACCTCGACCATCACGCCGGACGTCGTGATGCCGAGCTCACGGGCGATCGCAACGAAGTACCGCGTCTCCTCGACCGTGGCCACCATCGGCGCCATCACCCAGAGCTCCGCGTCGGTCTCGCTCGCGGCGCGCGCGAGCGCCGTGAGCTGGTCCCGCAGGATCTGCTCGCTGGCCCGCAGGGCGCGCAGCCCCCGGAGGCCGAGCGCGGGATTCTCCTCGTGCGCGTCGTTGAGGAACGCCAGCGGCTTGTCGGCGCCGGCGTCCAGGACCCGGACGACGACCTTCTTGCCGGGAAAGGCGCGGAGCAGCTTGGAGTAGTGGCCGTACTGCTGTGCGACGGTCGGGGCGGACGATGCGTCGAGGAACAGGAACTCGGTGCGGAAGAGGCCGACCCCTTCGGCGCCCGCGGCGAGCGCTGCGTCGAGACCGTCCACGGACCCGAGGTTGGCCAGCAGCGGGACCGGTGTGCCGTCGGCGAGGGCACCGGGACCGACCGGGACGTCGGCGCGCGCCGCCCGGCGCTGCAGCTCGGCATTGGCCCGCCCGGTCTCCTGCTCGGAGGGATCGACGACCACGGAGCCGGCGGCGGCATCGACGATGACGGTGCTGCCGTCGGTGATGTCGAGGGCGCCGGACACGCCGACGACCGCCGTGATGCCCTTCTCCCGGGCGAGGATCGCGGTGTGCGAGGTGGGGCCGCCGTCGCTCGTCACGACGCCGAGGACGACGGACAGGTCGAGCAGGGCGGTGTCCGCGGGCGCCAGGTCCCGCGCGACGAGCACGAACGGGATGTCGCTCTCGGGCACCCCGGGAGCGGAGACGCCGGAGAGCCGGGCGATCACGCGCTGGGAGACGTCGTCGAGGTCGGTGGCGCGCTCGGCCATGTAGCCGCCGAGGGCGACGAGCATGTCCCGGAAGCCCGCGAATGCCTCGAACACGGCGCGTTCCGCGGTGGCCCCGTTGTCGACGCGCATGTCGATGTCGCTGCGGAGGGTGGGGTCGTCGGCCATCAGCGCCTGCGCCTCGAGCACCTCCTGCGCCTTGCCCCCCGCCTTCTCGCCGCGCACGCGGATGTCCGCGGCGGTCGCGGCGAGCGCGCCGGTGACGCGCTCCTTCTCGGAGTCGGGCCCGATCGTGCTCGCGAGGGTGGCCGGCTCTGGGAGCCGCTCGGGCATCCGGAGCACCGGGCCCACGGCGATGCCGCGTCCCACTCCCACGCCCTCGAGGGTGGTCATGCGTCGTGGTCCGTGGCGAGGAGCCCCGACAGTTCGTCGAGGACGCCGTCGGCACCCTCCCCGTCGACGCTCACGACGACCTCGTCGCCGTGGTCGATGCCGAGGGAGATGACCCCGAGGATGCTCGCGGCGTTGACGGTCCTGGCCCCCTTGGTGAGCTTGACGGGCACGCCGGCCTTGGCGGCGGCCTGCGAGAAGAGGGCGGCGGGCCGGGCGTGCAGCCCGTGGCTCGATGCGACGACGACGGTGCGTTCGGGCACGGCTACTCCTTGCTTTCGGGGGTCGGGGCGCCACGGTAGGCGTGGGAGGCCAGCACGTGGCGGGCTTGCATCACGGCCGCCTCCGCCCCGCCGACGGCGAACGCGGTGGCGGGCAGCAGCGCGACGGGCACCGGCGCTGCGGCCCGGCGGACGGCGTCGAGCGAGGAGGCGAGCTGGGGGGCGACGAGGACGGCGTCCGCGGACGGCAGCGCCGACGCCAGCGAGTCGAGGCCCGTGACGACGCAGACGAGGTCGGGGTCCACGTCCCTCATCCGCCGGCCGAGGAAGGTTCCGGAGACGCCTGCGGCGCACACGAGCAGCACAGTGGCCACGGCGCCTCCTTGCGTCTGAGATGGAGCGGATTCACCGCAGTCTCTCGCGGCCGGCGCTCGCCCTCCAGCGAGTCTGCTTCCGCGGCGGCGGAAGCAGAGGCACGGCGTGCGGGCCGCAGGAGCCCCGCCTCGGGCAAAGGGTGGTTGAGTTGGCACGATGGCCGACAAGACGCCGCAGCTCCTCGAGCACCTGGCCCGCACTGAGGGCTGGGTGGCCGCCGGCGAGCTCGCGGACCGGCTGGGGGTCAGCACGCGGACGATCCGCAGCTACGTGACGGCGATCAAGGCGGCGGCGGGGCCTCTCGACGTGATCGCGTCGTCCACCAGCGGCTACCGCCTGAACCGTCAGGCCTATCGGGAGTACTCGGCGGGCACCCGTGCCTCCTCGGGCGCTCCGGAGAAGCCACGCGAGCGCGTGGCGTTCCTCGTCAGCCGGCTGGCCCAGTCCCCCGACGGGCTCGGCGTGCATGACCTGGCGTCCGCGCTCTTCGTCTCGGAGTCGACGCTCGAGTCGGACCTCCGGCGGGTGCGGCAGCTGACCCGCGACGCGGGCGCCGAACTGGTGCGCACCGGCGATGTGGTGCGCCTCGACGGCACCGAGGACGCCCTCCGCCGGCTGATCAGCCGCATCTTCCGCGAGGAGACGGCGCGCGGCATGTTCGATCTCCGCCAGGTGCAGGAGGCCTTCGCCGTCGGCGATCTCAGCGGCTTCAAGTCCGACGTGATCGAGCTGCTGCAGCGGTCCGGCTACGCCGTGAACGAGTTCGGGCTCGACGGCGTGCTCGTGCACACGGCGATCGCGGTGGAGCGCTCGCGGCGCCGGCAGCTCAGGCCGGGCGGCGACTCCCCCGAGCCCGAGTCGCCGGACCTGCAGAGCGCACTGGCCGCGGTCGTGCGGCGGCACTTCGACACTGCGCTCCCGCCCGGCGAGCTGGCCTCCCTGGCCCTGCTCCTCACCACGCGGGTGGGCACCCGCCGCGGCGACCCGGCGCTCGCCGAGTCGGCGGAGGTGGCGGAGGACCTGGCGATCCTGCGGCGCCTCCTCGAGCGCGCGGAGCGCGAGTACCTGGTGGATCTCGATGACGAGGCGTTCCTCCTCCGCCTCACCCTGCACGTGCGCAATCTGGTGGCGCGCGCGAGGGCAGGGACCGCGACCCGCAACCCGCTCGCCCGCTCGATCAAGACGTCGTACCCGATGACCTACGAGCTCGCGGTCTACCTGGCGAGCGAGATCCAGCGCGAGTTCCGGATCAGCGTCAGCGACGACGAGATCGCGTTCATCGCGCTGCACATCGGCTCGCACCTCGAGGGGCACGCGCGTCCCGCCGACGAGGTCACGGCCACCGTCGTCGTGCCCGGCTATCACGACCTCGGCGAGATCCTCCGCCAGCGGGTGGAGGCGGCGGTGGGCGCGGACCTGCACATCGTCGAGGTCCTGACGAGGACGGATCTGCCGGTTCCGGGTGGCACCGATCTGGTGGTCACGACGCTGCCCGTGCCGGCGGGACAGCCGGGCGTGGTGCAGGTCAGCCCGTTCCCCACCCCGGCGGACCTCGACGCGGTGCGAGCCGCGGTGTCCAGGGTGCGCCGGCATCGGCGCAGGAGCCGCATCGCGGACGAGCTGCTGAACTACTTCGACGAGCGGCTGTTCTTCCGCGACGTCGCGGGGACCGACGAGGCGTCCGTCATCGAGATGCTGGGCCGGCGGATGATCGAGCTCGGCCACATCGACCGGCAGTACCTCGATGGGGCCCTGGAGCGCGAGAGCCTGTCCTCGACGGCGTTCACGGAGACGCTCGCGGTGCCGCACGCGATGGCGATGACGGCCCGCCGGACGGCGATCGCGGTGGCCGTCAACGATGTCGCCATCCCGTGGGGCGAGGGCCGCGTGAACGTCGTCGCCCTCGTCGCGTTCAGCGCGGAGGGCCGCGCGGCCTTCCAGACGGTGTTCGAGCAGTTCGTGGAGGTCTTCTCGGACCCCGCCGACGTGCACCGGCTGCTGCATGACTCGCGGGACTTCGGGTCCTTCATCGAGCAGCTGGTGCTGCTCATCGACTCCTAGGGGCCGCGCTCGAGGACGCGTGCCTCCGGGACGTCCCGCCTAGGCCGCTTGCCGGATCCCGCGCTCCGACAGCACGGCCACGATGCGCTCGGTGACGTCGTCCATCGAGCCGAGCCCGTCGACGCGGACGACGAGACCGCGGTCGGCGTAGACGTCGATCAGCGGTTCCGTCTGCTGGGCGTACAGCTCGAGCCGGTGCCGGATCACGGCCTCGGTGTCATCGCTGCGGCCCTGGTCACGCGCCCGCTTGAGCAGGCGCGAGACGGTCTCGTCCTCGTCGGCGGTCAGCTGCACGACGGCGTCCAGGCTGTGCCCGTGATCCGCGAGGAACTCATCGAGCGTGCGGACCTGCTCCGTCGTGCGCGGATAGCCGTCGAGCAGGAAGCCGCTGTCGGCGTCCGCTGCGGTCAGCCGATCCGCGATCAGGTCGTTGGTCACGGTGTCTGGCACGTACTCGCCACGGTCCATGAAGGACTTGGCGAGCAGCCCCAGCTCGGTGCCCGCCCGGAGGTTCTCCCGGAAGATGTCGCCGGTGGAGATGGCGGGGATGCCCAGCCGCTCCGACAGGCGCGCCGCCTGGGTGCCCTTGCCCGCACCCGGCGGCCCGATCAGCAGCAGCCGGGTCACCGAAGCAGTCCCTCGTAGTGACGCTGCTGGAGCTGCGAGTCGATCTGCTTGACCGTCTCGAGGCCGACGCCGACGATGATGAGGATCGAGGCGCCGCCGAACGGGAAGTTCGTGTTGGCGCCGACCAGCACGAATGCGATCAGCGGGATCAGAGCGATGAGGCCCAGATAGATCGACCCGGGCAGCGTCACCCGCGTCAGCACGTAGTCGAGGTACTCGGCCGTCGGACGTCCCGCGCGGATGCCGGGGATGAAGCCGCCGTACTTCTTCATGTTGTCCGCGACCTCCTCCGGGTTGAAGGTGATCGCCACGTAGAAGTAGGTGAAGCCGACGATGAGCAGGAAGTACAGGAGCATGTAGAGCGGGTGGTCGCCCTTGGTCAGGTAGTTCTGGATCCAGGTGACCCACGCCTGCGGCGACTGTCCGGCTGCGGGCTGGTTGAACTGCGCGACGAGGGCGGGCAGGTACAGCAGCGAGGACGCGAAGATGACCGGCACGACGCCGGCCATGTTGACCTTGATCGGGATGTAGGTGTTGTTGCCGCCGTAGGTGCGGCGGCCCACCATTCGCTTGGCGTACTGCACGGGGATGCGGCGCTGGCTCTGCTCCACGAACACGACGAGTGCGACGATCACGAGCCCGATGGCGAGGACCAGGATCAGCGTCTGGATGCCCTGGGCCTGGCCGATGGCGCCGAGCGAGCCGGGGAACCGGGCCGCGATCGACGTGAAGATCAGCAGGGACATGCCGTTGCCGATGCCGCGCTCGGTGATCAGCTCGCCCATCCACATGATCAGTCCGGTGCCGGCCGTCATGGTCACGACCATGAGGAGGATCACGTACCAGGCGTCGTTCGTGATGAGCTGCGCACAGGCGGGGTTGCTGTTGGCCGGGAACAGAGCGCCGCTGCGCGCGACCGTGATCAGAGTCGTGGACTGCAGCACGCCGAGCGCGATGGTGAGGTAGCGGGTGTACTGCGTCAGCTTCGCCTGGCCGGACTGGCCCTCCTTGTAGAGGGCCTCGAAGTGCGGGATGACCACGCGCAGCAGCTGGGTGATGATCGACGCGGTGATGTACGGCATGATGCCGAGCGCGAAGATGGACAGCTGCAGCAGCGCGCCGCCGCTGAACAGGTTGACGAGCTCGTAGAGGCCGCTCGTGCCCTGGTTCTCGGCGAGACACGCCTGCACGTTGCCGAAGTCGACGAACGGCGCCGGGATGAACGACCCCAGGCGGAAGAGCGCCACGATCCCGAGCGTGAACGCGATCTTGCGCCGCAGGTCGGGGGTGCGGAAGATGCGCCCTATTGCTCTGAACACGCGGTGTTGCCTGCTTTCGTTGGAGTGACAGCGACGTGGCCGGGGAGGACCCCGGCCACGTCGTCGTTACGCGTTCTGGAGCCTGCGGCCCCACTCCGTCTAGCGGATGGAACCACCGGCGGCGACGATCTTCTGCCCGGCGGAGCCGGAGACCTTGTCGACAGCAACGTTCAGCTTAACGGCAATGTCGCCGTCACCCAGCACCTTGACCTTCTCGTTCTTGCGAACGGCGCCCTTGGCCACCAGGTCACCCACCGTGACGTCCCCGCCCTGCGGGTACAGCTCGGCGAGCTTCTCCAGGTTCACGACCTGGTACTCGACCCGGAACGGGTTCTTGAAGCCGCGCAGCTTGGGGGTGCGCATGTGCAGCGGCATCTGCCCACCCTCAAAGCCCGGCCGCACCTGGTAGCGGGCCTTGCTGCCCTTGGTTCCGCGGCCGGCCGTCTTGCCCTTCGAGCCCTCACCGCGTCCGACGCGGGTCCGGTCCTTCTTGGCACCGGCGGCGGGGCGCAGGTGGTGCACCTTCAGCACGCGCTCACGGGGAGCGACGTCGTCCGACGCGGGCGCGGCCTTGGCGCGGCTCGTGGTGCCTGCGCCTGCCGCCGCGCGGGCGGCAGGAGCCTTGGTCGCGGTCTGCGCCGGAGCGCTCTCGGTTCCGGCCGCCTTCTTGGGGGCAGCCCTCTTCTTCGGCTCGGCCGCGGCGGCCGTGCCCTCGTTCGTGGCGTCGTCGGCCATCAGTCGATCTCCTCAACCTTGACGAGGTGGGCGACGGCACGCACGTAGCCACGATTCTGCAGCGTGTCTTCGCGCTCGACACTGTGGCCGATTCGCTTGAGGCCGAGCGAACGCAGCGTGTCACGCTGGTTCTGCTTCTCGCTCACCTTGGACTTGATCTGGGTCACCTTCAGTCGGGCAGCCATCAGGCACCAACCTTCTGGTCGGCGGCGGCGGCGGCTTCCTGGGCGCGTCGCAGCCGGAGCGGGAGGACGTCCTCCAGCGGGAGTCCGCGGCGCGCGGCAACCGCGGCCGGCTCTTCGAGCGCCTGGAGGGCCGCGACGGTCGCGTGCACGATGTTGATCGTGTTGCTGGAGCCGAGCGACTTGGAGAGGACGTCGTGGATGCCGGCGCACTCGAGGACGGCGCGCACGGGGCCGCCGGCGATGACGCCGGTACCCGGGGCGGCGGGGCGCAGGAGCACCACACCGGCCGCGGCCTCACCCTGCACGGGGTGCGGGATGGTGCTCGCGATGCGGGGGACGCGGAAGAAGTTCTTCTTCGCCTCCTCGACACCCTTCGAGATGGCCGTGGGGACCTCGCGGGCCTTGCCGTAGCCGACCCCGACGAGTCCGTTGCCGTCACCGACGATCACGAGGGCGGTGAAGCTGAAGCGACGGCCACCCTTCACGACCTTCGAGACGCGGTTGATCGTGACGACCCGCTCGAGGAACTGGCTGTCCCTGCCGCCGTCACGTCCGCCGCGGTCGTTGCGGGGGCTGCGCTCGCGGCTGCCCCGGCGCTGCTCGCGCGGCTCGTTGCGGGTGTCCGTCGAGGGGGCGGAACCCGCAGAGGTCTCCACCAGCGCCTCGTTGGTCTCCGCCGTCGTCGCCGCCGGCGTCGTGCTGGTCACATCGCTCACAGGCTCAGCCCACCTTCCCGAGCTCCATCCGCGATCGCCGCGACGCGGCCCGCGTACTTGTTTCCGCCGCGGTCGAAGACGACCGCGTCGATCCCCGCCAGCTTGGCGCGCTCGGCGACGAGTTCGCCGACCTTGCGCGCCTTGGCGGTCTTGTCTCCGTCGAACGTCCGGAGGTCGGCCTCGAGGGTCGATGCGGACGCCACGGTGTGGCCCTTGGTGTCGTCGACGACCTGCACGAACACGTGCCGCGCAGAACGGCTGACGACGAGGCGCGGCCGGACGGCCGTGCCCTCGATCTTCTTGCGCAGGCGGCTGTGGCGCCGGACGCGCGCAGCCGTCTTGCTCTTGCCACGGATAACGGTGGCCATGATCTACCTACCTGACTTTCCGTTTTTGCGGAGGACGACCTCGCCCGCATAGCGGACTCCCTTGCCCTTGTAGGGCTCGGGCTTGCGGATCTTCCGGATGTTCGCGGCGACCTCACCGACGGCCTGCTTGTCGATGCCGCTGACGGTCAGCCGGGTGTTGGTCTCCACCTGGAAGGAGATGCCTGCCGGCGGCTGCACGACCACGGGGTGCGAGAAGCCGAGCGCGAACTCGATGCCGGCGCCGCGTGCGGTCACGCGGTAGCCGGTGCCGACGATCTCCAGGCTCTTGGAGTAGCCCTGGGTCACGCCGATCACGTTGTTGGCGATGAGGGTGCGGGTGAGGCCGTGCAGCGAGCGCGACTCGCGCTCGTCGTCGGGCCGGGTCACGACGACCTGGCCGTCGCCGACGCTCACCTCGATGGGCGAGGCGACCGTGAGGCCGAGCTGACCCTTCGGGCCCGTGACGGTGACGGACTGGCCGTCGACCGTGACGTCGACCCCCGAGGGGATCTCAATGGGAAGTCTTCCGATTCGCGACATTCTCGATCACCACACGTAGGCGAGGACTTCCCCACCCACGCCCTTCTTGGTCGCCTGACGGTCGGTGAGCAGGCCCGACGAGGTGGACAGGATCGCGACACCGAGTCCGCCGAGGACCTTGGGGATCTCCGTCGACTTCGCGTACACGCGCAGGCCGGGCTTCGAGACCCGCTTGATGCCGGCGATGCTGCGCTCCCGGCTGGGGCCGTACTTGAGGTCGAGCACGAGGGTCTTGCCGACACGCGCGTCCTCGACGCGCCAGTCGGCGATGTAGCCCTCCGCCTTCAGGATGTCGGCGATGTGGCCCTTGAGCTTGGAGTGCGGCAGTGCCACGGTCTCGTGGAAGGCCGAGTTCGCGTTGCGCAGCCTGGTCAGCAGGTCTGCGACCGGATCGGTCATTGTCATGCGGTTTTTCCTTTGTTCACCAGGTTTCGCACCCCGTTACGCGGGATGCGACCTGTGGTGGTCGGCCTCAGGGTTCAAGCCGCGCTGCGGCGAGAAGATTCCCGAGGAGGGGGGTCAGGAGTTCTCGGCGGTCCGGAAGGGGAAGCCGAGTGCGCGGAGCAGAGCCCGGCCCTCGTCATCGGTCTTGGCCGTGGTCACGACGGTGATGTCGAAGCCGCGGACCCGGTCGATGCGGTCCTGATCGATCTCGTGGAACACGCTCTGCTCCTGGAGACCGAAGGTGTAGTTGCCGTTGCCGTCGAACTGCTTGTCCGAGAGGCCGCGGAAGTCGCGGATGCGGGGCAGGGCGAGCGTGATCAGGCGATCGACGAACTCCCAGGCCCGGTCACCGCGGAGGGTGACGTGGGCGCCGATGGGCTGACCCTCGCGCAGCTTGAACTGGGCGATGGACTTGCGCGCCTTCGTCACCTGCGGCTTCTGGCCGGTGATCTTGGTGAGGTCGGCAACGGCACCGTCGATGATCTTGCCGTCGCGGGCCGCCTCACCGACGCCCGTGTTGACGACCACCTTGATCAGGGTCGGCACCTGATGCACGTTGGTGAAGCCGAATTCCTCCTTGAGCTGCGGGAGGATCTCGGCACGGTACTTCTGCTTGAGGCGAGGCTGCACCTTGACAGCCGTCGCGGCAGTAGCGGTATCGGTCATGATCTCTAGAGGTCCTTGCCTGACTTCTTGGCGTAGCGAACACGGACGGACTTGGTCACGCCGTCCTTCGTGACCTCGTCGACGCGGTGGCCGACGCGGGTCGGCTTCTTCGTCTCGGGGTCGACGAGCGCCACGTTGGAGATGTGGATCGGGGCCTCATGGGTCTCGATGCCACCGGTCTTGCTGCCGCGCTGAGTCTGGCCGACGCGGACGTGCTTGGTGACGAAGTTGACACCCTCCACGACGACGCGGTTCCTCTCGACGAGCACGTCGATCACGCGACCCTGCTTGCCGCGGTCACCGCCGCGGGTCTGGCTCGCGCCGGTGATCACCTGGACGAGGTCGCCCTTCTTGATGTTGGCCACTGTCAAATCACCTCCGGGGCGAGGGACACGATCTTCATGAACTTCTTGTCGCGCAGCTCGCGGCCCACCGGGCCGAAGATGCGGGTGCCGCGGGGATCGCCGTCGTTCTTGAGGATGACGGCCGCGTTCTCGTCGAACTTGATGTACGAGCCGTCGCTGCGCCGCGTCTCCTTGGCGGTGCGCACGATGACCGCCTTGACGACATCGCCCTTCTTGACGTTGCCGCCGGGGATCGCGTCCTTGACGGTCGCCACGATGGTGTCACCGAGGCCGGCGTAGCGGCGGCCGGAGCCACCGAGCACGCGGATGGTGAGGAGCTCCTTGGCGCCGGTGTTGTCGGCGACCTTGACGCGGGATTCCTGCTGGATCACTTGGCCTTCTCCAGGATCTCGACGATGCGCCAGCGCTTCGTGGCGGACAGGGGGCGGGTCTCGCTGATGACGACGAGGTCGCCGACACCCGCAGCCCCCAGCTCGTCGTGCGCCTTCACCTTGGAGGTGCGGCGGATGACCTTGCCGTAGAGCGGGTGCTTGACGCGGTCCTCGACCTCCACGACGACGGTCTTCTCCATCTTGTCGCTGACGACATAGCCGCGGCGGACCTTGCGGTAGCCGCGGTCGCCCTCGACCTTCGCGTCGTGGGCAGCCGACTCGTGGCCGGCGGCCTTCGTCTCGACCTTCGCCATTACTTCGTCTCCTCAGTGGGTGCCGCGTCCGCGCTGTCCGTGTCGACGGCGCCGGCGGCGGGTGCCTCGGCCTTGCGGCTGCGGCTCTTCTTCTCCGCCTTCACGGGAGCCTCGACAGGCGCCGGGGTGGCGCGGATGCCGAGCTCACGCTCGCGGATGACGGTGTAGATGCGGGAGATGTCCCGCTTGACCGCACGGATGCGGCCATGGCTCTCGAGCTGGCCGGTGGCCGACTGGAAGCGGAGGTTGAACAGCTCCTCCTTGGCCTTCTTGAGCTCGTCGACGAGGCGCTGGTCCTCGAGCATGTCGAGCTCGGACGGAGCGAGCTCCTTGGTTCCGATCGCCATTACGCGTCGCCCTCCTCGCGCTTGATGATGCGTGCCTTGAGCGGCAGCTTGTGGATTGCCCGGGTGAGCGCCTCACGAGCGAGCTGCTCGTTGACGCCGGCGACCTCGAAGAGGACGCGACCCGGCTTGACGTTCGCGACCCACCACTCCGGCGAGCCCTTGCCGGAACCCATGCGGGTCTCGGCGGGCTTCTTCGTGAGGGGCCGGTCGGGGTAGATGTTGATCCAGACCTTGCCGCCGCGCTTGATGTGACGCGTCATCGCGATACGAGCTGCCTCGATCTGACGGTTGGTCACATAGGCGGGCGTGATCGCCTGGATGCCGTACTCACCGAAGCTCACCTTGGTGCCACCGGTGGCCTGGCCACTGCGACCCGGGTGGTGCTGCTTGCGGAACTTGACCTTGCGGGGGATCAGCATGATTAGACGCTCGCTCCTTCTGCGGCCGGTGCGCCGGCGTCGGTACGGGGCCCACGGCGCGCTCCGCCATCGCGGCTGTCACGGCTGTCACGGCCATCGCGGCTGTCACGGCGCTCGGGGCGCTGCGACTTCTGGGTCGCCTGCTCGCGCGCCAGCTCCTTGTTGGTGATGTCGCCCTTGTAGATCCAGACCTTCACGCCGATCCGGCCGAACGTCGTCTTGGCCTCGTAGAAGCCGTAGTCGATGTTGGCGCGGAGCGTGTGCAGGGGAACCCGGCCCTCGCGGTAGAACTCGCTGCGGCTCATCTCCGCGCCGCCGAGGCGACCGGAGACCTGCACGCGGACGCCCTTGGCGCCGGCGCGCTGGGCGCCCTGCAGGCCCTTGCGCATCGCCCGGCGGAACGCCACGCGGGCGGAGAGCTGCTCGGCGATGCCCTGGGCGACGAGCTGAGCCTCGGCCTCGGGGTTCTTCACCTCGAGGATGTTCAGCTGGATCTGCTTGCCGGTGAGCTTCTCGAGGTCGGTGCGGATGCGCTCGGCCTCGGCGCCGCGGCGGCCGATCACGATGCCCGGGCGGGCGGTGTGGATGTCCACGCGGACCCGGTCACGGGTGCGCTCGATCTCGATGCGGGCGACGCCGGCGCGGTCCAGCGAGGTCTTCAGCATCGAACGGATGCTGATGTCCTCGGCGACGTAGTCGCTGTACTTCTGGCCCGACTTGGTGCTGTCCGAGAACCACCGCGACACATGGTCGGTGGTGATGCCGAGACGGAAACCGTACGGATTGACTTTCTGTCCCATTACTTGCTCGCCTTCGCGGTGCTCGTGGACTTCGTAGCGCGGGTGGCCTCGACGACGTCGGGGGTGGCCAGCACGATGGTGATGTGGCTGGTGCGCTTCTTGATCTGGAACGCCCGACCCTGTGCACGCGGCTGGAAGCGCTTGAGCGTCGTCCCCTCGTCGACGAACGCCCGGGCAACCACGAGGTCCTGCTCGTTGAGGTAGCTGCTCTCGGCGTCCGCCTTGACCCGCGCGTTGGCCATGGCCGACGCGACGAGCTTGTAGACGGGCTCACTTGCCCCCTGAGGCGCGAACTTCAGGATCGCGAGCGCCTCGGTGGCCTGCTTGCCGCGGATGAGGTCCACGACGCGACGAGCCTTCTGGGGGGTGACGCGGATGTGTCGCACGCGGGCGATCGACTCCACCATTTCTTCTCCTCCTTCGTCACCGACTAGCGGCGACGGCCCTTCTTGTCGTCCTTCTCGTGTCCACGGAAGGTGCGGGTGGGCGCGAACTCGCCGAGCTTGTGCCCGACCATCGTCTCCGTGACGAACACGGGGATGTGCTTGCGCCCGTCGTGCACCGCGATGGTGTGTCCCAGCATCGCCGGGATGATCATCGAGCGGCGCGACCAGGTCTTGATCACGTTCTTGCTGCCTGCGTCGTTCGCGACCTGAACCTTGCGGAACAGGTGGTCGTCGACGAAGGGGCCCTTCTTGAGACTGCGCGGCATGTCCTACTCCTACTAGCGCTTCTTGCCGACGTTGCGACGACGAACGATGAGCTTGTCGCTCTCCTTGTTCGGGTGGCGCGTACGGCCCTCCGACTGACCCCAGGGGCTGACCGGGTGTCGACCACCGCTGGTCTTGCCCTCACCGCCACCGTGCGGGTGATCGACCGGGTTCATCGCGACACCGCGGACCGTCGGGCGCACGCCCTTCCAGCGCATGCGGCCGGCCTTGCCCCAGTTGATGTTCGACTGCTCGGCGTTGCCGACCTCGCCGATCGAGGCGCGGCAGCGGGCGTCCACGTTGCGGATCTCGCCGCTCGGCAGCCGCAGCTGGGCGTACGGGCCGTCCTTCGCCACGAGACGCACGCTCGCACCGGCGGAGCGGGCCATCTTGGCGCCGCCGCCCGGACGCAGCTCGATCGCGTGGATCACGGTGCCGACGGGGATGTTGCGCAGCGGCAGGTTGTTGCCGGGCTTGATGTCGGCGCCCGCGCCGGACTCCACGATGTCGCCCTGACGCAGCTTGTCCGGAGCGATGATGTACCGCTTCGTGCCGTCCACGTAGTGCAGCAGCGCGATGCGCGCCGTGCGGTTGGGGTCGTACTCGATGTGCGCGACCTTGGCGTTCACGCCGTCCTTGTCGTTCCGACGGAAGTCGATGACGCGGTACTGGCGCTTGTGGCCGCCACCGATGTGGCGGGTCGTGATGCGGCCCTGGTTGTTGCGGCCGCCGGTCTTCGAGATGGGGCGCAGCAGCGACTTCTCGGGGGTCGACCTGGTGATCTCCACGAAGTCGGCGACGGACGAGCCGCGGCGACCGGGAGTGGTCGGCTTGTACTTGCGAATAGCCATTTCTCTGTTCCTCCCGGGCCTAGCCGACAGCGGTGAAGATGTCGATGGAGCCCGACTTGAGCGTGACGATGGCGCGCTTGACGTCCTTGCGCTTGCCGGTGCCGAACTTCGTGCGGCGGGTCTTGCCCGTGCGGTTGAGCGTGTTCACGGAGGCGACCTCCACGCGGAAGATCTTCTCGATCGCGAGCTTGATCTCGGTCTTGTTCGAGCGGGGGTCCACGACGAACGTGTACTTGCCCTCGTCGATCAGGCCGTAGCTCTTCTCGGAGACCACCGGCGAGAGGATGACATCCCGCGGGTCCTTGTTCTGGCCGCTCACGCGGTCACCTCCTGGTTGCTCTCCTCGGCCGCGGCCGGGGTCTCGGCCTTGGTGGCCTGCTTGGCGGCGACGAAGGACTCGAAGGCGGACTTCGTGAAGACGATGTCGTCGGAGACGAGCACGTCGTAGGCGTTCAGCTGATCCCAGGCGAGCACGTGCAGGGACGTGAGGTTGCGCACGCTCTTCCAGGCGACCTCGTCGGCGCGGTCGAGCACGACCAGCACGTTGCGCCCGGGGGCGACAGCGGCGAGCAGCTCGGCGGCGACCTTCGTGGACGGCGCCTCGTTGGCGGACAGCGTCTCGACGACGTGCAAGCGGCTGCCGCGCGCACGGTCGGACAGTGCACCGAGGAGCGCGGCGGCGATCATCTTCTTGGGGGTGCGCTGCGAGTAGTCGCGGGGCACCGGTCCGTGGACGACGCCACCGCCGCGGTGCTGCGGCATGCGGATCGAACCCTGACGGGCCCGGCCGGTGCCCTTCTGCTTGAAGGGCTTCACGCCGGAGCCGGACACCTCGCCGCGGTTCTTGGTCTTGTGGGTGCCCTGGCGGGCAGCGGCGAGCTGCGCGACGACGACCTGGTGGATCAGCGGCACGTTGGTCTCCACCTCGAAGATCGAGGCGGGCAGCTCTACGGTGCCGGAGACGGCGCCACCGGCGGAGTGGATGTCGAGCGAAGCCATGCTCAGGCTCCCTTCACGGCGTTGCGGACGAAGACGAGGCGACCGGCCGCGCCGGGGACGGCGCCCTTGACGAGCAGCAGACCCTTCTCGGCGTCGACGGCCTGGATGCTGAGGTTCATGACCGTGGTGCGGTCGCCACCCATCCGGCCGGCCATCCGCATGCCCTTGAAGACGCGGCTGGGCGTCGACGAGGCACCGATAGAGCCGGGCTTGCGGTGGTTGCGGTGCGAACCGTGGGACGCGGAGACGCCCTTGAAGTTGTGGCGCTTCATGACGCCGGCGAAGCCCTTGCCCTTGCTGGTGCCGACGACGTCGACCTTGGCGCCGGCCTCGAACACGTCGACGCCGATCTCCTGGCCGAGCGTGTAGTCGGCGGCGTCAGCGGTGCGCACCTCGGTGAGGTGGCGGCGCGGCGTGACGCCGGCCTTGTCGAAGTGGCCGCTGGCGGGCTGGTTCACCTTGCGGGGGTCGATCTGGCCGTAGGCGATCTGGACGGCGGCGTAGCCGTCGACCTCGGGGGTGCGGATCTGGGTCACGACATTCGGCGTGATCTGGATGACGGTGACGGGGACGAGCTTTCCCTGCTCGTTCCAGACCTGCGTCATGCCCAGCTTCGTGCCGAGCAGACCCTTGAAAGTCCTGGTGGAGGTAGACATCGAATTCCTCAGTTGCTCAGAGCTTGATCTCGATGTTGACGTCGGCGGGGAGGTCGAGTCGCATGAGCGAGTCGACGGCCTTCGGCGTCGGGTCGATGATGTCGATCAGGCGCTTGTGGGTGCGCATCTCGAAGTGCTCGCGGCTGTCCTTGTACTTGTGCGGCGAGCGGATGACGACGATGACGTTCTTCTCGGTCGGCAGCGGCACGGGGCCCACGACGCTCGCGCCCGCCCGGGTCACCGTGTCGACGATCTTGCGCGCCGAGCTGTCGATGACTTCGTGGTCGTACGACTTGAGTCGGATGCGGATCTTCTGTCCCGCCATCTGTCACTCACTCTCTCTGTTGATTCCCACCGGCGGTCCGCCGATGGAACCGCGGCAACCGGACTTCCGCCCGGCAGGTTCCTGCCCGGTCTCCCGGGCTCCGCATGCCGCTGACGCGGCGCGCGGAAAAACTCGCAGCACTGTTCTGGTGTCAAGGAGCCGCTCGCTCCCGATCCCCGTCCTGGCGGACGGCACCCGAAGGCACACGGAACGGATCCCGTGTTCTCGAGGATCGAGCTGGCTCGCACCGCCGCGAAATCGCGACGGGCTGTTCTCCTGCCCGCGGCCTAGCCCGTCCCTTCAAGGGGAGCTATGCACAACCTGGCAGTGATCCGAACCCGCGCGCACAGCACAGCGGGCCGAAATGTGGAACTAGACGAGTTTGCCATAGGCATCCCTCCCCTGCAACCCGGGCGTGTCGTGCGGGGGTGTCGCAGGGGTCGCCGAGGGCTCCCCGGGCCGCCGCGCGCGCCCCGTGCCCGGGTGGCGCTCGTCGTTTCAGGGCGCACTGGGTGATCGGCGTGCGGCCGTCCCCTGCCGCGGCACCCCGGCATCGGTGAGGAGAGCCGCGAGGCGCCGGCGATCCCGCAGGTCGTCCCAGGTCCAGCGCACCACGTTGCGCCCCGTGCGGCGTATCGCGTTCTCCCGGTTCTTCTCCTCGATCACGATCTGCTCAGGTGCGCGGCCCTGCAGATAGTCCGCCCTGCGGTACTTGACCTCGCCGTCGAACTCGCCGACGATCCGGTCCCGCGTCCACTCGAAGTCGACGATCCCCACCCGTCGCCCGTTGAGGAAGATCGGCTGCTGCAGCGAGGGAGCAGCGAAGCCCAGCTCCGCGATCAGGGCGCGCGACCACGATTCACCCGGCGACTGCGAGCGCGCGTCCGCGAACGAAGCAACACGGCACGCACGACGGATGCCGCGAGTCCCGGGAGGGAGCAGCCGCAGCAGTTCCGCCAGGTCCTCCTGTCCCCCGGGGTATCTCGCGACGACCGCGTCGGCGACGACAACCGCTTCGGAGAAGCTCCGGCCGAGAGCGAGATCGAGGGCGGTCCGCGCGGGCGAGGTGCACGCGAGGTCATCGACCGGCATCACGTCGATCGCGTCGAGCCACACGCTGTGGCGCACTACATCACCTCGGCTCCGCCCTCCCCCGCGTCGCTCGTCGATCACGTGGACGACGGCCGGCCAGGGCCGCAGCGACGGCAGGTCGAGCAGCCTGAGCGCTGACTCGTGCGAAAACACGTGAGGAGTCTGCAGTCGAGCCTCTGCGGCGAGAATCCGCAGCAGGTACCGCCCATCGAGGGACGCGGTCCTCCAGGTGCCCGCATCTGCGTAGATTCCCCGTCGGAGCCGCTGCAGATCCCCGGCCGGACCGGCTCGCCGCTCGGGATGCTCCTCGCCCTGCCGACGAAGATCGTCGCTGGTGAAGAGCAGCCCCGTTTCCATTCCGGGAGCATCCCCCAGGGTCTGGCGAGCCGGGTTCTTCCTCCGAAGCTTGTGCACGCTTCGCCACGGCGGCCGCCTGCGGAGGGAACGCGGATCTCCCGCCTGCACACCGAGTGCTACCCGAGGCGACGAGCGCGCCCCGGATACGACCCGCCCTCGGCGTTGGGGGTAGCGCTCGGCGGGATGGCGGGCGCAGCCGCTCGGCGTCGCTCAGCCGATCGCGAGCCCCCACCTGGGCCGGATGCTCGACGATCGCAACTTCGACCGCCTGGTGCCCCGCTGGGCTCCGGGACAGCCGTCATCGGCGGAGGCGCCGACCTTCGGCCATCCCGCTCGCCCACCTGTCCGCTGCCCGGCCTGCCGTTCGTCGGCGCCGTCGGCGAGAGCGGCACCGGGTCCTCCCCCGGGTGCGCTGGGTGCGCGCGTTCGGCGACGAGAAGGCGGTCCTCACCGAGCCGCCGCGTCCGGAGACCCTCCGGATGCTCCGCCGCCGTACTCGCCCGCATCGAGCGGGTCGTGCGGCGCGTCGTCCGCGGAAGCGCGGGAGCGCCTACCCCGGGTAGAGCATGGACCGGAGCTCGCTCTCCGCCGACCCGAGGCGCTCCCGGTCGATGGTCTCGCCGCTGTTGTAGTGGTCGACCACCCGGGGATCCACGTAGCTGGCGCGTGCGATGGACGGCGTATTGCCGAGCACCTCCGACGCGTCCTTCATCGCCTGCACCACCGCCTTCTGCCGCTTGGTGCGGGTGGACTCGGGTCCGTGCTTCGCGAGGCTCTTCGCTGCCTCGATCGTGCCGTGCAGCGTGCGGAAGTCCTTGGCGGTGAAGTCGCCGCCCGTGCGCTCCCGCACGTACTCGTTGATGTCGGCCGCGGAGATGGGATGCCAGCCCTTGCGGTCGCGGTACGCCAGCAGCCGGGCATTCGGCCCGCGCCGCTTGAGCGCGCGGACCACCTTGGCGAGGTCCGCGTCCTTGATGTCCGACTCCCACTCCTGGCCGCTCTTGGCCGGGAAACGGAGCGAGACCACGTCGCCGCGAACGCTCGCGTGCGCGCAGAGCAGCGTCGACAGCCCATGGCTGCCGTTCGCAGTCGCGTAGCGCTCCGAGCCGACGCGGAGGGACCCGGTGTCCAGCATGCGGAAGGCGGCGGCCAGCGCACGCTCGCGGGTGTGCCCCGCAGTGCGCAGGTGCAGGGTCACCTGCCGGCGCGCCACGGGCAGCGACTCGGCGAGCTTGAGGGCCCGGTCGAACTTGATCCGATCCTTCTTCTCCCGCCAGAACGGGTGGTAGAGGTACTGCTTGCGCCCCTGGCTGTCGAAGCCGACGGCCTGGATGTGCCCGTTCTCATACGGGCAGATCCACACGCCCTCCCAGGCGGGCGGGATGGCGAGAGTCTCGATGCGCTCGATCAGTGCGGTGTCCCGAAGCGTCGCTCCCGCGTCGTCGACGTACTGGAAGCCCTCGTCCGTGCGCACACGGGTGAATCCCTTCCGTCCGACGACGGATCGGCGCAGCCGCACCACGTCAGGCGACGGCCGGTCGGCCCGACCGCCCCGAGAAGAAGCCGAAGTGGGTGAGCGCGAGCGCGACGATCCCGCAGACGCCGAAGGAGAGGGACTGGATCGCGGCGATCGCGAAGACCAGTTGGCCGAAGCCCCCCGCGGTGCCGGCGAAGACGGCCCAGGAGCCCAGCGTGAGCACCGTGATGACGACGGTGAGGAGGGCGTTGATCAGGAACCGGGCCCGCGGCGTGCGCTTGCGCCCGAGGGCGTTGGCGGTGGCGAGGACGCCCGCCCACACCAGCAGCGGGAGGGCGAGGATGCCGAACACGGTCGCGGGGCCATCCCGAAGGAACCCGTTGAGCGGCGCGCTGCCGGAGCTCACCGCGATGAGGCCGGCCGCCAGCACCAGGAACAGCAGCGTGAGCAGGACGGTGGCCATCGTCTCGAGCAGCACCCGCGCAGTCATGAGGGCAGTCTAGGACGACCCCGGAGGAGGGCGCCGCGCCCCGGGAACGACGAACGGGGCCGGGCCCGAAGGCCCGACCCCGTGTCGCTGGTGCGGGAACTACTTGAGGATCTTCGTCACCGTGCCGGCGCCGACGGTGCGGCCACCCTCACGGATCGCGAAGCTGAGGCCCTCTTCCATGGCGATCGGCTGGATCAGCGCGACCGTCATCTCCGTGGTGTCGCCCGGCATGACCATCTCGGTGCCCTCGGGCAGCGTGATGACGCCGGTGACGTCCGTGGTGCGGAAGTAGAACTGCGGGCGGTAGTTCGCGTAGAACGGGTTGTGACGCCCGCCCTCTTCCTTGGAAAGGATGTACGCGGTACCGGTGAAGTTCGTGTGAGGGGTGACCGAGCCGGGCTTGACGACAACCTGGCCACGCTCGACGTCTTCACGCTTCGTTCCACGAAGGAGCAGACCACAGTTCTCGCCGGCCCACGCCTCGTCGAGCTGCTTGTGGAACATCTCGATACCAGTGACCGTGGTCTTCTGGATGGGGCGGATTCCGACGATCTCGACGTCGGAGTTGATCGCCAGCGTGCCACGCTCGGCGCGGCCCGTGACGACGGTTCCACGACCGGTGAT
>NZ_JAODMK010000006.1 GCF_025465545.1 Naasia sp. | reverse complement strand
AACGGCCTCGCGCTCCTCGGCTCCGAGATCTCGGTCCTCTTCCGGCGCCGCCGCACCTGGGCGATGCTCGCCGCACTGGCCGCGGTCCCGGTGCTCATCGCGGTCGCCCTCCGCGTCACCTCGGCGGGCAGCTCGGGCCGCGGGCCAGCGTTCCTCAGCAGCATCACCGAGAACGGCCTCTTCGTCTCCCTCACCGGGCTCGTCGTCTCGATCCCCCTCTTCCTGCCACTGACCATCGGCGTGGTCGCGGGCGACACCATCGCGGGCGAGGCGAACCTCGGCACCCTCCGGTATCTCCTCGTCGCGCCGTCCGGCCGCATCCGGTTGCTGCTCGTCAAGTTCGCCGGCGCCGCACTCTTCTGCATCGCGGCGACACTCGTCATCGTGGTGTCCGGCGCAATCATCGGGGCGATCCTGTTCCCGATCGGCCCGGTGACCCTGCTCTCGGGCGACACGATCAGCATCCCGGAGTACGGGGCGCGGGCGCTGCTCCTGGCCGGCTACGTGACGCTGTCCCTGCTCGGCCTCAGCGCCATCGGCCTGTTCATCTCGACGCTGACCACGGTTCCGGTCGGGGCCATGGCGGCCACCATCGTGCTCGCCGCGGCCGCCCAGATCCTCGACGCCATCCCTCAGCTCGACTGGCTGCACCCCTGGCTGTTCAGCCACCACTGGCTCGGCTTCGTCGACCTGCTCCGCAATCCCATCTCGTGGGACTCGTACGGAGACAACGCGCTCCTCCAGGCCGGCTACGTCGTGGTGTTCGGCGCGCTCGCCGTCGCCCGGTTCAGCACCAAGGACGTCCTCAGCTAGCTCCCTGCCAGAGTCGAGCGAGGCTCCGCCACCCCCTCGCCGAGTGGGGCGCGCATCGGGGAGGATCGTTCCGTGAGCTCCCCCTCGGATTCCCTGCTCGAACTGGCCTGCGCCTGTGGCGTCTCCACCTCCTTCACGAACTGGAAGGGCGAGGAGGTCCGCGTGCCGGCGGACGCGATCGCGGAGGTCCTGGCCGCGCTCGGGGTCGACGCGACGGACCCGGACGCGGCGCTCCGTGCACGCCACGAGGAGGCATGGCAGCGGCTGCTGCCACCCTCGCTCGTCGTCGTCGCCGGCGCCCCATCGACCGTTCCCGTCCACGTGCTGAGCGGGGCGGCCGTCGAACTCCTCCTCACCCTCGAGGACGGCGCCGAGCGCGCACTCCAGAGTTCCGGAGACGTGCAGACGCGGTCGGTCGGCGGGAAGAAGATCGACGAGCTGACCGTTCCGCTCCCCCAGGACCTCCCACTCGGCTACCACTTCCTCCGCGCCGTGTCGGGATCCGAGTCCGCGGATGCCGTGCTCGTGGTGACTCCGCCATGGCTGGGCCTCCCGGACATCCTCGGGGACGGTCCCGCCTGGGGCTTCGCCGCCCAGCTCTACAGCGTCCGGTCGCGCGACTCGTGGGGCGTCGGCGATCTCGCCGACCTCACCCGGCTCGCCGCCTGGTCCGGCGACCTCGGCGCCGACTACGTCTTGATCAACCCGGTGCACGCCGCCGAGCCGGTCGCGCCCCTCGAGCCGTCCCCCTACCTGCCGTCGTCACGGCGGTTCTTCAACCCGCTCTACCTGCGGGTCGAGGACGTTCCGGAATACGGGGAGCTCGACGACGAGGAGCGGGCCGGCATCGAGGCCCTCGCCGCCGAGGTGCACGACGAGGTCGACGACAAGGACATCATCGACCGCGACACATCCTGGACCGCCAAGCGCGCGGCTCTGGAGCTTCTGCACCGTGCTCCGCGCCTGCCGGGGCGGGAGCAGGAGTACGGGGCCTACCGCGAGCGGCACGGCGAGGCGCTGCGCCGGTTCGCCACCTGGAACGCCCTCGCCGTCGAGCACGGCAGCGACTACCGCACCTGGCCCGCGGAGCTGCAGGACGTCGCCGGGCACGCGGTCGCCGACTACGCCGCCGAGCACGCAGCCGAGATCGACTTCGAGATGTGGCTGCAGTGGCAGCTCGACGAGCAGCTCGAGCGGGCGCAGGCGCGCGCGGCCGACGCGGGCATGTCGCTCGGCATCATGCACGACCTGGCCGTCGGAGTGCATCCAGGCGGCGCCGACGCCTGGCGCCTCCGCGACGCCTACGCGACGGGCATCCGCGTGGGCGCGCCGCCGGACGCGTTCAACCAGGTGGGCCAGGACTGGCAGCAGCCGCCGTGGCGGCCGGACCGGCTCGAAGCGCTCGCCTATGCGCCCTTCCGCGACCTCATCGCCAACGTCCTGCACCACGCGGGCGGCGTGAGGATCGACCACATCATCGGGCTGTTCCGGCTCTGGTGGGTGCCGGAGGGCCGCACCCCGGCCGAAGGCACCTACGTCCGGTACAACCACGAGGCGATGATCGGCATCCTGGCGCTGGAGGCGCAGCGAGCGGGCGCCGTCGTGGTCGGCGAGGACCTCGGCGTGGTGGAGCCGTCCGCTCGGGAGTACCTGAAGGAGCGCGGCATTCTCGGCACCTCCATCCTCTGGTTCGAGCGCGGCGAGGACGGCAATCCGCTGCCCGCGGAGAAGTGGCGCGAACTCTGCCTCGCCTCGGCGACCACGCACGACCTGCCGCCCAACGCCGGCTACCTGACCGGAGCGCACGTCGAGCTGCGGAACGAGCTCGGCCTGCTCACCCGCCCGGTGGAGGAGGAGAAGGCGGCGGACGAGGCGGACCGCGCGAGCTGGCTCGCCGAGCTGCGCGGCCGCGGACTGCTCCGCGATGACGCATCGATCGAGGACACCATCACGGCGCTGCACCGCTACCTGACGCTGGCGCCGTCCCGCCTCCTCAACGTGGCGCTGACCGACGCGGTCGGCGACCGGCGCACCCAGAACCAGCCGGGCACGGAGGATGAGTATCCGAACTGGCGGATCCCCCTGTCGGGACCGGACGGAACGCCTCTCCTGCTGGAGGACGTGCTCACCTCACCCCGGGCGGCAGCGCTGGCTCAGGTGCTCGCCGCGCCCCACTCGCCGCAGCAGCACGCGCTGCACGGTCCCCCCGAGCTCGAGGACGACGAGAACGTCGCCCCGCGTCCGGAGGAGGACATCGCCGACCTGGCGCGCGCCGTGCCCGACGTGACCGACCACGGGCACCCGTTCCCCACCCGCTGAACTCTCGCCCGACTCCGTCTCCTCGACGGAGGGCGGATGTCAGGGGCCGACTGCGACCGGGGCGCGGCGGATCAGACCGGCGCGGACGAGGAGAAGGTAGAGCTGGCAGCCGAGGCAGTAGCCGAAGGCGGAGTTGAGGAACGCGGCGACGAACGCCGCCGCGCCCGCGAGCTCCAGCGCCAGAGGAACCCCGACGAGCGCGAGGACGAGCCCGACTCCGGTGACCAGCAGCCCCACGCCCTGCGCGAAGGTCGGCGGCGCGGCATCCTCCAGCTCCGCGGGCGGGCTGAGCCGCGGCCGGACCAGCCGGCGGAACACGACGCCGAACGGATGACGCCGAACGCCGGCGAACGCGCCCCAGGCGAAGAGTGCGGCGAGCCCCGCGAGCAGGATCGTCGCCGCGGTCCGGGCGCCGATCAGGGCGAGGAACACCTCGGCGAGGAGCAGCACGGCGGTGATTCCCGCCGCGAATCGGGGACCCCGCGGGTCGATGCCCCGATCAGGCTGTGCGGACATCGTCGGCTCCGTTCAGGATGGCGGTCAGTGCGGCGCGCAGTTCGGCGGGTCGGGGGGCGCCGCCCACGCGTCCGCGCACGGCCCCTCCGGCGTCCAGGAGGAGCACGGTCGGCGTCTGCAGCACCTTGAAGCGGCGGGCGAGGTCGGGGCGATGGGTGAGATCGACGTCGACGTGCTCGACGCCGTCCTCATCTCTCGCCGCCGCGGCCAGCACGCGATGCGTGCCGGGGCATCGAGCGCAGAACTCCGTGGAGAACTGAAGAAGCGTGGCGCGCTCGCCGAGCTGCGCATCGGCGCCGAGGAGCGCTGCAGTCACCACCGACTCCGGGTCGGCAATGCGGACCCGTCCCGCACGCACGCGCCAGAGCACTCCCGTCGCGGTGGCCACCGCGACGAGGGCGGCGATCAGGGTGACGGCGAGCCAAGCGGGCATGTCGGCCATGCTAGGTCGGGCTTCGGGCCGACGTCGTTGCGTTACGTCACACGGCACACCGCTGCGCCCCACCCCGGCAGGGTGAGGCGCCTGCGGCACGGCAATCAGGTCAGCCCGCGACGCGCTGCTCCGCGGGCGCGGCGGCCGCGGAGAAGCTGCGCTCGGTCGCCATCCGGTGGCCCAGGATGCCGAAGGCGAACATCCACGGGAGGGCCGCGCTCCCCATCGACGTGACCTGGAAGACGACGAGAAGGATGGGGATGGAGAGAGCCAGCAGCCATGCAGGCGCCGAGGGACGGAAGTGCCGGCGGAGCAGGGCGATTCCGAGCAGCGTGGAGCCGATCACACTGATCAGCAGCCCGATGACCGACAGGAAGAACATCGGGTCCGCGAACGAGGCGGGCAGGTAGCCGGTCCACATCGTGTAGTAGGTGAGGAACACCCCGACGCAGGCGAGGACGTAGCCGGTGAGGGTGATCCGCCAGGCCACCCTCTCGAATCCGGCGCTCTGCCGACGCCGGTAGACGACGAGTGCGCAGAGGGTGAAGGCCAGGAAGACCGGGAACCAGATCTTGCCGTAGGTCAGGTACACGGTGTCGGCGTCGGCCCAGTCCAGGAGCGGCTTCAGCAGGGATTGGGCCGGATCGGACCACAGCCGGGTGAGCGGCAGGTCGAGGTCCTTCGCCCCGTCCACGGTGTTGTGACGGGCCAGCGCGTGCAGCTGCCCCAGCACGAGCCCCACCCAGGCCAGAACCCAGGCGAAGCGCCCGATCAGCCGCTGCCGTTCCGGTGACACGTTCATGATGTCCTCCTTGTCCGCGGGACTCCCCGCTTCGCTCTCCGGGCGACGACTGCCGCCCCTCCTGCCCCAAGCTAGGAATCTGCGCTCGGGCCGTCGTCGGCGCGCGGGTCGGACCCGCCTCCACCCCTGGTTTGATGCCGCGGACGCTTCCGCGGGCGTACTGTCCACCTGTGATGAGGCAGCCCCGCTTCCGGCGGACCGATGCGCTGGCCCCTCTCGGCCTGGCTCTCCTGGGAACCGGAGAGATGTTCGTGCTGCAAGGTCCGGGATGGGGCTGGGGCGTCGCGATCGAGTGCGCCGCGGCCCTGACGCTCGTCTGGCGCCGGCAGCTTCCCTTCGTCTCCGCCACCCTCGCGACGGCCGTCATGCTGGTCCTGCCCTGGCTGGGACCCCAGCTCAACGCCGCGGCCACTCCACTGCTGATCTTGAGCGTCTGCGGGTACACGCTCGCCCGGTGGATCCCCCGGATCACCGTCGGTCTCGCGGGCATCGCGCTGATGCTCGTCCTGTTCTGGATCGACTACCAGTTCGTCGACCCCCGGGCGCACGGGATCGGGGACGCGGTCTTCGTCGGCACCCTGGCCGGCACGCCGTTCCTGCTCGGCCGCATCATCCGGAAGCTCGATGAGCAGGGCCGGCTGCTCAAGGCCAATCAGGAGCTCATCCAGCGGGCGGCGGTCCGCGACGAGCGGGATCGCATCGCGCGGGAGCTGCACGACGTGATCGCGCACTCGATCAGCGCGATGGTCGTTCAGACGGCGGCCGCTGAGGACATCGTGCGCACGGATCCCGATCGAGCCCAGGCCATGCTGCACGACGTCGCCAGCACCGGCAGGCAGGCGCTCGGCGAGACGGGCCGCCTGCTCCGGATGATCCGCGACGAGGACGACGAGCTGGGCGTGACCCCGTCGCACGGCCTCGCCGACCTTCCCGAACTCGTGGAGCAGTTCCGCGCGCACGGACTGCGAGTGTCCGTCGCGGACGCCGGCCCGCTGCCCCCACTCCCTGCCGTGGTGGACGTGTCGGCCTACCGGATCGTCCAGGAGGCGCTGACGAACGCCCTCAAGTACGGCTCGGACGACATGGCCACGCTGCGAGTGGAGTCGCGGGCCGACTCGCTCACCATCAACGCCTCGAACGCCAGCAGCGGCGGCACCGGCGCCGGCGGCGGCCTCGGCCTGCTGGGCATGCAGGAGCGGGTGTCCCTGCTCGGCGGCAGTCTCTCGCACGGGGTGACGAGCGACGGCAGGTTCGAGATCGCCGCGACCATCCCGCTCGCGCCATGACGCGGGTCGTGATCGCCGACGACCAGGACCTGGTGCGATCGGGGCTGGAGATGGTGCTGCAGGCGCGAGGCGTCGACGTGGTCGGCCTGGCGGCGGACGGCCGCGCCGCCGTCGACCTGGCATGCCGGACCCGCCCGGACGTCGTGCTGATGGACATCCGGATGCCCGTCCTCGACGGCATCGCGGCCACGAAGGAGATCGTCCGGGCCGAGCTCGGCGCCCGCGTGCTGATCCTCACGACGTACGACCTGGACAGCTACGTCTACGGCGCCCTGCAGGCGGGCGCCGCCGGTTTCCTGCTCAAGGCGACGCCGCCGGACCGTCTGGCGGCGGGCATCGAGACGATCTCGGCCGGAGAGGCCATCCTGGCCCCGTCACTCACCCGCCGGCTCATCGAGGAGCATGTCCGGCGGCCCCAGCCCATCACCGGGGTGCCCGAGCGGCTGCGCGCCCTCACCGAACGGGAGCTGGAGGTCTTCGAGCTCATCGCGGCCGGCCTTGCCAACGGCGACATCGCCCGCCGGCTCGTGGTGAGCGAGGCCACCGTGAAGACGCACGTCAACCACATCCTCGCCAAGGTGGCCGCCGAGACCCGCGTGCAGCTCGTCGTGCTGGCCTACGAGACCGGCCTCCTGGTGCCCGGGGAGCGCACGGGACAAGCGCGGCAGCGGACCCCGTCGCCATGACAGGCGCGCGACCGGACGGTGCCGGTCGGGAGGTGCACGGCCAGAGCACGCACCCCCCGACGCGGACCGCTAGCCGACGCCGTCGAGGACGTCGTCCTCGGCGTTTCCGATCGCCTCGATGACCTGCGGGCGGTTCTTCGCGAGGTACCCGTACCAGGCGACCGCCACCAGCATGGTGATCAGGAAGACGTACGGGATCACGTTGAGCGGCCAGGCGGGCACGGGCCACACGTTCGCGAAGAACACGTATCCCATGCTGACGACGACGATCACGGCACTGACCCACACGAGGCCGTTCTTCAGCCCCTCACGTCGGGTGTAGATGACGCAGGCGATCGCGACGAGGGCGTAGGCCACCATGTAGCCGTAGGTGCCGTAGGTGTCCACCCAGACGACGATCTCCATCGGATCGGTGCCGAGGGCCAGCAGGAGAAGATCGAGGAGGATCGCCGCAGGGCCGAAGAGGAGCAGCGCCCGGTGCGGGGTGAGGTGCTTCTCGTGCGTGCGGCCGAATCGCGCGTCCGTGACCCCCTCCTTGCCCATCACGTAGACGATGCGTCCGACCACGTTGAGCGGGGCGACGACGACGGCGAAGAAGGAGGCGCCCACGCCGAAGGTGAGGATGGGACCGAACCAGGTCGGCATGCCGATCTTGGTGGCGATCTCCTCCAGCGGACTGGCGCTCGCACCGAGACCCTCGCCGAGCACCACCACCTGGGTGTAGGCGGCGAACACGTAGATGACGCCCACCACGACCGCGCTCCACATGATCGCCCGAGGGATCGCCGTGTAGGGATTGCGCGCTTCGCGGCCGAGCGCGTCGGCGGAGGAGAAGCCGACGAACCCGAGGATGCCGAGCACCACGCCCGACGCGACGCCTTGCAGGGGCAGCTCGGTGAGCGCGAACTGGCTCGGATCCCAGGCGCGCGGACCCGCCCAGATGAGGGCGAGGATCAGCAGGACCATGATGATCGTCACCGAGATGAGCTCGAGCACGAGGGAGACGCGCGCCGAGAGCCGGATGCCGCGGATGGTGAAGAGCGTCGCGAGCCCGCCGAGCAGGATCGCCAGGACCATCTGCGTCGCCACGCCTTCGAAGGGCAGGCCGAGCAGCACGAGGAACTGGTTGAAGTAGGTGACGGCTCCGCCGAGGGACCCGGCGGCGATCCCCCAACAGCCGATGAGCAGGGTGACCCCTGCCAGGTACGCGCCGAGCGGGCCAAGGCCCTTGGAGACGTAGGTGTAGAGGGATCCGGCGGACGCATGACGGCGCGCGAACACGGTGACGCAGTAGCCGACGCACAGGATCACGATGGTTGCGAGCAGGAAGGACAGCACCGTCCCCTTGCCCGCGCCGATGTAGATCGCGGCGGCGGTGAAGGCCACCACCGCGCTCGGGGCGATGTTCGCGATCGCCTGAGCTGCCAGCTCCGGCCCGCTCATCACTCCGCGGCGGAGACCCGCGTCGCGGGTCCCTGCTGCGGCCGAAGGATTCTTGGTTGTCGTCATGTCGAACTTCCTCCTTGGAGTTCTTGGGGCTTACGGGATGAGCAGGGTGCGCAGCGCGGACCCTGATTCGAGGTCGTCGAGCGCGGCAGCGGCTTCCGCGAGCGGACGGCGGGACGAGACGAGCGGGTCGAGCAGGAGCTGGCCGTCCATGTACCGGTCGACGAGGGCGGGGATGTCGATGGACGGGCGCACGCTGCCGTAGTTGGAGCCGAGGATGCGCTGGTCCGCCTCGGCCAGCACCAGTGGCTCGAATGATGCCCTGGCGCCGGTCGGCGGCAGGCCGACGATCACGGCCGCGCCACCGAGGCCGAGCATCTGGATCGCCTGCTCGGTGGTCGAGGTGCGTCCGATGGCGTCGAAGGCGTAGTCGGCACCGTCCGGGATGAGTTCGAACAGCGCCTGGACCGCGTCCCGCTCCGAGGCATCGATCCGATCGGTGGCGCCGAACTGCACGGCCAGAGCCGTCTTGGCGGGGAGGACGTCGACGGCCACGATCCTGGCGGCGCCCGCGAGCCTCGCGCCCTGGACGACGTTGAGTCCGACGCCGCCGCAGCCGATCACGACCACCGTCGACCCCGACTCCACCGAGGCGGTGTTGAGCACCGCGCCCACACCGGTCGCGACCGCACAGCCGACGAGGGCGACCAGGTCCAGCGGCGCGTCGTCGCGCACCTTGATGGCGCCCGATGCCGGCACCACCACTTCCTCCGCGTACGAGGAGACCCCGAGGTAGTGGTGCAGGGGCTCCCCCGCCGCCGAGAGGCGCGACGTCCCGTCGAACAGCACTCCCAAGGGGGCGACGACGGTGGCAACCTTCTGGCAGCGCGCCTCATGCCCCGACCTGCAGTACCGGCATTCGCCGCACGGGGGAACCCAGGAGAGCACGACGTGGTCACCGACGGCGAGAGAGGTGACGCCGTCACCGAGCTCCACCACGACGCCCGAGCCTTCGTGTCCCATGACGAGGGGCGACGCCGCCGCCCACTCACCACGGCGCACGTGCAGGTCGGAGTGGCACACCCCGGCGGCGGCGATCTTCACCCGGACCTCACCGGCCTTGGGCGGGTCCAGCTGCACGTCCATCAGCTCGACGGGCGTGCCCGGACTGCGGAAAACGACACCCTTCATCGGGGATCCTCTCGTCGGTGGCAGGAGCGATGCTAGGGCGAGCAGAGCTGCGGAACGCACCGACAAAAGGGTGAAAGGCGTCGCCGGGACTTCACAATTCGTATGATGGGGCCATGGCGCGTCTGGACTCGATTGCGCGCCTGGTCGGCGGCCGGCTGCTGGGGACGGGCATCCCTCTGGATGCTCCGGTCGACCGTGCGCTCACCGTTGCGGACCTGCAGGTGATCGGCCATCCCGACTTCGTCCCGCTCGTCGTCGTGGAGCAGGCGGAGCTCGCAGCCGTGATGGGCGAAAGCGGCGCCCTGTTGCACCAGGCGGTCGTCGTCCTCGGGACAACGGTGGACGCGGCGGCGAGGCTCGCCGAACTGCACGGCATCACGGTCCTGACGGTTCCCGGCACGCGCGCGGACGTCCTGCTTCCGACCCTCGTGGGACTCCTGCACGCGGAGCAGGCCGCCAACGATCGACTGGTCACCACGGGGACGAAGGTGCTGACGCAGGTGGCCAGGACGGGCGGGATCGGCGCGGTTCTGGCCGAGCTCGCCGTGCGCCTGGACGGATGGGCGGTGCTCCTCGACAGCCATGGACAGCCGATCACCAGCGCGGGCGCCGGGGCCCTGCACCTTCGCGATGCGACTGCAGTCGCCCTGCGCCGGCCGGTCCGCGTGCGGCATCCCGGACTCGACGTCTACCCGGTGGGCAGCGGCGAGGATCTCAGCGCGTATCTGGTGATCGCCTCCCGCAGCGGCGCGCGGAGCCGGACCCGCGATCTCGCATCCCAAGCGGCTGCACTCCTCGACCTCCTGTTGCGCACCCACGACCACAGTGTCGCCGAGCGGCTCGGACGCTCCGTGCTCTTCACCGCGCTGCTCGAAGGCGCCGTCGAAACGCCGGCCGCATTGCTGCGCCGCTGGGGCGTGCGCGAGCAGGAACTGGTGGCGATCGTCGTGGCCTCGCGGATCAAGTCGGTCGAGGTCGAGCGCCTCGTCACCCGATGGTTCGACGACATCGGCTGGCCCCACCTGCTCACCGGCGACCGGGACCGGGTGGTGGCACTCGTTCGCACCGATCGCAGCGGCGACATCGAGAGCCGCGTGCGCGAGTTCTCGGCCGGGGCGGGAGTGGCGCTGCGCTGCGGCATCGGCTCGCCTGCCCGGCTGGATGCGCTCGCCCGCAGCGTCGCCGAGGCGCGAGAGGCCTACGACGTCGCAGTTCGGCAAGGTGATGCTGTCGTCCGCTATGAGGCCTTGCCGACGGTCCGCTACGTGCTGGATCGCCTCGATCCTGATGCGCGGGCGCGGGTCACCGGAATCCTCGATGGGCTGCGCGGTGCGAACGGCCGGCACGGGGCACTCACCCGCACCCTGCACACCTACCTCTCGGAGAACGGATCGTGGACCGCAACGGCACGCCGACTGGGGATCCATCGGCAGACGCTCGTCGCCCGCATCGAGCGAATCCACGAGCTGACGGCGCTGTCCATGGCGAACCCCGATGATCGGGCGGCAGCGTGGCTCGCCGTTCGGGCGCTTCCCCTCGACCCGGACGCCGACCTCCCGAGTCCTTCGCCAGAATGGACAGCATGACCAAGACGATCCAGCTGAGGCGCTACGAACTCGAGCCCAGTGAGTACGACGCGTTCCTCGAGTGGTGGCAGAGCAGCCTCGTGGCCCTGAGGGCGCGATCCGGCTTCGCCATCGAGTTCGCGTATGCCGACCGCGAGAGGAGCGAGTTCGTGTGGGCGGTGAGCGTGCCCGGTGACGCGGAGGACTTCGCCCGCGTCGAGGCCGAATACCTGGCCTCGGATGCGCGGCGCGAGGTGTTCGACGGGCTGCCGCAGAGGATCCGCGTGTCCCACATCGCCCTCGTGGAGGCGCTCCCCGTCGCGTCGTAGGCCTCCCATTCCCGACGGCTCTACTCCTCGCCCGGCACCGAGAGGGCGGCGAGCATCGCGGCGAAGCGCGTCCGTCCGAGTGCGGCGCGCGTTCGAGGTGACCTTCCGCCTCCCGCACGCGGAGCACCTGTGCGTCATCATCGGATCTGCGCGGACGGAATCGGCCAGCGCCCTCTCCCTGACGGGGCCGTCGGCCCGCAGCCTGGTGAGCGCGGCGAGGAGCACGAACTGCACGTGGGTGAGCCCGACCGGCGCGAGCACGTGCCCGAATGCGCGCCTGCCAGGCGTTGGTGACCCGCCGGAGGATCAGCCGGGGCACTGCTCCTCGCCAGTCTCCGCAGAAGAGCATGGGGCAGTCCGAAGACCGGGGGCGGCTCTCCGCCGGCGAACAGCCGGTGGAGCGGACCCAGACTGAGTCGCAGGCGGAGAAGCATCCGGTCGCAGCCGGCACGACGACCCCTGATCGACCGCGTCGGAGCGCCCGGTCAGTGTGGCCCGCCGCTTCGCGCGCACCGGAGCTCGCGGCCCGCCTCGGGATCGTCCCGGAGCGGGTCAGCTCCGCTTGGTGAGGCGGCGGATCGCGTCGGCCCGGAGCAGATCGGCGGTGCTGTCCGCCCGGCCGGGGGCATAGATGTCCTCGCCCTCCCCGAAGGCGGCAGCCATCACCGCGGTGGCGAACGCAGGATTCCGCGCGAGCACCGGTCCGTGCAGGTGGGTGCCGAACACCGAGCCCGACCGGATCCCGTCGGTGCCGTCGCCATTGCCGGTGCCGTGCAGCACGGTGCCGAGGGCGGTGGCGCCATCGAGAGGGAAGCCTCGAGCGTGATTCTCGTAGCCGACGAGGGTCCCCCAGGCGCTGTCGACCAAGAGTTCCCCGGCCGCACGCGCGGGGAGGGCGACCGCGTCGCCGGCGAAGAGCCCCAGCCCCTCGAGCCGGACCTCACCGACCTGGATGGAACGACCGAGCAGCTCCAAGCCGGTGCCGACCGCGATCACGGGGATGTCGTCGGCGATCCACGCGGTGAGTGCACCCCGAAGCACCTCGAGGGCGTCACGGGTGCGCTCCAGGCTGGAGTCCACACCGGAGCCGAGCACGATGGCCGTGGGGGTGAGAGCGGGAGCGGCCGCACCGGCGGCAAGGGGCACCACCTCCGCCTCGAGTCCCGCCCACTGAGCCCGGCGGGCGAGCACGAGTGCGTTCTCCGCATCGCCGTTCACATTGGTCAGCTCCGGGAAGAGCTGCAGCATGTACGCGGTCACTGGGCGAGCCCCAAGTGGCTGCGGGTGCGGCGCATAGCGTCGGCGGTGAACACGATGGTCTTGATGCCCTTCGTCGGCTCCGGCAGGGCGAGGAATCGGTCGAGGGCGCCCGGCAGGTCGGGGTCGATCTCGTCGACCCGCACATCCTGGTAGAGCAGCTGCAGCGCCATCTCGTGCGCCTTCGACCCGGTCACGATCCGGGCTCGGCCGATGCGCGAGGCGTCCACCGGCCAGAAGTAGGAGGGGTCGGCGACATCCGAGCCCATGGCGACGAGCACCTGGTCGAGGTCCTCGTCGAGCTCGTCCACGTTGAGCTGGAAGCTCGCCGGGTTCTGCACGAGCACGAATTCGACCTGTTTGCCGCGCACCGTGATCACCTCGCCGCGGCCGAACACCGCGGGCATGCTGGAGATGGCCCCGGTCGCTCTCGCCGGATCGAAGGCGGAGCCGAGCAGTGACCGGGCGGCGGCGAGGGCCGCGGCGGCATCGACGGCGTAGTGCACTCCGCGCGCCGGGAGCGTGAGGTCGTGCACGTCGCCGTCGAACGCGATCGAGGCGGATCGGCCGTGCACCGCCGTGACCATCGTGCCGCCGTCGAAGCGGGCGAGCGCGGTCTCGGCGTAGCCGAGGCCCCGCGGAAGGGCGGCGAAGACGGCGGGGCTGACGCCGAAGTGCTCGGTGGCGGCGGCGCGGGTGGCGAGGCGCATCAGCAGGGCGTCGTCCGCGTTGAGCACCAGCGTCTCGGCCGCCCGGCCGGCGATCGTCCCGAGGTAGCCGAGCACCTTCTCGCTGTCGTGGAAGCGGTCGATCTGGTCGGTCATCACGTTGGTGAAGACCGCCATGCGCGCCTCGAACTGTGGCGCGAGCAGGGCGCCGTGGCCCTCGTCCATCTCCAGCACGGCGAGGTCCGCGTCGATGCGGCCGGTCAGCGAGGTGCGCTCGAGGAGGGCGGAGGTGAGCCCCTGGCTGATGTTCGCCGTGGACGGGTTGGTGAAGACCCGTTTGCCGTGCGCCTCGAGGATCGTGACGAGCATCTTCGTGGTGGTCGACTTGCCGGACGAGCCCGACACCACGACGAGCCCCTCGGGGAAGTGGGACAGGGCGGATCCGAGGAAGCCCGGCGCCACCTTGTTCACGACGAGACCGGG
>NZ_JAODMK010000051.1 GCF_025465545.1 Naasia sp. | reverse complement strand
ATGACCCCGGAGTAGCTGGAGAGGTCAAGGGCAGGCAGGGGAGCCGCTTCCAGCCGGATCCGGCGGAGTTCGTTTGGCTGCAGGGCGACGTACCTCAGGTAGGCGGCATACTCGTCCTCGGCGGCGGCGTCTTCGGCCCGGGAGGCCAGGAGCAGGAAAGGCTTCACACGCTAAGTGTGCCCGGGGCCCCAGCTCAGCGCCAGAGCGCGGCCCCGCCCTCCCAAGTAGGTAGCGCTATCTGTCGTTGTGAGCACTCGTAACGACAGATAGCGCTACCTAGTTGGGATGGACAGTGGTGTCAGTGTCCGGCAGGCTGACCTGTCGGCTGAACGAAGGACCGCCGGGACTGCGGCCGGGCGGCGGGATCGGCATGCCGGTGGACCAGCTTCCAATAGCCCTCTTCGCGGCGGAAGACGCTGGTCACCCGAAGCGCGAACTCCTCGGTCAGCGGGGCGCCCTCCAGGCGGGCCCGGAAGTGTTCGGTCTCCACAAGGAAGGCGGTGTCGCGTGCGGTATAGGACGTGATGGTGTCAAAGCCCAGCATCTCGCCGTCCTGGAACTGCCGGGAGGCCTGGTCCAGCCGGGCCTCCACCTGGGCCCAGCCGCGGGCTATCCCGCCGAACGGATTGGCCAGTGTGACGTCGTCAAGCCGGGAGTAAAGGTCCTTGACCGGCCCGGGATTGCCGCGGGTGATCTCCGGAACCGCCAGGTGGTATCGGTCAACTTCTTCTTCAAAACTGGGTGCGAGCATGGGTGCCTCCGGCGGGATCTAGTCTTCGATCGTGGCGATGACGGCGCCGGCCGAAACCGTCTCACCGGCCACGGCACCGAGCCCGGAAATGGTTCCGGAACGGTGGGCGGTGAGGGGCTGTTCCATCTTCATGGCTTCCAGCACCACCACAAGGTCGCCTTCGGCCACAACGTCGCCGTTGGCCACGGCAACCTTGACGATGGTGCCCTGCATGGGCGAGGTCAGGGAATTGCCGGTGGCGGCCGCCGCAGCGCCGCCCGAGCGGAGCCGTTTTTTGGACTTACCGGCCTTGGCGTTGCCGCCGCCGGAACCGGTGCTGATGGCGCCCAGGGAGGCCGGCAGGACCACTTCGAGCCGCTTGCCGCCAACCTCAACCACCACGCGCTGGCGTTCCTCAGTGTCGTCGGCGGACGCGCCGGTTCCATCCGGCGTCCAGGCGGGAAGGTTATTGACGAATTCGGTTTCGATCCAGCGGGTGTGGACCTTGAAAGGTCCCTCGGCCGGGGCAAAGTCGGGGTCGCTGACCACGGCAAGGTCAAAGGGGATAACCGTGGGGATGCCTTCCACCACCATTTCCTCCAGGGCACGGCGGGAGCGCTGCAGGGCCTGGGCGCGGGTGGCGCCCGTAACGATCAGCTTGGACAGCATCGAGTCGAAGTTGCCGCTGATCACGTCGCCCTGCTCCACGCCGGAGTCGATCCGAATGCCCGGGCCCGTGGGGTTCTTCAGGGTGGTGATGGTTCCCGGGGCAGGCATGAAGTTGCGGCCCGGGTCCTCGCCGGTGATGCGGAATTCGATCGAGTGGCCCCGGACTTCGGGGTCGCCGTAGCCCAGTGCCTCGCCGCGGGCCAGCCGGAACTGTTCGCGGACCAGGTCGATGCCGGTGACTTCCTCGGAGACGCAGTGCTCCACCTGGAGGCGGGTGTTGACCTCGAGGAAGGAGATGGTGCCGTCCTGGCCCACCAGGAATTCGCAGGTGCCGGCGCCGAGGTAGCCGGCTTCCTTCAGGATGGCTTTGGAGGATTCGTAGAGCCGGCGGTTCTGCTCTTCAGTGAGGAAGGGCGCCGGGGCCTCTTCGACCAGCTTCTGGTTCCGGCGCTGCAGGGAGCAGTCGCGGGTCGAGACCACGACGACCTTGCCCTCGGCATCCGCGAGGCACTGGGTCTCCACGTGCCGAGGCTTGTCGAGGTACTTCTCCACGAAGCACTCGCCGCGGCCGAACGCGGCGATCGCCTCACGGGTCGCGGACTCGAAGAGCTCAGCCACCTCGTCGCGCTCGCGGGCCACTTTGAGCCCGCGCCCGCCGCCGCCGTACGCGGCCTTGATGGCGACGGGCAGGCCGTGCAGGTCGACGAAGTCGAGCACCTCGGACGCGTCGGCCACCGGCTCGAGGGTGCCGGGCGCGAGCGGAGCGCCGACGCGCTCGGCCACGTGTCGCGCGGTGACCTTGTCGCCGAGCTGCTCGATGGCGTGCGGCGGCGGACCGATCCAGACCAGTCCCGCGCCCTCGACGGCGCGTGCGAAGTCGGCGTTCTCCGCCAGGAAGCCGTAGCCCGGGTGCACCGCGTCGGCGCCGGAGCGCCGGGCAACGGAGAGGAGCTTCTCGATCACGAGGTACGTCTCCGCGCTCGTGCTGCCGCCCAGGCCGTACGCCTCGTCCGCGAGCTTCACGTGCAGCGCGTCCCGGTCCTGGTCGGCGTAGACGGCGACGGAGCCGAGCCCCGCATCCTTGGCAGCGCGCATCACGCGGACCGCGATCTCGCCCCGATTCGCCACGAGGACCTTGGTGATGGGACGCGTGGTCGGGGGAGGCATGGACTTCAGCCTATTGACCGCGGCGGCACGCCTTTTGGTAGCGCTCTCCAAAGTTGAGCGCACCTGGGGTGGGACGCCCTACAACTGCGCCTCGCTCCGCGGACACCCGCAACCCTCCGGCCACGGTGCAACGGCACGCGGTTGCACCGTGGCCGGACGGGTGCGTTCCTCCCGGCGCCGAGGCGCGTCAGCGGTTCCAGAGGTCCGGGAGCGCGACACCCGCGCGGCGCAGGAGGCCGCGGAGCGTCGGCAGCGAGAGGCCGACCACCGTGGACGGGTCGCCGTCGATGCGCTCGATGAACGGCCCGCCGAGGCTGTCGATGGTGAAGGCGCCGGCCACCTCGAGCGGCTCGCCGGTCGCGATGTACGCGTCGATCTCGTGATCCGTGATGTCCGCGGCGAAGGTCACCGACGCCGTCGCGACCGCGCCGGTTCCTCTGCTCGCCTGCCCCGAGCGGGCAGGGGCGCCCCCCTCCGGCTGCCGCGAGCGGGCGTCGACCAGCCAGTGGCCGGAGTGCAGCAGGCCGGTGCGACCCCGCTGGGCGAGCCAGCGCTCGCGAGCCACCTCCGGCAGGTGGGGCTTGCCGAACACGGCTCCGTCGAGTTCGAAGGCAGAGTCGCCGCCGAGCACGAACCCGTCGAGGTCCGGGGTGACCGAGGCGACCGCCTCCGCCTTCGCCCGAGCCAGCAGCAGCACCATGTCGTGAGGCGAGAGCGGCCCGCCCGCTCGCTCCGCGGCCGCGACCGCAGCGTCCTCGTCCACCGAGGACGGCAGGACCACCGGCTCGATCCCCGCGGCGCGGAGCAGGGCCAGACGGGCGGGCGACGTGGACGCGAGATACAGGCGGATGACGGCTCCCGGGACGCGATCGGCGCTTCGAGCGGTGTGACATGCTCGACGGGTGGGCGCCGGCACCGAACTCGAGCTCGAGATCTCCACGGTAGCCCACGGCGGGATCTTCGTCGCCCGGCACGAGGGACGAGTGGTCTTCGTCGCCGACACGCTTCCCGGTGAGCGGGTCCTGGCCCGGATCACCGACGACTCGCACGACCGGTTCTGGCGGGCCGACACGCTCCGGGTGCTGGAGCCCTCGCCCGATCGGCGCCCGCACGTCTGGGCGGAGGCGGACGTCTCCCGCGCCCCCGGGCAGCGCGCGGGCGGCGCCGAGTTCGGCCACATCACGGCGGAACGCCAGCGCGCGTTGAAGCGGGAGGTGATCGAGGACAGCCTCGCCCGGATGGCGCGGCTGGAGCTCGACGTGCCTGTGCAGGAACTCCCCGGCGAGCCCGGCGGGACCGGCTGGCGCACCCGGGTCCGCCTCCATGTCGACGAGGAGGGCAGGATCGGGCCGTACGCCGCGCGCAGTCACACCGTGGTCGAGGTGGCCGACCTGCCGCTGGCCACCGGGGAGCTGCGGGAGATCGCCGCCCTGGAGCAGCGGGTGCCCGGCGCCCAGCGCGTGGACCTGATCGCCCCGTCCGCGTCCCCCGCGCGGCGTCTCGTGCTCGGCGACGAGTCGCCCGAGCGCGAGTCGATCACCGAACAGGTGGGCGATCGCGAGTTCCGGCTGGACCTGCGCGGCTTCTGGCAGGTGCACCGGCATGCCGCGACGACCCTCACCGAGGCGGTGGGCCGCGCCGTCGACGACTCCCTGTTCGACCCGGCCGCCGCCAACCTCGACCTCTACGGGGGTGTCGGCCTGCTGGCCGCCGCGGTGGGCGACCGGTTCGGCGGGACCACCCGGATCACCTCCGTGGAGAGCGACGCCCGAGCCACCGAGTATGCCCGCGAGAATCTGGGCGACTGGGCCGGCGCCGCGGCGGTGACGGCGCGGGTGGACCGCTACCTGGACGCTCTGGTGCGGAGCGCGAGCACGGCGGAGCGGGCGCGGCTCTCCCGCGCGACCGTGGTCCTGGATCCGCCGCGCGCCGGGGCGGGCAAGCAGGTGGTGGCCGCGCTCGGCTCGCTTCGTCCCGCGCAGATCGTCTACGTCGCCTGCGACCCGGTCGCCCTCGCCCGGGACCTCGGCGCGCTGGGCCGCAGCGGGTATCGGGTGGCCTCGATGGAGGCCTTCGACCTCTTTCCCCACACGCACCACGTGGAGGCCGTCGCCGCCCTCGTGAGGGACTGAACCGCGCCCCCGCGGGAGGTCGGTAGACAGGTATGTTCACCGGCGTGTCGCCGGTGCGACCCTCCTCCTGGCCCGGAATTCCGCGGGACCCGCACGCGCCGCGAAATGGGGGCGCAGAGCGGGGTACAGAATCCGATGCTCACATCTAGCATGGAAGAGCCGCTCAGCGGCACGGGGGGAAGGGTGGCGGTGGCACACACGATGGAAGCATCTGTCGACGTTTCCGGCGGAATGCATGCGGCGGATTCGACCGCGCCGGTTCAGCACGTCCGCGTGGCAGCAGTCGACGATCACGAGTCCGTGCGCCTCGGCTTGCGGGCTGCCTGCCTCGACGCGGGGTACGACTTCATCGAAGAGGCGGCGAACGTCGACGACCTCGTCGCCGCGCTGCGCGGCCGCGAGTGCGACGTGGTCGTGCTCGACCTGTCGCTCGGCGACGGCTCGACGATCACCGACAACGTCAAGAAGATCCAGGCCACCGGTGCCGGGATCCTCGTGCACAGCATCGCCGACCGGGTCGCCGGCGTGCGGGAGGCACTCGCCGCGGGAGCCGCGGGGGTCATCCCGAAGTCCGCCGCGACGCAGACCGTGATGGCGGCCATCCGCACCGTCGCCCGTGGCGAGGTGCTCAACAACCTCGAGTGGGCGAGCGCGATCGATGCGGACGCCGACTTCGCCAAGGCGCAGCTCGGGCGTCGCGAACGCGACGTGCTGCACCTGTACGCGTCGGGTCTCCCGCTGAAGATGGTGGCCGCCCAGCTGGGCATCGCCGCCTCCACCGCACGGGAGTACCTGGACCGGATCCGCGTCAAGTACGTGGAGGTCGGCCGACCTGCGCCGACGAAGGTCGATCTGCTTCGCCGGGCCGTCGAGGACGGGATCCTTCCCGGACTGGACTCTGAAGCCGATGAGCGGTAGGCCAGAGGCCTCCACCGCACCCACCGAGGTCCGCCAGCCGGCGAACCCCATCACGACCAGTCAGGTCGAGGTCGTCCTCTCGAGGTCGGCCAGCATCTTCGGGCTGCTCGTGGGCCTGCAGACCCTGCCGGCGCTGCTGACCCAGTTTCCCGCGATGAAGACAGCCCTCGGGCTCACCGTCATGGCGGTCGTGTTCGGAGCGCTCGCTCTCGCGGGGCTCGCCGCCACGTTCCGCCAGTGGACCCGGCCGATCTTCGCCCTGCTGCCCGCGGTGTACCTGATCGTCCTCGCGCTCTGGGACCCGATCGTGCAGGGCCCGCTGCCCGGCAACGACGCGCCCTGGATCTACTACCTCTGCAACGTGGCCACCGGTTTCGCCGTCGTGGCGAGCGGCCGCCGCTGGGCGGTCGCCGCGGCGTACACGATCGCCACGCCGATCGTCGTCGCCCTCATCCGCGCCGAGCCGGACGGCGGCGGCGCGTCGTGGAGCCAGGCGGCCCTCGACGGCCTCTACTGCCTGCTGCTCGGCGCCGTCATCCTGGTGATCGCGGTGGCGCTCCGCCAGGCTGCCGCCTCGGTCGACTCGGCGCAGTCCCAGGCCCTGGAGCGCTACTCGGCAGCGGTGCGCAGCCACGCGACGGAGGCGGAGCGCGTCACCGTGGATGCGCTGGTGCACGACAGCGTGCTCACCACGCTCCTCTCCGCCGCCAGGGCGCGCAGCGCCGACTCGATGGCGCTCGCCGCACAGATGGCCCGGAACGCCCTGGGACACCTCGCGAAGGCGCAGTCGAGCTTCCCGGGCGCGGAGCACGACGTGAGCCTGGGCGTCGTCGCAGGCCGCATCCGGCTGGCCGTCGCCGAACAGCCTGCACTCTTCGAGGTGCACGTGCACGACCTGTCGTCGCGGGTGATTCCCGAATCCGTGTCCTCGGCCGTCGTGTCCGCCGCGACGCAGGCCATGGTCAACAGCGTCAATCACGCCGGCTCTGAGCCGGTGCGCCGATCCGTCACGATGCGCGGACTCGAGGGTGGCGTCAGCGTGGTCATCGAGGATGACGGCGCGGGCTTCGACCTGGGGGCCATCGCTCCAGGACGGCTCGGCGTGCGGACCTCGATCCTTGAGCGGATGTCGAGCCTCGGGGGAGTGGCGGAGATCACCACCGCGCCGGGCGAGGGTGTACGGGTCGAGTTGCGCTGGCCGGCCCGGCCGGAGTCGGAGCAGCCCGAGGGGGATGCCGCCGTCTCGGCGGATGCCGCGGGGTGGTCGGAGTGATCGCCCTCTCCCGTGGGCTGGTGCTCGCCCTCGGCGGGCTCTTCTCGGCCTACCATCTGGTGCTCGCCGCCTATGACCTGGCTGCCCCCGAGCGCATCGCGCCCGTGCTTCTCGCCATGGCGCTCTACGCGGGTGCGACGATCCTCAGCCTCTGGCCCTCGAGCCCGATCACCATGCCGTACTGGCTCGCGTCGCTCAACATCGGCGTGAGCACGGCGATCTGCTTCCTCGTCACGAGCCAGCTGGATCCGGGCATCGAGGGCAGCTACGCCACCTGGCACGTCGCGGCCGTCGGCACCCTGATGACCATCACCGCGATCCGCCGGCGCACCATGTTCGCGTGGGTCGGCACGGCGGTGCTCACGCTGCAGACCTTCGTCTGGGCGGGACCCGCCGCGATCGCCACCATGGGCGTCATCGGCAGTGTCGTGTGGGTGGCGATCTCGCAGATGGTCTCGCGGGCACTCGCGAAGGCCGGCCGGGACGCCTCCCAGTTCGCCCTCGCCGAGCGCGAGGCCGTGGAATGGCAGGCGGGCCAGGAGGCGCACCTCTACGAGCGACAGCTGCGCCTCGTGCAGACGAGCCGGGTGGCCGTGCCGATGCTGCAGCGGATCGCTCTCTCCGGCGGCAGTCTCACCGAGGAGGAGCGCCGCGAGTGCTTCAACCTCGAGGGCGCGCTGCGCGACGAGATCCGCGGCCGCCGTCTCCTGAACGACGCGGTGCGCGAGCAGATCATGATCGCCCGCCGGCGGGGCACCACGGTGCAGCTGATGGACGAGGGCGGCATCGACGACCTCGACGAGCCGGAGCTCGAGCGCGTGCTCAACCGCCTGGCGGACGTCCTCCGCGGCGTGGAGACCGACCGGCTCATCATCCGCACGGTGCCGGCCGGATCGGAGACGGCCGTGACGGTCGTCGGCCTGCGCACGGTGGGGGACGGAAGCGCCTCCCTGCTGTCCGACGACCACGACGACGAGGTCGACCTGTGGGCCGAGATCCCTCGCGTTCCCGAGGACTCCCGAACGCGCCCCTGAGTCCGGTGCGTTCCGGGCATCGGGATCGCCGCCCCGGCCCTCGATGGAGGCCGTACCCCGGTGTACAGATCGGTTCCCCGGGCAACAGGCGGAAACTAGGCCGATACTCGGGGGAAGCGTCCCCCGAATGTCCCCCCAAATGCCGACTTTGTCGGACCCGCCGCTGACGGCAGGATTATTGCTGTCAGGTGCTCGTCTTAGAGCATCCACCGGGCACTCGCCAACTAGGGTAAGCGGGCGAGTGATCTGGGGGCGAGTCAGGGGGATATTCGGGTTATCGCCCTGACTCGGGTTTTGAGCAAGGGCCGGTCGGCGACGACCGGCCCTTCTTCATCTTCCCGCGATCTGTCTCAGGACCAGGTGTCGGGGAGCGGGACTCGGAGGTCGCGCTGCGACACCCAGCGGCTGGGCCGCGGGGCAGTCGGGGCGGGGCGAGCCGCCGGCTGCGCTGCGACGGCCTGCAGCACGGCGACGATCGCCGCGAGCTCCTCCGGTGTCGGCGTGCCGGACTGCACCCGAAGGTCGAGCGGCACGACCTGCTCGACAGGATCCGGCTGCTGCGCGCCCACCGTGGGCTTGCGTCGGCTCACAGCGGGATGTTGCCGTGCTTCTTGGGCGGCTGGTTCGCGCGCTTGGTGCGCAGCGCCCGCAGCGCCTTGACCACCACCACGCGCGTTGCGGCCGGTTCGATCACCCCGTCGAGCTCGCCGCGCTCCGCCGCGAGGAACGGGCTGGCGACGTTGTAGGTGTACTCGTTGGCGAGGCGGGTGCGCACGGCAGCCACGTCCTCGCCGGCCTCCTCGGCCCGCCGGATCTCGCCGCGGTAGAGGATGTTGACCGCCCCCTGGCCCCCCATCACGGCGATCTCCGCGGTGGGCCAGGCGTAGTTGAGGTCTGCGCCGAGCTGCTTCGACCCCATCACGATGTAGGCGCCGCCGTAGGCCTTGCGGGTGATCACGGTGACGAGCGGCACAGTCGCTTCGGCGTATGCGTAGAGCAGCTTCGCGCCGCGCCGGATGACGCCCGTCCACTCCTGGTCGGTGCCGGGCAGGTAGCCGGGCACGTCGACGAGGGTGAGGATCGGCAGCGAGAACGCGTCGCAGAACCGCACGAACCGGGCCGCCTTCTCGCCTGCATCGATGTTGAGGGTGCCGGCCATCGCGTTCGGCTGGTTGGCGATGATGCCCACCGGCCTGCCCTCGATGCGACCGAAGCCGACCACGATGTTCGGCGCGAACAGGGGCTGCGTCTCGAGGAACTCGCCGTCGTCCACGAGGTGCTCGATCACCGTGTGCACGTCGTACGGCTGGTTGGGGCTGTCGGGGATGATCGTGTTGAGCCGGCGGTCGGCGTCGGTGATCTCCAGCTCCGCCACCGCCTCGTAGACGGGCGGGTCCGACAGGTTGTTGTCCGGCAGGTAGGACAGCAGGGTGCGCGCGTAGTCGAGGGCGTCGTCCTCGTCGCTGGCCAGGTAGTGCGCAACACCCGAGCGCGTGTTGTGGGTGAGGGCGCCGCCGAGATCCTCCATGCCGACGTCCTCGCCCGTGACGGTCTTGATCACGTCGGGGCCGGTGACGAACATCTGGCTCGTCTTGTCGACCATGATCACGAAGTCGGTCAGGGCCGGGGAGTAGACCGCGCCGCCGGCGGCCGGGCCCATCACGATCGAGATCTGCGGGATGACGCCGGATGCCGCGGTGTTGCGGCGGAAGATCTCGCCGTACTTGCCGAGCGCGACGACCCCCTCCTGGATGCGGGCGCCGCCCGAGTCGAGGATGCCGATGATCGGCACGCCCGTCTTGAGTGCGTGCTCCATCACCTTGATGATCTTCTCGCCCGCCACCTCGCCGAGGGAGCCGCCGAAGATCGTGAAGTCCTGCGAGTAGACGGCCACCTGCCGGCCGTGGATGGTGCCGAGCCCGGTCACGACGGCGTCGCCGTACGGCCGCTTGTTCTCCATGCCGAACGCGTGGGTGCGGTGTCGCACGTACTCGTCGAGCTCGACGAAGGAGCCGTGGTCGAGCAGCTGCTCGATGCGCTCCCGGGCGGTCTTCTTGCCCTTGGCGTGCTGCTTCTCGATCGCCGCCTCGCCGCTCGCGGTGACCGCCTCGTGATACCGGTTCCGCAGGTCGTGCAGCTTGCCTGCGGTGGTCAGCATGTCGGGCGCGGCGACCGCGTCGATCCGCGCGTCGGAATGCTCGCCGGGAGGCCGGGCGACGTTGGTGTCGGTCACGCGATTCACCCTACCGGCCTGCCCGAAGGGCTCCCCGTTGACGTAATCCACAAAGCCTCCGCCCCGATCCAGGGGGCGTCAGCGGGCGCCGCGACTCCCGAGTCGGCGCACGCGGCGCTGGATCCCCCAGAGCGGCACCATCAGCACGGCCTCGGCCACGATGGCCCTGCTCATCTTGGAGGTGCCCGCCGCGCGCTCACGGAACTCGATCGGCACCTCGACGATGCCGTAGCGGGCGTCGAGCACGCGCAGCGTCATGTCGATCTGGAAGCAGTAGCCGCGCGAGTGGATGTCCTCCAGCGTCATCGCGCGCAGCGCGGAGGCCGAGTACGCGCGGAAACCGGCGGTCGAATCCCGAATCGGGATGCCGAGCAGCACTCTGGCGTACGCGTTGCCGCCGCGGCTGAGGGCGGTGCGGAACGGCGACCAGTCGACGACGCTCCCGCCGGGCACCCAGCGCGAGCCGATCACGACACCGACAGCGGGCGACCCCTCCAGCACATCGAGCATCCCGGGCAGGGAGGAGGCGGGATGCGATCCGTCCGCGTCGAACTCGACGATCGCGGGGTAGCCCTGCGCCATCGCCCGCTCGAAGCCGGCGAGGTAGGCGCGCCCGAGACCGTCCTTGCTGCTGCGGTGCAGCACCGACACCCTCGGCTCATCCGCCGCCAGCCGGTCGGCGAGGTGCCCGGTCCCGTCCGGGCTCCCGTCGTCGACGATGAGCACATCGAGGTCGGCGCCGAGGTCGAGGACGCTGCGCACGGCGGCGGCGAGGCTCTCGAGTTCGTTGTAGGTGGGGATCACCACGAGGGCCCGGGCAGGAGGCGCGGGGAGGTCCGGTCCAAGCACCCGTCGATCCTAGGCGTGGGCGGAACCGGCGCCCTGCATGCCCGCGGGGGAACGTCCCCGCTAGCGTGAGCGGGTGCATCTGCCCCGCTCCGCCGCCGTCGCCCCCCGCCTCGAGGTGCTGGCGAGCGCCGGGTCGACGAATGACGAGCTGCGCCGGAGGGTCCAGCACGAGCCGGAGGAGTGGCCGGACGGTTCCGTGCTGGTGACCGACGATCAGACGGCAGGTCGGGGGCGCCTCGGACGCAGCTGGACCGCCCCTGCAGGCGGGTCCATCGCGATCTCGCTGCTCGTGCGCGCGGACCTTCCGCCGACCGCGATCGGCTGGCTTCCGCTCCTCGCCGGACTCGCGATGACCCGAGCTCTCCGAGACCTGGGAGTGCCCGCGGCCCTGAAGTGGCCCAACGACGTGCTCGTGCGCGGGCGAAAGCTCTGCGGGATCCTCGCGGAGCTCCTCCCCGGTGCCGACGGCCTGATCGTGGGGGCGGGGGTGAACCTCACGCTCACCGAGGAGGAGCTGCCGGTGCCGACCGCGACGTCGCTCGCGATGGAGGGAGTCGAGCCCGATCCTGACGCGGTCCTCGCGGGCTATCTCTCCGCATTTCGCACGGAGCTGGACGCGCTCGCGGCCGCCCGCGGCAGCGCTGAGCGGAGCGGCCTGCGGGCCGCCGTTCTGGGGGTCTGCGACACCGTGGGTCGCGCCGTTCGGGTGGAGCTGCCCTCCGCGATGCCCCTGCAGGGGGTCGCGACGGGCATCGACGAGACCGGCCGGCTCCTCGTTCTTCCCGGCGACACGCCGCATTCGGGCGACTCGGCAGGAAATGCCGTGCCCGTCTCGGCGGGAGACGTGACCCACCTGCGGTATTAATGAGTCATGGCGAGCGGTGCCGGCACGACCGACGCCGCGGTGGGCTCTCCCCGGCGCGGTCGTCCCACGGCGACCGTGGAGGCCATTCCCGCTCCCAAGCGCGGCTCGACCGCGGAGCAGACGGTCGCTCGGATGCACTCCTCCGCCCGCCGGCTGTTCTGGCCTGCGCTCGCCGTGGCCGCAGTCTCCGCGGGCTACGGCTACGCCGCCGGCCGGCTTCCAGAGCCGTGGGAGAACTCCGCGCTGCCCTTCGTCGCCCTCGCCCTCGTGGTGCTGCTCGGCCTGATCCCGTACCTGCTCTGGCTCAGCCGCGTCTACACGATCACCACCCGGCGCCTCGTGGTGCGGTCCGGCTTCGTGATCCGCAGCCGCCAGGAGGTGCTGCTCACGCGCGGCTTCGACGTGACGATGCGCCGCGGCCCCCTGCAGACCCTGGCGGGAAGCGGAACCCTCTTCATCGACACGGGCGGTGAGGATCCGGTCGTGCTTCGCGACGTGCCGTCCGCCAAGCTCGTGCAGGCCACGCTCGCCGACCTCATGGAGCACAGCCACAACGCCCCCGGCACCAAGCGCCAGCAGCAGATCGCCGCGACGCGACGCCCCTTCGACCCCTGATCCGCGCGGGTCTCTCGGTCGGTCGCGGCAGAGACGCATCCATCCGGCCGAACCGCAACGGCACGCGGTCGCCGATTGGCCGGAACGCTGCGGCTGTCAGGGGGGAGGTCAGCCCTCGTAGGACGGGCTGGGGGCAGCCGCGGCGCGCACCCGGAGGCCCTTGCGGCTGGCTCGGCCCGGCTGGTAGACCCAGTGCCGGTACAGCGCGAAGCGCACGATCGAGCCGAGCAGCAGCCCCACCACGTTGGAGGACAGGTTGTCGGCCAGCAGCGAGGTCCAGCCGAACGCGTAGTGCGACACCCACAGGCAGCCGAGGCCGATGCCCATGCCGAGGATGCTCACCAGCAGGAACTCGAGCGCCTCGATTCCGCTGTCCGGACGCCGATGCGGACCGAACGTCCAATAGCGGTTGCCCACCCAGTTCGCCGCGATCGCCACAGCGGTCGAGATCAGCTTCGCCAGGATCGGCCCCTCGTGGTGCGCCTCGGGAGCGAAGACCGTGAGCCGGAGGACGTTGAACACGACGAGATCCAGCACGAAGCCCACGCCGCCGACCAGCGCGAAAGCGAACAGCTGCCGCGCGAGCGCGCCCGCCCGGTCCGACACCGTTCGGGCTGGAGCCGCCGGAGAGGAGAGGGGCATGCAGGAGTCCCGTTCGTGAGCGAAGATGGGCGTGCGCGAGTCTAGAGCAGGGGGTGTGGATGAAGCTGAGCGTTGGCGTTGTGGGTGGCGGGCAGCTCGCACGCATGATGATTCCGGCCGCGATCGAGCTGGGGATCGACCTGAAGGTACTCGGCGAGACCGAGGGGTCCTCGGCGCGACAGGCCGTGACCGTCGTCGGCGACTACCGCGACGCGGCGACCGTCCTCGCCTTTGCCGAAGGGGTCGACGCCCTCACCTTCGATCACGAGCACGTGCCGCAGCCGGTGCTGCGTGAACTCGTCGCGCACGGCGTGGCCGTGCGGCCCGGCCCGCACGCGCTCCTGTACGCCCAGGACAAGCTGCTCATGCGCGAGAAGCTCGCCGCTCTCGGCCTGCCCGTCCCCGACTGGGCCCGCGCCCGCAGCACGGACGATCTCGACGCCTTCCTCCGCGATCACGACGGCCGCGCCGTCCTCAAGACCCCGCGCGGCGGCTATGACGGCAAAGGCGTGCGCATCGTCACCTCCGGCGCGGAAGGCGCGGACTGGCTGGAGGACGGCGAGCTCCTCGTCGAAGAGGTCGTCGACTTCCGGCGCGAGCTCGCCCAGCTCGTCGCCCGTCGCCCCTCCGGCGAGATGGTCGCCTGGCCGGTCGTCGAGACCGTGCAGCGCGGCGGCGTCTGCGCCGAGGTCGTCGCCCCCGCGCCCCGCTCCGCCGGCCGCCTCGCCGACATCGCCTGCGACATCGCCTGGCGGGTCGCCGAAGGCCTCGATGTCACCGGCGTGCTCGCCGTCGAGCTCTTCGAGACGGTCGACGGCCGGGTCCTCGTCAACGAGCTCGCCATGCGCCCCCACAACTCCGGTCACTGGACCATCGACGGCTCCACGACCAGCCAGTTCGAGCAGCACCTCCGTGCCGTCCTCGACCTGCCCCTCGGCGCCACCGGCAGCCGAGACCCGTGGAGCGTCATGGTGAACATCCTCGGCGGTCCCCAGCGCGGCACCCTCGCCGACCGCTACGCCGCCGCCCTCGCGGCCCAGCCCGTCGCCAAGATCCACAACTACGGGAAGGATCCGCGGCCGGGCCGCAAGGTCGGGCACGTCACGGTCGGCGGCGACGAACTCGACGACGTCGCCTATCGGGCACGGGCTGCGGCTGCTTTCTTCGAATAGTCCTTCCGCTGGTCCGGGATGCCACGGAGGGCGGCATCGCCGACCCCCCCCGCGACCCACACCGAGCAGATCGCGAGAACAACAGGCGGCGCCTTTACCATGGGACAATGCCCGAACCCGTCCCCTCGCTCACGCCGGAGCTGGCCGTGCTGGCTGCTTCGGACCTCGAGGGGGCGCTCGTCGGCGTCGTCATGGGGTCCGATTCCGACTGGAACGTGATGAGCGCGGCGGCGCAGGTGCTGGCGGAGTTCGGCGTGCCGCATGAGGTGGCCGTGCTGAGCGCGCATCGCACGCCGGACCGGATGATCGAGTACGGGCGGTCCGCGCGCGAGCGGGGGATCCGCGTGATCATCGCGGGAGCGGGCGGAGCCGCGCACCTGCCCGGGATGCTCGCGAGCGTCACCACACTGCCGGTGGTCGGCGTCCCGGTGCCGCTCGCGCTGCTGGATGGGATGGACTCGCTGCTGTCGATCGTGCAGATGCCCGCGGGGGTGCCGGTCGCGACGGTGTCGATCGGCGGCGGCACGAATGCCGGCCTGCTCGCCGTCAAGATCCTCGCGACCGCGGACGAGTCGCTCGACGCGAAGCTGGCCGCCTACATGCAGACTCTCGCAGCCAAGGTGGAGCAGAAGGACGCCGCCCTCCGCGCCGGTCTGGGCGCACCGGAGAGCCGGTGACCAGAGCGTCGTACCCGACCGCGCCGCCCACGGGACGCAGCCGCGACGCGCAGGGCCGCGGCCTGGGCGCGTCGAGCACGCTGCGCACCCCGAATCCGGTCACCGAGGGCGTGATGACGCGCCGGGCCTGGTTCCTGGTGGTCCTCAACGTCCTGGTGCCGGGGTCGGCGCAGACCCTGGCGGGGAGCCGCAGGCTGGGAAGGTTCGGTCTCGGCTGCACGCTGCTGCTGTGGGTGCTCGCGGCAGCCGCCATCGTGCTCGCCTTCACCAACCGCGGCGTGCTCCTGGCGCTCGTCACCAACCCGATCGGGCTGTGGCTGATCCAGGGGGTCCTCGTCGGCTACGCGCTGCTCTGGATCGTGCTGACGTTCGACACCCTTCGGCTCGTGCGCTTCGTCCGTGTGCGAGGCGTGCTGCGCCCGGTCCTCGCCGCCGTGTCCGTGATCGCGCTGATCGCGCTGACCGGAACCGCGGCGTACGGCGCGTTCCTCGCCGGCGTGACGAGGGACGCGATCTCCGACGTCTTCCGGTCCTCGCCGCCCGAGCCGCCGATCGACGGCCGCTACAACGTCATGCTGCTGGGTGGGGACGCCGGCCCGGACCGGGAGGGCCTCCGCCCCGACAGCGTCTCGGTGATCAGCATCGACGACGCGACCGGCTCGGTGTCGATGTTCGGTCTTCCGCGCGACCTCACCGACATCCCGTTCTCCGAGGGGTCGCCGATGCTGGCCGACTACCCCGACGGGTATGGGCACAACGACACCTGCGACGTCGACGTCTGCCAGCTCAACTCCATCTACACGGAGGTGGAGCTGAAGAGCCCCCAGCTCTATCCGGACGCGGCGAAGGAGGGCAGCGAGCCCGGCATCGAGGCGATGCGCGACGCGGTCGAGGGCGCCCTGGGGATCACCCTCCAGTACTACGTGCTCATCGACATGCAGGGCTTCAGCGACCTGATCGACGCGCTGGGCGGCATCGATATCACGGCGACCGAGCGGGTGCCGATCGGCGGCCACCTCGACGACGCCGGAGACCTCGTCGGCGTGGGCGCCTGGATCGAGCCAGGAAAGCACCACCTCGACGGCAACCACGCCCTCTGGTACGCCCGCTCCCGCTACGGCTCCGAGCACGGGGACTACAGCCGGATGGCCCGTCAGCGCGAGGTGCAGGAGGCGATGATCAACCAGCTGGATCCGGCCACGGTGCTCACCCGATTCCAGCAGGTGGCGCTGGCGGGCGCGCAGGTGGTGAAGACCGACATCCCCCAAGGCACCCTGGGGCGCTTCGCGGACCTCGCACTGAAGGCGAAGGGCCAGAAGGTGGACGACATCGAGTTCGTCCCGGACCTCATCGACCCCGCCGCCCCGGACTACGACTTCATCCACTCCGAGGTCGCCAAGAGCATCGCCCCGGCCGAGGACACCGCAGGCGGGTAGCGGCCCCCAGCTCTCGCTCAGCAGGCATTCTGCCCGCACCGACTCTCGCTCAGCAGGCATTCTGCACGCCACGCGTCCCATGCGGCCTTTTCTGCCTGCTGACAGTGAAATCACCTGCTGAGTGAAAGTGCGCGGCGGAAGAATGCCTGCTGGGCGGGAGGGCCGGCAGGCGGGAGAGCCGGCAGGCGGGCAGGCCGGCGGGCAGAGCGTGATGGCAGGGCCGCGACGGAGAGTCGCCGCGTCGGACTGACGCTCTGCTAGAGGTCGGCGTGCAGCTGCCAGACCCGCTCCGCGGAGTCGCGCCAGCTGTAGGCCTTCGCGCGGTCGAGGCCGGACACCTCCAGCCGGGCGAGGAGCGTCGTGTCGGACAGCGTCTTCGACAGCGCCGCGGCGAGCCGCTCCGGGTAGCGGTCCGCGGGCTCCCGGGGGACGACGACCGCCGCGCCGTCGGCCACCTCGACGAGCGCGGGGGAGTCGGAGGAGACCACCGGGGTGCCGAAGGAGAACGCCTCGACCATGGCGAGGCCGAAGCCCTCGCTGAGGCTCGGCGCGACGAGCGCCGAGGCGCGGTCGAGGACGACGGCGAGCTCGCTGTCGGTCACGATGCCGAGATGGCGCACGCGCTCCGCCGGCAGGCCGGAGCGCGCGATCGCCTCCTGCAGCGTCGCGTCGGCGTACCGGTCGGGGCCGACATGCACGAGCGGCACGTCCGGCGCCGACGGCAGGGCGAGCGCCTGGAGCAGGACCTCGAGGCCCTTGTGCGGCTGCATCCCGCTCACCGAGAGCAGGTACTCCGGAGGGAGGCCCAGGCGGGCGGCGGTCTCTGCGGGATTCGAAGGCAGGGCGAGGGATGAGCTGACGGCGCCTCCGATCACCCGCAGCCGGTCGCCGAAGCCGATCAGTCGCTCGAGCTCGGCGGCGACCGCGTGGGTGGGCACGACGATCGCGTCCGCGTGCCGCTTCGCCCGCGCCGCCATGTGCCGGACCCAGCGCGATCGCCGGGACTCCGGGTACCTCCACGCCGTCGTGTCGTGGATCGTCACCACGGTCTGATCGCCGGGCGAGCGCCCCCGGTCGTGGGAGCGCAGTGGGGCGAGCAGAGTGGTGCCGTGCACCATCCCATGCAGGGGGAGGGTGGTGATGGTCCGGTTCCACGCTGCGTAGAGCTCGCGGCGACCGAGGTTCAGCTCGGTCAGGTGGCTCAGGCCGGGGAGCGACACCCTCAGCCGCGCCAGCTCCTCCTCGGACGCTGAGGCAGTGATGCCCTCCACATCGCAGTTCCGAGGCGCCGTCGCGATGAGCGCCGAGGTGAGCTCCTCGGTGTACCGGGCGAGCCCGCGGGGCGACCGTTCGAGGGCTGCGTCGACGATCACGCGGAGGGTCACCATGTGTCGCGAGCCTACCGGCGGAGCCGCTGGCGAGCCCCGGGGTTGACGCGCCCGGATGCGCCCCGCGAGCGGGAGTTGGACTCGTTCGGGGGGCCCGATCGGAGGGGCTGCGGGGGCGTCCCAGCGGTGGCCCCGATATCAGAAGCCCCGATCGGGGGGTACTCTCCGCCGGGAGTCCCTGCCTACCATGACGACGTGGGGGCAAAATTCGGGGGAATAGTCTGCCTGGCGCTGGGCGCCGGTATGGCTGTGTTCGTGCTGGCCGGATGCAGTCTGCTGCCGGCCGGGGCGCCCGTGGTGAGCACGGAGACGCTCGCCGCCGGAATCACTCCGAACAAGGATCCGCTGCCTGCGCCCTCCGCCATCGCCGGCGACGAGACGGCCGACGCGACCGACGAGCAGAGCGCCGGTTCGCCCGGTGACGCGTCAAGCGCGCCCGCCGATCCGGCCGCGCCCGTCGCTCTTGTCTCCGTCACCCCGCTCATCGTGTCCTCGTCGTGGGACGCGACAGCGAGTGCCCTCACCGTCGATGCCTTCGTCTCCTCCATCACCGAGGACGGCGGCACATGCTCGCTCGTCGCCGAGCTCGATGGCAGCGTCGTCTCCGTCGAATCCGCCGCCTTCGCCGCAGCGCAGTCCACCGAGTGCGGCGAGCTCGCCCTCCCCGGGCTTGCTCAGGGCACCTGGAGCGTGCGCGTCGAATACGCCTCCGACCGCTCAGCGGGCGTCTCGGACAGCGTCGACGTGGCGGTGACCTCGTGATGCGCTCCCTGCGCGACCGGGCCGCCGCGGCGGTCGCCGTCGGACTCGCGCTTGCGGTCGGCGCGTCCCTCGCGATCGGCGTCCTGGCGCCTGCCGCGCCCGCCTCCGCGGCCAGTGCGACGCAGTTCGATCCCGGCATGATCATCACGGACTCGCTGTTCTTCAACGGCAGCGCCGCCAGCGCCGCTCAGGTGCAGAGCGTCCTGGACGCGAAGGTCGGCATCTGCCGCGCCGGCTACACCTGCGTCAAGGCGTACAAGGAGACCACCCACACGATCGCCGCCGACCCGATGTGCGGCACCTACACGGGCGGCGCGAACGAGACCGCGGCCACGATCATCTACAAGGTCGGCAAGGCCTGCGGAGTGAGCCAGAAGGTTCTCATCGTGCTGCTGCAGAAGGAGCAGGGCCTGATCACCGACGACTGGCCCGTCGCCCGCCAGTACCGCTCGGCAACCGGCTACGGCTGCCCGGACACCGCCGACTGCGACTCCGAGTACTACGGCTTCTTCAACCAGGTCTACAAGGCGGCCTGGGCCTTCAAGCGGTACTCGATGCCCCCGGGCACCGGTCCCGGCACGAACTGGTACTCCGTCTACAACCGCTACGCCCCCAACAAGACCGTCAACGTGCTCTACAACCCCAACTCGGCGTGCGGCAGCAAGTCGGTGGCCATCAAGAACCAGGCGACGGCGAGCCTCTACTACTACACCCCATACACGCCCAACACGGCGGCACTGAGCGCGGGCTATGGCATGGGCGACTCCTGCTCCGCGTATGGCAACCGCAACTTCTTCCTCTACTACGCCGACTGGTTCGGCTCGCCGTCCGGATACTCGGTCGGCACCGACTTCAGGACCGTCTACGCCGCCAACACCGGCGCTCTCGGCGACGCGACCTCCGGCGTGAAGACGTCGACCGCGAACGGCGGCGGCTCGTACCAGCTGTTCCGCAAGGGCGCGATCTTCAAGTCGGCGAAGGGCACCTTCGCCCTCAGCGGCGCGGTCTACGCCGAGTACATCCGACGCGGCGGCGTCGCCGACTCGCTCGGCTGGCCGGCCGGCGCCGTCAAGCGATACACGGAGAACGGCGGGGGCGAGGCGCAGCCGTTCGCCAGCGGGGAGATCTACTCCTCCGCCGCGGGCGCGTACGCGGTTCGCCTCGATCTGCGGGCCGGATACCTCGCCCAGGGCGGCCCCAAGGGCGCCCTCGGCTGGCCCAAGACGGGGGCGGTGAATTCCTCCCTCAAGGGTGGCGGAAGCCTCCAGGAGTTCACCAAGGGCACGCTCTACTACTCCAGCGCCGTCTCTGCCTCCGCCTCCACGTCCGCCGTCACCCCCGCCCGGGCGCGTGCGCTGATCGGCGCCATCAAGACCGAGTACGACCGCCGCGGGGGCCTGTCGGGCAACCTCGGCTGGCCCACGGGGGACGCGGTCTCCTCGACAGCCAACGGGGGCGGCGCGAGCCAGGCGTTCCAGGGTGGCGACATCTACTCCTCCGCTGCCGGCGCGTACGCCGTGCGGCTGGACATGCGGGACGTCTACCTCGCTCTCAACGGCCCCGCGGGAGCCCTGGGCTGGCCGATGACCTCGTCCGCTGCGTCCACCGCGAACGGCGGCGGCTCGATCCAGAAGTTCACCGGCGGCACCGTGTATTACACGGCGGCCGGGGGGCCGCACGCCATGAGCGGCGCTGTGCTCAGCGAGTACCTTCGGCGAGGCGGCGAGACGGGGACGCTCGGCTGGCCAGTAGGAGATGCGACCAAGTTCACGCAGAACGGCGGCGGCACCGTCCAGCGGTTCCAGGGCGGCGGCCTCTACTCCTCGACCTCCGGCACCTTTGCGGTGCGCGACGAGATCCTGAACGCGTATGACGCGGCAGGGGGGCAGAAGGGGATGCTGAGCTGGCCGACGATGGACGCGAAGTCGTCTACGGCCAACGGCGGCGGCGCGATCCAGAGGTTCACCGGCGGCACCGTGTACTACACGGCAGCCAAGGGGGCTCATGCGATGACCGGGGCGGTCCTGGCGGAGTATCTGCGGCGCGGCGGCGAGGCGGGCACCCTCGGCTGGCCTGCCGGGGATGCCGAGAAGTTCACCGAGAGCGGTGGCGGAACGGTTCAGCAGTTCCAGAGCGGCAAGGTGTACTCGTCGGCCGCGGGGACCTATGCCGTCCGGCTCGACATTCTGAACGCGTATGACGCG
>NZ_JAODMK010000043.1 GCF_025465545.1 Naasia sp. | reverse complement strand
GCTTGTCTCCAGGCCTTCCCGGTTCCCTAGGATGCGTCCCATGGCCATCAGACTGGAGAACGTCGGCATCGCAGTACGCGACCTCGAGGCGACGATCGCCTTCTTCACCGACCTCGGTCTCACCGTTCTCGGGCGCGACACGGTGAGCGGCGAATGGGCCGACACGGCCGTCGGCCTGGACGGAAACCACGCCAAGATCGCGATGCTGCAGACGCCGGACGGTCACGGCCGCCTCGAGCTCTTCGAGTACATCTCCCCTGAGGCGATCGAGACGGAACCTACTCGTCCCAATGAGATCGGCATGCATCGCGTCGCCTTCTCCGTCGACGACATCGACGAGGCTCTGGAGACCGCGGCTCGACACGGCTGCCACCGCTTCGCGGCCTGGCCACCTATCAGGGCGTCTACAAGCTCGCCTACCTGCGAGGTCCCAGCGGCATCATCGTGATGCTCGCCGAGGACTTGAGGAGGGGCTGACCGCCTATTCGGGCGCGGCCTGCACCGGCAGGTTTTCGGGCTCCGGAACGAGACGCAGGCCGGCTGACGTGTTCGCCGAGTTCATCAGAGCCTCGACCCAGGCCCGGTTGATGGCGGGCGGGCGGCTGCCGTAGAACTTGTACGTCACCGAGATCGACGGGTGCAGCCAGATGACCGAGCGTCCGTCGCCCGCGCTGGAGTGGTCTCGCCACGAGAAGTAGAACGATTCGTTGCGCCGCAGCTTCGCGCCGATCACGAGCTGCAGGTGCGCCAGCACCCGGTCATCGAAATCGACCACCAGGCCGGAGGCGTAGGTCAGCTTCCCCAAGTTCTTCGGTGCTCCTGTCGTCCGTCTGCAGGGCGCAGGCGGAACGGCCCCGCATGGCCCCTCCCCCAGCCTGTCGTGCGGAAGCCGGATGTGTCTCGGGGATTGCGGACGCCGCAGCCGGTGAACTAGGGCGGCCGGAACTCAGACCCGCTCGCACGCCAACTGCCCGCTCCTGCCGCGCAGCAGGAGGGTGTGGTCCTCCAGCTCGCGAATGCGATCCGTCGACCTCCAGGGAGGGGAGGCTGCCCGTCCCCTCGCCGCGAGCACTGTGCTCCTCGATGGTCAGCGTGACGGCGGCATCCTCGAGCTCCAGAGCTCGGCGATCGGCTGCGCTGACAGTCGCCTGGCACCAGCACCCTGAGGGGGCGCCCGGGTGCCGAACACCGCAGAGACGTCGTCCCCGGACACCTCGCCGGCGGGACGCACCGTGATCTCCGCGGGAGTCATGACGCCAGGCTAGGACGAGCTCCGCCCCTGGCACCTGCTCCAGGCGGCACTCGGAGCAGACCGGCTCCGCTGCATCCGCCGCGCAGTCTCGTGCAGCCGGCCGGTCGCTCAGCGCTCGTCGGGCCGCACGCGCACCGGCTCGCCGTAGAAGAGGCGCTCGAACACGGTCCGGGAGTGCCGGGTCACCCGCAGGTACTCGGTCTCCAGCACGCCTGCCGAGCCGGGCGGGTATTCGAGGAGCCGAGCGATGGCGTCGAGCTGACGGCGCTCCGTCGGCAGCAGGTCCCCGGTCTTGTTGGTCCAGAGCGTCATGGCCGAGCGCAGGCGCGACGAGAGCACCCAGGCCTCCCGCAGCTGCGCGGCGTCCGTGCGGTCGATCAGCTTGGCGCGCACCGCGGCGGACAGGGCGGCCAGGGTCGACTGGGTGCGCAGCGCGGGAACGCGAGCTGCGTGCTGCAGCTGCGTGACCTGCACGAGCCACTCCACGTCGCTGAGCGTGCCGCGGCCCAGCTTGAGGTGCCGCACCGGATCCGCGCCCTGCGGGAGTCGCTCGCTCTCGACCCGTGCCTTGATCCGCTTGATCTCGCGAACCTCGCTCTCGGCGACCTGCTTCGGGTAGCGCACCCGGTCCGCCAGTTCGCCGAAGTCGCGGACGAGGTCGTGGTCGCCGGCGACGCCCCGAGCGCGCAGCAGGGCCTGTGCCTCCCAGGTGAGGGACCAGCGGGCATAGTAGGCCTCGTAGGAGCGCAGGGAGCGCACGACCGCCCCGTTCTTGCCCTCGGGGCGCAAGCCCAGGTCGAGGTCGAGCGGCAGCCGGTGATCCGTCGTCAGGCGCTTGATCTCGGCGACGATGTGCTCGGCGCGGGACTGGGCGTGCTCCGGCGTCATGCCGGCGATGGGCCGGTAGACGTACATGATGTCGGCGTCGGAGCCGAAGCCCAGCTCGGCTCCTCCGTAGCGCCCCATCGCGATGATGGCGAATTCCGGCCACGGCCCCTCGTCGCGGCGGATGCTGCGCAGCACGCCGGTGAGCACCGCGGTCGTCACGTTGGACAGCGCCTGCCCCAGCTCCTCGATGGGGGCGACGCCGAGGATGCCGGCCAGCGCCAGCCGGAGCACCTCGCGGCGGCGGGCTGTGCGGAGGGCGAGCGCCGCCGAGTCCCGATCGCTGTGCCGCAGCACCGTGGCGCTGGTCTCCTCGCGGAGTGCCTCCCAGCTGCGCGGCCGGAGGTCCGCCTCGTTCTCGAGCCATCCGGCGGCCTCCGGGTAGCGCTCGAGCAGCTCCACCACGAACCGGGACCCCGACAGCGCCTGGGTGAGCCGGAACGCCGCCTCCTTGGAGTCCCGGAGCATGCGCAGGAACCAGTGGGCGTCGCCGAGCGACTCGCTGATCCGGCGGAAGGCGAGCAGGCCGCCGTCGGGGTCGGGGCCCTCGGCGAGCCAGCCGAGCAGCACGGGGAGGAGCGTGCGCTGGATCGTCGCGCGACGCGACATGCCCTGGGTGAGGGCGGCGATGTGGGCGAGCGCTCCCCGCGGGTCGACGAAGCCGATGGCCGCGAGGCGGGCCTCCGCCTGGGCGCTCGTGAGAGCCAGCTCGGGGCCGGGCATCCGGGCCACCGCAGACAGGAGGGGCCGGTAGAAGAGCCTCTCGTGCAGGCTGCGGACGCCCACCTTCGTGCGCTGCCAGCGCTCGAGCAGCTCCGCGGCGTTGCCGCCGAGCCCCGACGCGCGGGCGAGGACCCGCAGCTGCTCCTCCTCCCGCGGCATCAGGTGGGTGCGGCGCAGCCGGGTGAGCTGCAGCCGGTGCTCGAGCACGCGGAGCAGGCAGTACTCCCCCGCGAACTCCGCCGCCTCCGCCCGGCCGATGTAGCCGCCCGCGGCGAGGGCGGCCAGCGCGGGCAGGGTGCCGCGCTCCCGCACACTGGGGTCGGTGCGTCCGTGCACCAGCTGCAGCAGCTGCACGGTGAATTCGATGTCGCGCAACCCGCCCGCCCCGAGCTTCAACTGGTACTCGCTGTCGTCCGCGGGGATGTGCTGCGTCACCCGCTCCCGCATCCGCTGCACCTGCTCCACGAAGCTGGGCCGCTCCGAGCTGCTCCACACCTTGGGGGCGATCCGCTCGACGTAGAGCTCGCCGAGCTCGCGGTCCCCCGCCATGGCCCGAGCCTTGATGAGCGCCTGGAACTCCCAGTCCCTCGCCCAGCGGTCGTAGTAGGCCAGGTGCGACTCCAGGGTGCGCACGAGGGCGCCGTCCTTGCCCTCCGGCCGAAGGTTGGCGTCCACCTCCCAGAGCGGCGGCTCGAGGGCGAGCTCGTGGATGCCGCGCATCACGAGCATGGCCAGGCGCGTGCCGACGGCGACGGCGCGATCGACGCTCAGGGCGGCCCCCTCGGCCGGCTCCGCGGGTTCAGCGACGAAGATCACGTCGACATCGCTCACGTAGTTGAGCTCGCGCGCGCCGGCCTTGCCCATGCCGATGATCGCCAGCCGGGTGGCGGCCACCTCCGCGGGCGTGCACCGGCCGGGACCGGAGCCGGCCCGCACGGCGTCGGCGCGCGCCACCGCGAGGGAGGCGTCGAGGGCCGCCGCGGCGAGGTCGGCGAGCACCCCGGTGACCGCCGGCACCGCCTCGACGGGTCTCTGCTGGCCGAGATCCCAGGCTGCCAGCCGCAGCAGATGCCAGCGGTAGCGGGCGCGCAGGGCGTTGCGGCCGTCCTCGCCGGTGAGCGCCGCGATCCCGTCGTCTGCCGCGCCGACGGCGGCGAGCAGGTCGGTGCGGAGCTCCTCGGCCGCCGGCACCTCGGTGAGCGGCTCCCGCAGCGCCTCGAAGCCCTCCGGCCGCCGGTTCAGGTAGTCGGCGAGCCCCATGGAGGCGCCGAGCACGAGCAGCAGCCGTCGGGTGGAGCCCGGTGAGGCGAGCGCGGGGAGGACGCTCTCGGGGTGGCGCCGGACGAGCCGAAGGAGGGCGTCGAGCGCCTCATCGGGATCGGCGACGGCCTCGAACTCGGGCAGCAGAGCCTCGGCACTCCTGCCGAGCACGTCTTCGAGCTCGTCGAGGCGCTCGCGCACGCTGCCGAGCCGGGCGAAGCCCAGCTTCGCCAGTTCGCTGAGAGCCGTCAGCTCGCGTCGCATCGGGAACCGGGAGCGCGACGGCGAGTACGGCTAGAGGACCTCGAGGTTCGACCGCAGCTCGTACGGTGTCACCTGAGCCCGGTAGTCCCGCCACTCGCGGCGCTTGTTGAGCAGCACGAAGTTGAAGACCTGCTCGCCGAGCGTCTCCGCGACGAGCTCCGACTCCTCCATGTACTGGATGGCGTGGTCGAGGCTCGCGGGCAGGGGCTTGTAGCCGAGCGCGCGGCGCTCCGAGTCGCTGAGCTCCCAGACGTTGTCCTCGGCCTCGGCGGGGAGCTCGTAGCCCTCCTCGATGCCCTTGAGCCCGGCCGCCAGCAGCAGCGAGAGGGACAGGTACGGGTTGGCGGCCGAGTCGATGGCGCGGTACTCCACCCGGGAGGACTGGCCCTTGCCCGGCTTGTAGAGCGGCACGCGCACGAGCGCAGAGCGGTTGTTGTGGCCCCAGGTGACGAAGCTCGGCGCCTCACCCAGCTTGCTCTCCGAGGTGCCCCAGAGGCGCTTGTACGAGTTGACGAACTGGTTCGTCACGGCCGTGATCTCGGGCGCGTGGTGCAGCAGGCCCGCGATGAACTGACGGCCGATCGTGGACAGCTGGTACTGGGCGCCGGCGTCGAAGAACGCGTTCGTGTCGCCCTCGAACAGGGACAGGTGCATGTGCATGCCCGAGCCCGGCTCGCTCTGCAGCGGCTTGGGCATGAACGTGGCGTAGACGCCCTGCTCGATCGCGACCTCCTTGATGACGGTGCGGAAGGTCATGATGTTGTCCGCCGTCGTCAGGGCGTCGGCGTAGCGCAGATCGATCTCGTTCTGGCCCGGCCCGGCCTCGTGGTGGCTGAACTCCACCGAGATGCCGATGTCCTCGAGCATCCGCACCGAGCGGCGGCGGAAGTCGTGCGCCGTGCCCCCGGGGACGTTGTCGAAGTACCCCGCGGAGTCGACCGGCTCGGGGCCGTTCGCCCCGTACTGGCTGGACTTCAGGAGGTAGAACTCGATCTCGGGATGCGTGTAGAAGGTGAAGCCGCGGTCCGCCGCCTTGGCCAGGGTGCGCTTCAGCACGTTGCGGGGATCCGCCGCGTGCGGCTGCCCGTCCGGCGTGGTGATGTCGCAGAACATCCGGGCGGTGGGATCGATCTCGCCCCGCCAGGGCAGGATCTGGAACGTCGTGGGATCCGGATTGGCGAGCACGTCGGCCTCGAAGGCGCGGGTGAGCCCCTCGATCGCGGAGCCGTCGAAGCCGAGCCCCTCGGCGAAGGCGCCCTCCACCTCGGCCGGGGCGATCGCAACCGACTTGAGGGTCCCGATGACATCGGTGAACCAGAGGCGGACGAACTTGACGCCGCGCTCCTCGATGGTGCGGAGCACGAAGTCGCGCTGCTTGTCGACCACGGCGGGGCCCTTCCCTAGGTGGGCCCGAGGCCCCGTACTTCTGCGCTATTAGGCTAGTGGTCATGCCGGGAGTTCGCTTGGCGCTAGCCCAGACCAACCCCGTCGTCGGGGCCTTCGAGGAGAACTCGGACGTCATCGTCGACTACACCCGGCGTGCCGCCGAGTCGGGGGCCGATCTCGTGATGTTCGGGGAGATGGCCCTCTCCGGGTACCCGATCGAGGACCTCGCCACCCGGCCCGGCTTCCTGCGGCACAGCCGCGAGATGCTGCATCGGCTGGGCGCCCGTCTCGAGGAGGAGGGGCTCGGCGACATCGTGGTGGTCGTCGGCTTTCCCGACGGGCCGTTCGAGCCGCGCAAGGACGGCACCGCCAGCGCGCCGTCGGCGATCGCCCAGAACTGCGCGGGGGTCCTGCACGGCGGCGAGCTGGTGGCGCGTCAGGCCAAGTTCCACCTGCCCAACTACTCGGTGTTCGACGAGTACCGCAACTTCATCCCCGGCGACGAGCTGACCGTGCTCCGGCTGGGCGACGTCGACATCGCGATCGCGGTCTGCGAGGACATCTGGCGCGACGGCGGGCCGGTGAGCCGGGTCTCCAGCGCCGACGCGGGAATCCTCGTGGTGATCAACGCGTCGCCGTACGAGCGCGACAAGGACGAGGTGCGCCTGCCCCTCGTGCGCAAGCGCGCGGTGGAGACCGACACCGTGGTCGCGTACGTCAACCTCGTCGGCGGGCAGGACGACCTCGTCTTCGACGGCGACTCGGTGGTCGTCGACCAGGCGGGGCGGATCCTCGCCCGCGCGCCGCAGTTCGAGGAGCACCTGCTGCTCGTCGATGTGCAGGCGGCCGACGTGACTCCCCCGACCTACTCCGAGGGCATCACGCGGGTCGAGCTGCCGCGCCGGCACGTCGGACGCGCGCCGATCGCGGAGGACATCGCGATCCTCCCGGATGACCGCGAGCAGATCTGGAACGCGCTCGTGCTGGGCCTGCGCGACTACGTGGAGAAGAACCGGTTCCGCTCGGTGATCCTCGGCCTCTCCGGCGGGATCGACTCCTCGGTGTGCGCGGCGATCGCGGCCGACGCCCTCGGGCCGGACCGGGTGTACGGGGTCTCCATGCCCAGCCGGTACTCGTCCGACCACTCCCGCAGCGACGCCGACGACCTGGCCGAGCGCATCGGCCTGCACTACCGCACCGAAGCGATCGCCGACCTCGTCACCCCGTTCGAGGACCAGCTGCACTTCGAGGCCCTCGCGGCCGAGAACCTGCAGGCGCGGGTGCGCGGCATCATCCTGATGGGGCTGTCGAACGCCGAGGGCCACCTCGTGCTGACCACCGGCAACAAGACGGAGCTCGCGGTGGGCTACTCGACGATCTACGGCGACTCCGCGGGAGGGTTCGCGCCGATCAAGGACGTGCCGAAGATGCTCGTGTGGGAGCTCGCCCGGTGGCGCAATGAGCACGCCGCGGACCGCGGCGAGACCCCGCCGATCCCCGACAACGCGATCGAGAAGCCGCCGTCGGCGGAGCTCCGCCCCGACCAGACCGACCAGGACTCACTGCCGCCCTACGAAGTGCTCGACGCGATCCTCGACGCGTTCATCGGCCAGCGCTTCGGTCCTGAGGACATCGCCGGGCTGGGCTTCGACCCGAAGCTGGTCGAGGACGTGATCAAGCTGGTGGACCGCTCCGAGTGGAAGCGCCGCCAGGGCGCCATCGGCCCGAAGATCTCGCAGATGGCGTTCGGCCGCGACCGCCGCCTCCCGATCACCTACCGCCACAGCCAGTAGCCCAGGTGCCCGTTCCGGCGCGAAGTGTGCGTTCCAGCGGGCACTTCCCGCCGGAACGGGCACTTTGAGGCGGCTCTAGGATGAGGCCATGAGCGAGCCCACCGGATTGAAGCGGGTGCGCAAGCGCCATTTCCAGCAGGCGCGGGACTCCGGCGTGCCGATCGTCGGGCTCACCAGCTACGACGCGCTGTCCGCCGCGATCTTCGACCAGGCCGGCGTCGACTTCCTCCTCGTCGGCGACTCCGCCGGCCAGGTCGTCTTCGGCTACGACTCCACCGTGCCCGTCACCGTGGATGAGCTGATCCCCCTCACCCGCGCGGTCGCGAAGGCGGCACAGCGGGCGTTCGTGATTGCGGATATGCCGTTCGGTTCATACGAGCTCGGCCCCGATCAGGCGCTGTCGACGGCGTTCCGCTTCATGAAGGAGACGGGCGCCCAGGCGGTCAAGCTCGAGGGCGGCGTGCGCAGCGCCGAGCAGATCCGGCGGATCGTCGACGCCGGCATCCCGGTGATGGCGCACATCGGCTTCACCCCGCAGAGCGAGCACCAGATCGGCGGCCACATCGTGCAGGGGCGGGGCGACGGCGCCGCAGCGCTCCTCGCCGATGCCATCGCCGTGGAGGAGGCGGGGGCCTTCGCCGTGGTCATCGAGATGACGCCGAGCGCGGTGGCCAAGCGCGTCACCGAGACGGTCAAGATCCCCACCATCAGCGTCGGCGCAGGGCCGCACACGAGCGGGCAGCTGATGGTCTGGACCGACTTCGCCGGCTTCAGCGGCGGACGCTATCCGCGCTTCGTCAAGAAGTACGTGGACCTCCGTGCCGTGCTCGGCGGCGCGGTGGAGGCGTACCGGGCGGACGTCGCCTCCGGCGCCTACCCCGCTGCGGAACACGAATACGAGTGACCCAGTCCCGTCCCGGGATTCCCTACGGGACGCGTAGGCTCCGCCGCAGCGGACCGCGGGAACGGGTCGGCGAGCTCCGCCACCGCGATGTCGTCCTGTCGCAGCCAGCGCAGCGCCTGCTTCGATGTTGCCTCGCATGATGGGCGTGGGAAGCGTGCCGGCTTGCTCGGCACCCTTTCCCACCCGCTCGGGTCCCACGCCCTCCGAGGTGGTCGGCTCAGTCGCCGGCGTCAGGCCTCGGCGGCGTCCTCCGCGGCCCACCGCTCGGCGTTCTGGCGCAGCTTCTCGGGAGCGCGCTCGGCCTCCTCGTGGGTCGCGAAGGGGCCCACCCGGTCGATGGCGTTCGACAGCTTGCCGCGCTCGACCTGCCCCGTTCGCGAGTTGTACCAGTACTGCGCCTCGTCAGCCATGACGTCCTCCGGCTTCCCGGCCCCGCACGGGCCGTCGTCCTGGTCGGAATCCTATTCCGGGCGGCTGTGCCTCCGCCGGGGTTGCCTGCGCACACCGGATGGGGGCCGCTCCGACGGCCACTAGGTTGGGATTCGTGAGCACTGCGATCGGCATCGACATCGGCGGCACGGGCATCAAGGGCGCGATCGTCGACATCCACACCGGAGAGCTGCAGACGGCCCGGATCAAGAAGCCCACTCCTGAGGGTGGTGAGCCGGACGCCATCGTGGGCGTGGTCGTCTCGATCATCGCCGAGCTCGGCGATGTGCCGCACGGCACTCCGGTGGGCGTCTGCTTCCCCGCCATCGTCCAGCAGGGCAGGACGATGTCGGCGGCGAACGTGTCGGACAAGTGGATCGGCCTCTCGGCCGAGAGCCTCTTCGAGAAGGCGCTCGACCGCGACATCACCTTCGTCAACGACGCGGACGCGGCCGGCTACGCCGAGGCGCAGTTCGGAGCGGCGAAGGACCGCAAGGGACTGATCCTGCTCACCACCCTCGGCACGGGCATCGGCAGCGCCATCATCTACAACGGCGTCCTGGTGCCGAACGCGGAGCTCGGCCACATCGCGCTGGACGGCCACGAGGACTACGAGCGGTTCGCCTCCTATGCCGCGATGGAGCGCGACGACATCAGCTGGAAGAAGTGGGCCGGTCGCCTGCAGAAGTACTACGCGCACCTCGAGAAGCTGTTCTCCCCCGACCTCTTCATCGTCGGCGGCGGGGTCTCCAAGCACTGGGACGAGTTCTTCCCCTACCTGCACCTGAAGACCGAGATCGTGCCCGCAGCCTTCCGCAACAACGCCGGCATCCTCGGGGCCGCTGCCCTGGCGGCCCACACCGCGGGGATCCGGGTGGCCGACGAGGCCCGCGACCTGATCGAGAAGGCCACCACCAACTCCTGACCCCGGAGCTGCCCGAGATGCCACTTGGTGTCCCTTCACGCGCCGGGAAGCGACATCAAGTGGCATCTCGACGGGTGTGAATGGGCCGGTCGCGAAAAGCGGCGGCGTGTACGGCGCTTTTCGCGCGCGCCGCAGCGGCGGCGGCGGCGCGCCAATGAGCACCGGCAGCCGGCCCCCTTCGCAAAAAGGCCACAGCGCATCGCTGTGGCCTTTTCGTGAATGGGCCGGCTGCTACGCCGGGTTCTGTCCGGGTGCCGAGGCACCGTGGACGGTCATCTATCTCGGGCGTACGTTGCCGCACGCCTCTAGCGGTCTACCCGGGAACTCGACGAGCCGCCTCAGCGTTCCCTGCTTGACCTTGCTCCGGACGAGGTTTACCCAGCAGGCCTGGTCACCCAGGCCCCTGGTGGTCTCTTACACCACCGTTTCACCCTTACCGCACGCCGAAGCGTGAGGCGGTCTGCTTTCTGTTGCACTAGCTCTCGGGTTGCCCCGGGTGGGCGTTACCCACCGTCCTGCTCTGTGGAGCCCGGACGTTCCTCGGCATCCTTGCGGATGACGTGACCGTCTTGCCGACCCATTCGGCAGACCAGCCTACCCGGCTGGGACGGAACACGTCAGATGCCGGATTCCTCGGTACGGACGAGGATGCAGCCGCTCTCCGGATCGAGCACGACCTCGTCCGGCGCGGCGGCGCGGACTGCGGCGAGGTCCGACCCGGTGAGCGCCACGTTGCTGCCTCCGGAGACTCCGCGGCGGAGGAGGGCCGCCCCGATGCCGTAGCGGGAGCGCTGACGCTCGTAGAGGGCGACGAGGTCGTCGGGGAGCGACCGGACGAGGGCCTCTCGAGTGACGACCAGTTCGGCCGCCTCTGCATCGAGAGCGGCGACCCTCGCGTCCATCTCGGCGCGCAGGGTGGCGGCCCGCTCGGCGAGGCCGCTGCGCTCCGCTTCGATTCTCGCGACGGCGGCCTCCTGCTCCTCCACCCGCTCCATGATCCCGAGCTGCATGTCCTCGAGGTCGCTCTGCCGCCGCGTCAGCGACGCGATCTCGTGCTCGAGTCCGGTGACGTCCTTCGCGGACGAGCTCGCCTGCATCCGGGCGGAGTCCCGGGCCATCCGCGTCTGGACCACGGCGACGTCCGACTCCACCCTGCGCAGTTCGGTGCGGAGGTCCTCCAGGGCGCCCGTCTCGCCCGCGATGCGGCGACGGAGTGTTTCCACCGACGAGGCGATCGTGGCGAGCTCCGCCTGCTGAGGGAGGGTCCGCTTCGCGTGCGCGATCTGCTGGTTCCTCGTGTCGAGGGCCTGCAGGTCGAGCAAGCGGGCCTGGTCTTCGGGAACTGCGCGAACCGTCACGGCTCCAGCGTAGCGATCAGGAGCGCGCCTCTTCCCGCCGCCGGAGCGCGCGGTAGCCGAACACGAGGGGGGTGGCGACGCCGAGGAGGAGGGCGAGGGGCACCCCGAGGTCCGCTTGGGCGAGCAAGCTGGTGGGCGGGACGCCGAAGAGCTGCCAGAGATATCCGGTGAGCGGCGTCACCGTGTCGCGCCCGACGAGCCCGATCCCGAGCACCGCGATGACCACGAGCGCGCCCACGTGCGTCCAGCGCGCATCAGGGTAGCGGCCGCCTCGCCGCAGCAGCGCGTCGCGGTCGAGGGGCTGCCCGCGGAGGAGCAGCTCGGTTCCCACCATGCCGGTCCAGGCCGCGACCGGGACGGCGGCGGCCGGGATGAGCGCGGCGACGACGTCGCCCGACCCGACGCCCGCGAGGAGCAGCCCGATGGCGGCAGCCGCCGCGACGGCGACGGCGATCAGGGTGTGCACGGTGCGGCCCAGCCGTACGCCGAGGGCGCTGAGGGTGAGCCCCGCGGAGTACAGGACGGTGACCAGTGCCGTCGTGAGTCCGAGGACGACGACGAGCAACAACGGGATCGGGTACCAGTCGGGGAGGCGACCGAGCAGCGCAGCCACGGGATCGGTGGCCAGCCCCTGCGCGAGCTCCGGCGAGGACGCGGACACCACGGCGCCCCAGGCGATGAGGACGAGCGCGGGCACGCCCGCGCCGAGGGCCGCCCAGGCCATCGTGCTGGTGCCAGAACCACGCTGCTGCTGGTAGCGGGCGAGCTCGCCGTCCATGGCGACCCAGGCGAGGGACAGGACGCTGAAGACGGCGACGATTCCCCCGATCACGGCGAGGATCGACCCGTCGCCGCGCGACAGCGCGACGCTGAGGTCGACCGTCGGTGCCGTGAGCACGAGCAGGAGCACGACGAGCACGGCCGAGACTGCGCTCAGCAGCAGCTGCACTCGGGAGATCAGGCCGCTGCCGAACACCGCGATCATGCACCCGACTGCGGCGAACACGACGGTCGCCGCGATGCCGGGCAGCCAGGGCGGCAGTGCTCGGGCCCAGCCGGTCGCGTCGACCAGCGAGGCGAGGCTCGAGCCGATCAGCCAGAGCAGCACACCCGCCCACAGGAGCCGCACGACGAGCAGGAGCGCAGCGGGGACGAGGTTGCCGCGGATGCCGAACGTGGCCCGGGAGACGACCGCGACCGGCTGACCGCTGCGCTTGGCGGCGAGCACGTTGACCGCGAGCGGCACGCAGGAGAGCGCGACTCCGAGGATGGCGGCGACCAGCGCCTGCCGCAGACTGAGTCCGAGCCCGATGGTGGCCGCTCCGAGCACGAGGGTGAGCGCGGACGTGTTCGGCGCGAACCAGAGCCAGAACTGCGCGATCGGGCGGCGCAGGCGCTGATCCTCCGGAGTCGGGGCCAGGTCGATCGCCTCCACCCCGAACGCGGCCGGCAGGGCCTGCTCCTGCGGCGTGATCGTGATCGCCCCGGTGCGGACCGAGCTGCTCGACAGCGGAGTGACCTGGCCGGTGTCCTGGCCGGGAAGCGGCGGGGCGACCGGGGCCTGCGCGTCGTCGGCGAGCAGCGCCTCCTGCGGCGCCAGGACGTCGTCCACGTCGTCGTCGAGATCGCGGTCGAGCGGGGTGGAGAGAATCGGCAGCGAGCCCGTGTTGAGGCGGCCCTCGTCGAGCGTCATCGGCGAGATCGCGACCGGGTCAAGAGGTGCGTACTCGTCCGGATCGGCTCCGGCGAGGCCGCCGGCCGGCTCGTCTCCCCGGCCCTGCGGAACGAGCGCCGCGGACGCCGCGGCCGGCACCGGCGCGATGTGCGCGCTCACCGGCCCGCCGGGCGCCTGCTCCACCTGAGCTGCGGAACCGATCGAACCCCAGTCGTCGTCCTCATCGAGGAGCTCCGCGTCGACCACCTCGTCGTCCGCCGCGTCGTCCGGATGGGGCTGCACCGCCGAGCCGATCGGCACGACCGGGAGCTGCCGCGTCGCGGGCAGGAAGCCGGGCAGGCCGAAGCTCGCCGGCCCGGAGCTCGGCATCGCGAAGTCGGGCGTGCCCGCGCTCGGCAGGTGGGGACGGGACGGCCGCGGGTCGGCCGGGCCCTCCTCCGCTAGGGCGAGCAGGGAGTGCTCCCACTCCCGGTAGGTCGCCTCGTCCAGGCGGACGCGGTCGAGCCGCTCCTGCAGCTGATCGAGCAGGCGCAGCGCACCGGTGTCGGGAGGCTGCTCCGGGTCGAACTCGGGGGCCAGCGGAGCCGATTGGGGCGGCGGAACCGGGAGAGGCTGCGGATCGAGTTCCGGTTCGGGCGGGAGCTCCGGCGCGAAGTGCGGGACCGGGGAGGTGAAGCGTCGGTCGACCTGGTCGAAGGAGAGGGTGTTCGGCTGATGCGGCTCGGGGCGGCGCCGAGGGGCGAGATCGGATCGCCGGTGCGATCCGGAGTCCTCCCGCCGGCCACTCCGCGCCGGGGGCGCCGGCGGGGCGGTGTGCGGGGCCGGAGGAGCGACGGCGGAAGGCACAGGAGGCGCGGGCGCAGGAGCGGACGGCTGCCTCGGCGACCCCACGGGAGCCGGCGAAGCGCCGGCGGGCGTTCCGGGGGCGGCCGACACCGGGACGGGAGCCACGGAGGGGGCAGGCGCGGGCGCGGGCGCGGAGAATCGCGGAACCTCGCCGCGCCGATACTGCTGCGCGCGCTGCGCCGTGATGATGGGGATGGATCCGGACGGCGCGAATCGCTCGAGCTGCGCTCGGAGCGCGGCGGCCAGCTCGTCGTCGTCGTGGGTGCCGTCGCCGGACTCACCGGCGGGCTCCGCGGGGCTGCCGCCGCCGAGCGCGCCCGGATTCGCGCGCGCGTCGGACATGGCTGAATATTAGCGATGCTCCGGCGTGTCACCGGTGACGCGCCGGTCGGCTCCGAGGTCAGCCGCCGTCCCGCACCAGCCGGGTCAGCTCGAGCGCGTCCCATGGCGCGTAGCCCTTGGCGTCATTGTCGAAGTAGACGTACACGTCCCGCGGGCGCCCATCCGGGCAGCCGGAGCCGTCCAGCCACCCCCGCACCTCCCCCGCCCAGCCGGCCAGCGCAGCCGGGGAGTACCCGCTGACATACAGCTCCTCGTCGCCGTGCAGCCGCACATACACGTGATCCGACGTGATCCGCCGGAGCAGCGGCCACGCCCCCGCTCCGTCCGAGACCACGAAGGAGACGTCGTGCTCGCGCAGCAGCTCTTCGGCCTCCTCGGTCGCCCAGCTCTCGTGCCGCACCTCCAGCGCATGCCGGATCGGCAGGTCCGACTGCGCCGCGAGCACCGGCTCCCCCTTGAGCTTCTCGTCGCGGTGCAGCACGACCTGCTCCGCCGCTCGAGTGCTGCGCGGCAGCCGCGAGAGGAAGGCGGCGACCCGGTCCGCCTCGAACTCCTGGCGCCCGGGAAGCTGCCAGAGCACCGGACCGAGGCGGTCCTCGAGCGCGAGCACGCCCGAGGCGAAGAAGTTGCCGAGAGCGGCGTCGGCGTTCTGCAGCCGCAGCATGTGCGTGATGTACCGCCCGCCCTTGACGGCGAAGACGAAGCCGGGCGGGGTCTGGGCCGCCCACGCCCGATAGCTCGACGGCCTCTGCAGCGAGTAGAACGACCCGTTGATCTCCACCGAGTTGAACCGCTCGGCGGCGTATTCGAGTTCCCGCCTCTGCTGGAGGCCCTTCGGGTAGAAGTCGCCGCGCCAGCGGGCATACCGCCACCCGGAGATGCCGATGTAGGCCCTACCGGTCATGGTCCGAGGCTATCGCCCTCCGCACGCCCCACCGCCGGCCCGCGAACGGCGAGGGGAATGAGGGAATCCCTGTTGGCGCGCCGACTTCTTCTTCTGGGAACGTTTTCATACCCTTGTATCGGAGGTTCCCGCCACGATGTCGATCACCGCACTCGGTCTTGTCCCCGAACCCCGCTCCGTCGAACTGCGCGGTGGCCGGGTGACCCTCGGTGCGCCCGTGACCGTGACCCGGCGAGTCGACCCGTCCCTCCCCTCCGAGGCGTACGTGCTGGAGGTGGACGACGCAGGCATCCGCATCCGGGGCGGCAGTGCCGCAGGCGTGTTCTACGGCGGCCAGACACTGCTGCAGCTGCTTCCCACGGAGCGCATCGCCCGCGTCGGCGGCGACGTCGACGCGGCCCTGCGCATCGCGCCGGTCGACCTCCCCCGCGTCCGGATCGAGGATCAGCCCGCGTACCCCTGGCGCGGCTTCATGCTCGATGTCGCTCGGCACTTCTTCCCCGTCGACTTCGTGCTGAAGATGATCGACCAGCTCGCCGCGCACAAGATGAACGTGCTGCACCTGCATCTCACCGACGATCAGGGCTGGCGCATCCCCATCCCCGGCTACCCCCGGCTCACCCAGGTGGGCGCCTGGCGGCCCGAGACGGCCGTCGGCTTCGACCATGAGCGTCCGGAGATCGAGCACGACGGGGAGCCGCACGGCGGCGCCTACACCCGCGAGGAGCTCGAACACATCGTCGGCTATGCGGCCGAGCGATTCGTGGACGTGGTGCCCGAGGTGGACCTCCCCGGGCATGCGAGCGCCGCCCTCGCCGCCTACCCCGAGTTCGGCAACGGCGCCGAAGGGTCCGTGCGGACGCGCTGGGGCATCAGCACGCAGATCCTCAACCTCGAGGACCCCACCCTGGACTTCGTGTCGGCCGTCTTCACCGAGGTGATGAGCATCTTCCCCAGCACCTGGATCCACGGCGGGGGCGACGAGGTGCCGAAGCGCGAGTGGCGGGAGTCCGCCGCGGTGCAGCGGAAGAAGACGGAGCTGGGGCTTCCCAGCGAGGAGCATCTGCAGGGCTGGTTCACCGCTCAGGTGGACCGGATGCTGCGCCGGCACGGCCGTCGCCTCGTCGCCTGGGACGAGGTCGTCACGGGCGAGGCGCCCCTGGACACCCTCGTGATGGCGTGGCGGAGCACCGCCCATGGGATCAACGCGGTGCTGTCCGGCTATGACGTGATCATGTCTCCGTCCGAGTACGTCTACCTCGACCACCGGCAGTCGCGGGATCCCGATGAGCCGCTCACCTTTCCCGACTCCCCCCTCACCCTCGCCCGCGTCTTCGCGTTCGAGCCGATGCCCGCGGCACTCCGCGGCGTTCGTGCCCGTGGGTCGGTGGTGGGCGCACAGGTGCACCTCTGGACCGAGTACGTGCCGACGGTGGAGCACGCCCAGTACATGACCTTCCCGCGGCTGTGCGCGTTCGCCGAGGCGGTCTGGCGGCAGCCGCTGGAGGAGGGGCGGGCGCGGGACTTCGCGGACTTCATGGAGCGGCTGGACACGCACCTCGGCCGGCTCCGGGCCCGAGGCGTGCTGTTCCGAGGGCTGCACCCTGCCGCCGTCACCACCCGCACGGGCGCGCTGCGCCTGCACCTGTCCGGCCACTAGGCCGGCTCCGTCCTGGCCTGAGCGGACCTGCGCCGGTGGAGTGCTGACCGGACCTATGCCTGGGGCGACTCCGGGAGGGCGACCGGTTCATCCGAGAACCGCGCGGCACGCGGGTCGAGCTCGGTCCCCGATCGCTCGGTGAGGATGTCGTAGAGCTCCGGACGGCGACCGCGCATCCAGCGGCGCCCGGTGGAGAGGGGCAGCAGCTCGAGATCCAGGTCGGCGACGACCACCGCCTCGCCGGCGGCCCAGGTCTCGGCGACGATGCGCCCGTACGGGTCCAGGATCATCGAGTTGCCGGTGCGGACCTCGTCGTCGTCCCGCCCGACACCGTTGCTGAACAGCACGAAGAGCCCGTTGTCGTGTGCGCGCGCCGGCAGCCAGCGCAGCAGCCATTCGCGGCCGTTCTGCCCGCGGAACGCCTGCTCGATGGCGAGCGGGTCGGCGGCCCGCCGGTCCCACAGGTCCATCGGGATGGGCTTCATGCCGTGCGGGCTGCGCGAGTCGGTGCCGCCCGTCTGATGCGGCGCCACCAGCACCGTCGCCCCGAGGAGAGCAGTCGCGCGGACGTTCTCCACCAGGTTGTTGTCCCAGCAGATGAGGATCGCCATCCGCACGCCCCACGGGGTGTCGAAGACGGTGAACCCCTCGCCGCTGGAGATGGCCTCATGCTCGAACGCGTGCAGCTTGCGGTGCACGTGCAGCGCGCCGCCCGGCAGGCAGACGGCGTATGAGTTGAAGAGCCTGCCGTCCGCGTCGGCCTCCAGGAAGCCTGCGCCGATCCCCACGCCCAGCTCCTCGGCCAGCTCGGCCACGGCCGACACGTGGGGGCCGTCAGCATGCTCGGCGAGCTCCTGGAGACGTTCCCCCGTCTGCCTGCGGAGGTGCCAGTAGCCGAGGAGGCACATCTCGGGGAAGGCGACGAACTGGGCGCCGAGCCCCGCGGCCTCGGTGGCGAGCCGGCGGAGGATCGCCAGGTTGGCGTCCGGATGGTCCGGCACCGGCTCGAACTGGACGACGGCGGCTCGCAGGGTTCCGGTGGTCACGGACCCGCCCCTTTCGCTGCGCTGCTCGGATCCGGCTGCTGGGGTGCGGACCCTGATCGATCGGGTCAGGATACCTTCTGCTCCGCCGGGTCTCCGCCGGGCGAAAGGCGGCGCTTCTAGGCGCCCACGCGGCCCGCGGCAACCCCTGTGCGGCGCTTCTCGGGCGCTCCTAGGGTTGCGCCAAGGGGCGCATCTGCGCCCGAGGAGGAACAGCAGCATGGACAGTGAGTCCGCACTCCGCCGGGCCAAGCGCCCGCGCTCGATTCTCGCCGGACCGTACGGACACCCCGTCCATGCCGCGATGATCACCCTTCCCATCGGTGCGTGGACCGCGAGCCTCGTGTTCGACCTGGTCGCGATCTTCGGCAGCGATCCCGAGCCGTTCGTCCGCGGGGCGATCTGGCTGGTCGGCATCGGCACGGTCGGCGCCCTCGGTGCCATGATCTTCGGCTTCCTCGACTACAGCACCCTCACTGCGGCCACCAGGGTCCGCAAGATCGCCACGGCGCACATGGCGCTCAACCTGGCAGCAACCGGGCTGATGATCGCGAGCTTCCTGATCCGGCTCTCGTCGGGCTTTGACGAGGTCAGCGTCGGCGGAGTCGCCTGCAGCTGGATCGCACTCGTCCTCGTGGGCGGCTCAGGAGCGCTCGGCGGGGAGCTCACGTACCGGCACGGCGTGCGGGTCGCCGATGAGGACACGCAGCGCAAGGCCTACTCATAGCCGCGGCAGGGCAGTCGCGGCGCGACCATCGCCGCAGAGTCGTCGTGATCGTCGGGGCCTCGAGCGGGATCGGCCGGGCGAGCGCGCAGGCCTTCGCGCGCCGGGGCGCGTCGCTGGTCCTCGCCTCGCGAAGCCGTGAGGCCCTCGAGGAGGTCGCCGCCGAGTGCCGGGTGCGCGGAGCGACGGCGGTTGTGGTGCCCACCGATGTGAGCGACGAGGAGCAGGTGAAGCGGCTCGTCGCCGAGGCGGTCTCCGCCTTCGGCCGGATCGATGTGTGGGTGGGAGCGGCGTCGGTCTTCAGCTACGGCAGCTTCGAGGACACCCCGGCCGAGGTGTTCCGGCAGCAGCTCGAGACGAACCTCGTCGGCCAGGTCAGCAGCGCACGAGCCGTGCTGCCGGTGTTCCGAGCCCAGGGCGGCGGCAACCTCATCTTCGTCGCCTCGATCTACTCCCGGGTGACGTCGCCGTATGCGTCCGGGTACATCACGAGCAAGCACGGTCTCATCGGGTTCGCCGAGGTGCTCGAGCAGGAGCTGCGCGGCTCGGGCATCCGGATCTCCTCCATCCTGCCGGCCACCATCGACACGCCGATCTACCAGGCGGCCGCCAACTTCACCGGACAGCGGGTGCACCCGATGCCGCCATCGGTGTCACCGCACCGGGTGGCGCGAGCAGTCGTGCGGGTGGCGAAGCGGCCGCGGCGCGCGGTCGTGGTGGGCCGGCTGCAGGGCAGCCTCATCCCGCTGCACGAGTTCCTGCCCGGCGTCTACTCCCACATGGTGCGCCCGGCGATGAAGCTCCTGGCGCTGCGCGGCGGCTCCATCGAGCCTTCCGCAGGCAACGTGCTCCGCCCGGAGCCTGAGCTCGAGGCGGTCACCGGCTCCTGGCGTTGGCCCGCCGCAGCACGACTGCTGCCGTTCGCCGTCCTGGCGGCCGCGATCGTCGCCGTCAGGCGGCGCATCAGGTCACGTCGCGCCGCCAGCTGACGGCGTAGCCGAGCGCCGCGAGAGCGATCGCGTAGGCGGCGAGCACGAGGCCGCCCTGCCACCACTCCAGCGCGGCGACACCGCTTCCGCTGATGACGCTGTAGATGCTCGCCCCCACCAAGGAGTCGCTCGCGGCGCCCGGGAGGAACCTCGCGACCTCGCCGGCCCAGTCCGCGAATCCGCCCGCGAGGCGCAGGATCGGTTCGACGAACTGGGTGAACGCGAGGATCAGCACGATCGAGCCCACCTGGCTGGGCACCAGCACGCCGAGCCCGACGCCGACGACCGCCCAGAGCGCCATGGCGAGGACTGCTCGGGCGAGGAGGGCCTGGATGTCGCCGTCGCCGAGCTGCGAATCGAGCCCGAACACCGCGAACCCGAGTGCTCCGACCCCGACCGTGCCGATCAGTGCGACCACCCCGTAGAGCGCCCCCAGCACGAGCATGGTCCCCCACTTCGCGGCGAGCGAGGCGCCCCGCTTCGGCGTCGCGAGGAAGGTGGGAGTCAGCGTCTTGTGCCGGAATTCGTTGGTGACCGCCAGCGACCCGAGCAGCACCGGGAAGACGTAGCCGACCGCGGTGGCCAGGCTGTAGACCACCGGAGCCACGAGTGCGAGGGGCAGGCCTGCGACGCTTCCCTCCCCGCCCTGCTGGGCGAGCTCTGGCCGGGCCGAGTTCAGGCCGGCCAGCCCGAACGAGATCCCCCCCGCGAGCAGCGCGAGGTAGCCGAACATCACCAGCAGGAGGATCCACCAGATGCGGGTGGTGAAGGTCTTGGTGAACTCCGCCCGCAGCGCGGCGGCGAAGGGGCTCACAGGGCGCCCTCCTCTCCGACGAGTGCCAGGAAGGACGACTCGAGGTCGGATGCGCCGCTCTCGCGGTACAGCGCGCTCAGCTCCACTCCGGCGCGGAAGGCGAGATGGCCGATCGCGGCGGGGTCCGCTCCGGGAACGACGATGCCGTCCCGGCTCGCCTTCCCCGCAAGGCCCCCTGCGTGCAGCGCGACCAGCAGGGCCGCGCGATCGGGCGAGTCGACCACGACGGCGCCGCCCGTCATCGTCTCGAGGCTCGACAGCGGCCCGCTGTGCACGAGCCGGCCCTTCGCGATGATGACGACCTCGTCCACCGTCTGGTGCACCTCGCTGAGCAGGTGGGAGGAGACCAGCACGGTGCGGCCCTCCCCTGCGAGCGATCGGAGGAAGCCGCGGATCCACTTGATGCCCTCGGGATCGAGGCCGTTGATGGGCTCGTCGAGCACGAGCACGCCCGGATCGCCGAGCAGGGCGGTGGCGAGTCCGAGGCGCTGCCGCATGCCGAGCGAGTAGCCGCCGACCCGTCGTCCGGCGTAGTCCGTGAGCCCCACGGTGTCGAGCACCGTGTGCACGCGAGCCGCGTCCACTCCTCCGGCGAGGGCGTGCACCCGAAGGGAGTCACGACCGCTCCGTCCCGGGTGGAAGCTCGCTGCCTCGAGGGCAGCGCCGACCACGGCGACGGGGCGCTCCAGCGACCGGTAGTCGCGGCCGCCGATCGTCGCGGTGCCCGACGTGGGAGTGACGAGTCCGAGGAGCATGCGGAGGGACGTGGTCTTGCCCGCGCCGTTCGGGCCCAGGAACCCGGTGACCCGTCCTGGCTGCACCGTGAAGTCCAGATCGGTGACCGCCTGGACGGAGCCGAAGCGCTTGCTGACTCCGCGGAACTCGATGGGAACGCCGGTCGGCATGGCCGCTCCTCCTCCGGCCCGGATTCTCCGGGCACACGGCCACTCTGGCCGACCCGCCCTCCCGCCGCATCCGCCGCGCGGCGGACTGCCCTCCCTCCGCCGGGCGAGCGGCAGAGCGGGTGAGCGCCTGCCCGGCGAAAGCCGCAGGCCCGCATCGCCCTCGCGGGTGGGGGCCGGTACGGTGATTGAATGCCCATCGTCAAGCGCACCGCGCTTCTCGCCGACGGCCGCGAGCTGTTCTACTTCGACGACGCGGACACCACTCTCGGCCCCGAGCGGGCGGTCGACACACGCGTGCTGGACCCCCGGCCCGACACCGCCACGATGCGCTTGGATGTCCTGACCGGCGACTGGGTCTCGATCGCGGCGGCGCGGCAGAACCGTGCCTTCCTGCCCCCGGCCCACCTCGACCCCCTCGCGCCGCAGAGCGCCGGTAATCCGTCGGAGGTGCCCGCGCTCTACGACGTCGCCGTCTTCGAGAACAAGTCGCCCTCGTTCGGTCCCGCCCTCGCCCAGAACGACCTCGGCTACCCCGTCGCACTCGACCCGCCGCGTGGACTGGAGGACCTCGCCGAGCTCGGGCTCGGCCGCACCCGCACGTCGGTCGGCCGGACGGAGGTGGTGTGCTTCAGCCCCGCCACCGAGGGCTCCTTCGGGACCCAGACGGTCAGCAGGGCGCGGACGGTCATCGAGGCCTGGGCCGACCGGACTGCGGCGCTGTCCGCCCTGCCGGGAATCGAACAGGTGTTCCCGTTCGAGAACCGCGGCGAGGCCATCGGGGTGACCCTGCACCATCCGCACGGCCAGATCTACGCCTACCCCTACATCACCCCGCGCACCACCCGGCTGCTGGACTCGATCGAGCGCACCTCCCCCGATCTGTTCCAGCGAATCCTCGACAGCGAGCGGGCGGGCGACCGCGTGGTGCTCGCCGGCGAGCATTGGACCGCGTTCGTCCCCTTCGCGGCGCGCTGGCCGATCGAGGTGCATCTGCTGCCCCACCGCCCCGTGCCGGACTTCGCGGCGACCAGCGCCGAGGAGCGCGACGAGCTCGCGAGCCTCTACCTGCGGCTGCTGCGCGGAATCGACGCGCTCTACGACTCCCCCACCCCCTACATCGCCGCATGGCACCAGGCCCCGGTGCACCGCGGTCGGGAGACGGTGCGCCTCAACCTCCAGCTGACCTCACCCCGACGGGCGGTGGACCGCCTGAAGTACCTGGCCGGATCGGAAGCCGCGATGGGCGCGTGGATCGGCGACGTGCCTCCCGAGACGGCGGCCCACAACATCCGGAAGGCGATCGAACGGTCATGACCGACATGCGCGACGAGCTGCGCTCCCTCTTCTCCGCGATCACCGGGCGGGACGCCGATGGCGTCTGGTCGGCGCCCGGCCGGGTGAACCTCATCGGCGAGCACACCGACTACAACGAGGGGTTCGTGCTCCCCTTCGCCATCGACCGCCGCACCCTCGTGGCCGCAGGCCTGCGGGACGACAGCCTGATCCGGGTGGCGAGCACGTTCAGCGACGACGTGGTGGAGCTGCCCCTTCCCGACCTCGCCGAGGCGCAGCGCGACGGACACCTGCAGGGGTGGGCCGCGTATCCGCTCGGCGTCGCCTGGGCGCTCGGCGAAGCCGGCGCCGACCTCTCCGCTGTGCGCGGGGTCGATCTCGTGATCGACTCCAACGTCCCGGTCGGAGCCGGCCTGTCCTCGTCCGCGGCCATCGAGAGCTCGGTGGGCGTCGCCCTCGCCGAACTCTGGAACCTCGAGCTCGACCGACCGGCACTGGCGCTGGTCGGTCAGCGTGCCGAGAACGAGGCGGTGGGCGCCCCCACCGGCATCATGGACCAGTCCGCATCCCTGCTGGGCAGGCCCGACGCGGCCGTCTTCCTCGACTGCCGCTCGCTCGAGACCGCCATCGTGCCGCTGGGACTGGCCGAGGCGGGGCTCACCATCCTGGTCATCGACACCGGCGTGAAGCACGAGCACTCGACCGGCGGCTACCGCGAGCGTCGCGCCTCCTGCGAGGCGGGGGCTGCCGCGATGGGAGTCTCCTCCCTGCGCGACCTCAGCGTCGAAGACCTCGACCTGGCCCGCACGATGCTCGACGACGTCACGTTCCGCCGGGTGCGGCACGTGGTCACCGAGAACCAGAGGGTGCTCGACACGGTGCAGGCGCTGCGCAGCGCCGGCCCTCAGGCGATCGGAGACCTGCTCGACGCCTCCCACCGGTCCATGCGCGACGACTTCGAGATCTCGGTCCCCGAACTCGACCTCGCGGTCGAGACGGCCCAGCAGAACGGCGCCGTGGGAGCCCGGATGACCGGCGGCGGCTTCGGCGGCGCGGCCATCGCCCTGGTGGCCGAGGACGCCGTCTCCCGCATCCAGGTGGCCATGGACGGCGCGTTCGCGGAGCACGGCTTCGACACCCCGGACACCTTCGTGGTGCGTCCCTCGGAGGGCGCCAAGCGCGAGCCCTGACCGCCGCCCTGCCGGTGCGGCCCCGTGGATCCTCGGGCGTTCCTCACCGGACCGCCCGTCGGGGCTAGGAAGCGCAGGCGTCGATGAAGTAGAGGACGCTGTCCCCGTCCCGCGCCACCTCGGTGAACCCGGGCGCGCCCACGGCGCGGTCGATGCCCGAGAAGTACTCGGCCGCCCTGTCGTCGCCGCCCTGGATGCCCTTCGAGGAGAACAGGTAGTGGGCGTGCAGCCGGTCGAGTGCCGCGCAGATGCCGGGGTCGGTCGAGACCGCGTCGAGCCGCTCGGCGACGAGGGCGCGGTCCTTCCCCCAGCTGCCGGTCAGGTGGGGGAACACCGACTCCCGGCCACCGATGGCCCAGGTGAGTGCCGAACCGTTCCACGGGTTGCCGACCACCGACTCGCCCTGGGGCACGAACTCCGGGAGTCGCTTGATCAGTCGCACCTCGGCGGCGTCGAGGAGCCTGCCGCCCTTGTCGCTCTCCTCGAGGGCGAAGGTGCGCGCGATGGCGCCCTGCATCCCCAGCAGGCTCGGCACCGTGGTGATCGCGACGACGAGCGCGCCCGCCACGATCGCTGCTGTCCCGGGGCCGCGCGGTCCCACGCGGCGCGCGATCCAGTCGCGTCCTGCGCTCGCCGCCACGGCAGCCAGCGGCACCGCGAGCAGAGGCAGGACCGAGAAGAGCCGGTACTTGTCCTTGTACCAGAGCCCGGTGAGCACCTTCACCAGGTCGGCGTCGGACGACGCGGCCAGGCAGTACAGGACGCCCAGGACGGCGAACGACGCGACCAGCCAGCGCAGCCCCCTGGTGCGCAGCGCGAGCACGATGCCGGCGATCGTGAGGAGAGCGAGCCCGGCCGCGGGGACGATCATCGTGGCGCCCGGGACGACGACCGGGGTCTGGGTGAGTACCTGCACCACGGCGCCGAGCAGCGACTGGTTCGCTCGGGCGGGACCCCCGTTGAGCCGGTCCGAGATGGGACGCTCGTCGGCGTGGAAGTAGCGCAGGACGGCGATCGCGGCGAGGACGCCGAACCCGACCAGAGCCGCGCCGCCGAGGACCACGGTGAGCGTGACGAAGCGGCGGCCGCCCGGCCGCCTGGCCCGGCCGGCGAGCCAGCGGTGGACGAAGGCGACCAGGAGCGGCGTCGCGACCGCGGCGAAGCTCACCATCGACCGCGGGTGGGCGAACACCTCCGCACCCAGCCAGATCGCGAACAGCAGGAGATCGCGCGCCACTCCGCGATCGGCCCCGTCCGGAGTCAGCCGGAGAATCCGCACTGCAAGGGCGAGACCCACCGGCATGAGCGCATAGGCGATGCCGGTCGGGTACAGGGTGCCCCAGTCCAGCAGCAGGTAGGGGAACGCAGCGAAGCCCGAGGCCAGCAGCGGGGCGACGACGGTCGCGGCCGTCCGCGCGCGCGCGGGGGCGACCGTCGAGGTGAGCCAGGTGACCGCAGGAACCCACACACCGATGGCGACCGCGAGCCAGGTCGCATTGGTCGCCAGCGCGCTGCTCGCCCCCGACACCTGAGCCGTCAGCGCCACAAGCGCGTGCCAGACCGCCGGATAGAACTCGATGTCGTCGCCGGGATTGTTGAGCCGGTACAGCGTGAACGAGGAGGCATGGCCGGTGTCGAGGATCGACGCGGCCGCGTTCAGGTGGAAGACCGCGTCGTAGGTCTGGCTGATCGCATCAGGCGCGGGAAGCGCTGATGCGACCACGAGGAGGATCACCACGGCAGCGGCCGCCCAGGCCGGCAGCAGCCAGCGCAGCCGGGGCTCCTCCGGCGATCGGCTCGGCAGCCGCCGGAGGAGCACGCCGATCCCGAGGGCGAGGGCGGCCGTCAGCAGCACGCCCAGCGCGATCGACCAGGCGGCGAAGGGGATCCCGAGGATCTCCAGGAGCACGGCCCCCAGGCCCAGCACGGCACACGTCACCGGGCCCGCGAGGGCGGCGAGGGGAAGGCCGCGCAGACCGAGGGCGGCGCCGACGGCGAGGCCCGGAATCAGCACGACCACGAGGGCGGCGAGGACGACGCCGATCAGCGGCACAGCCTCCACGCGACCCCCTCCGGCTCGAGGGTCAACGATAGTTGAGCGTCGGTACCGCCCTCGGCTCCCGCGCCTCCCACCCGGATCGCGGGCCGCCCAGGGTCAGACGTCGCTGAAGTCGGGATCGAAGTCCGAGGTGATCGCCTCGCCGTCCTCGGCGGCCCTGGCCGGCATCGGCAGGCTCGGTCCCAGTGCCGCGATCCGCTTCTCCAGCTCGGCCACGACTTCCGAATCGTCGAAGTCCAGCTCGTCGCCCTTCGTCTGCACCGCGGTGATCTGGCTGGCTGGTCCGATCAGCACCTCGACCGACCAGACCGCACCGGAATCGTCGAACGCGGGGATCTGCACGACATCGTCGGTGTCCCGCCGGCCCATCAGCTTGGCGTACTCGAGCAGCTTCTCGGAGATGCCGTTGGTGGTGACGAAGTGCTCGTCAGAATAGGAGATGCGCCTCACCCGAACATCTTGACCCGGGCGGGCGGCACAAGCCCACCCGGTTGACACGACGGGCGCTCTCAGGGGAGGCGGGCTTCCTCCTCGTATTCGGCAGCCTGCGGGTGGTTGCGAGCCAGCAGGAACACTCCCAGGATGGCCGCCGCTCCGCTGACTCCGTATGCCAGCACCGCCCAGAGCGGCGTCCGCGCCGCCTCCCCCAGCACGAGCACCCCCAGGGTCACCGCGACCAGCGGGTCGAGGATGGTGAGGCCGGCCACGATGAGGTCGACCGGCCCCGACGCGTAGGCGCTCTGCACGAAGTAGGCGCTCGCGGTGGCTGCGGCCACCAGGGCGACCGCTCCCACGAAGGTGAGCCAGCCGATCTCGCCCACCGACACCCGGGTGACGACCGTCTTGGCGAGCGTGACGACGAACCCGGAGAGCAGCCCCGCGGACAGGACGTTGATCATCGCCGGGAAGCGCCGCCGCAGGGTGACCACCGCGACCAGGATGAGGACCACCGCGACCGACAGGACGGTGAGGATCACGCCCAGGTCGGCATCCGACACGACCGAGTTCCGCGCTGTGAGGGCTCCGACCGTCACGAAGGTGCCGATGCCCGCCACGCACACCGCGATGGCGGAGATGGACGCCCAGGACAGCCGATAGGAGTGCGCCCTCGCGTTGAGCAGGGCCGTGATCACCAGAGCGACGACCCCGAGCGGCTGCACCACGATGAGCGGCGCGAGCCGGAGGCTGATCAGGTTCAGGACCATGGCCGCGCCGGTGAGCAGGATGCCGAGGAGCCAGAGCCGGTTGCGCACGAGGATCGCCAGCTGCCGCAGCTTCAGTCCGCCGCCCGGCCCGTCCGAGTGGCTCGTGGATTCGACGCCGCGATGCTGCAGCTGTGCGCCGACCGCGAGCAGCACGGTCCCCGAGAGGGCCGTCAGCACGCCGAGGATGGCGATGGTGTCGAGTGACACGGTGGCCCGCCCTCCCCCGTCGTGCTCCTGGGTCGGCGAGCCGTACGCCGACGTCCCACCGTTCTATCAGGCTTGCGCCCGTCGGTCCGGGAGCGTGCCAGCGCGGGCCGCGTCGACCGATTGCGTCATCACCGCAGCGGAGGCGCCAGTGCCCATTCCAGCCTCGAACAGCGAATTCGGGAATGCGTCCCAGTAGTCAGTTCGGAGGCCTCCGGATGGTCGGATTGCGGCGATTCTCCATGGTTTTCTTTGCACTCTTCTCTGCCGCTGAGTAACCGCTGAATGCGCGGTTTTTCCGCCGGAATCGACCCATACAGTCAGCGGAGCGCGGCCACCGGCTGCGCGACGAGTGCGGATAGTTGAAGCGCCGCATTGGGGGGACCCGCCGATATCGACCTGCCTTTCACCCAAGGAGCACGATGTTTGACAAGAGGTTCATCAAGAATGCGATCGACCGGAGCGCGGAGAGTGAGTGGGACCGTCGTCGGTTCCTCACTGCGGCCGGCATCGCCGGAGTCGGGGTGGGCGTCTCCGCGCTGACCACCGGCGGAGCATCCCGCGACGTTGCCATGGCGGCCGCGTCGGGCGCGGTCACGGACGGCGCGGTCCTGAACTTCGCCCTCAACCTCGAATACCTCGAGGCGGAGTTCTACTCCCAGGCCGTGTACGGCCACGGCCTCCCGGCCTCCCTGCGCACCGGCAAGGGCAAGCAGGGACCCGTGACCGGCGGACACGCCGTGCCGTTCAAGACCGATCGGCTGAAGGAGATCGCCACTCAGATCGCGCAGGACGAGAAGAATCACGTGAGCTTCCTCCGTACGGCCTTGGGCAGCGCGGCAGTGTCGGAGCCGGCCATCAACATCAAGGAGAGCTTCACCGCTGCCGCGATGGCCGCCGGCCTCATCACCAAGGGCCAGACGTTCGACCCGTACGCCAGCGAGGAGAACTTCCTGCTCGGTGCCTTCGTGTTCGAGGACGTCGGAGTGACCGCCTACAAGGGCGCTGCTCCGCTGATCTCGAACAAGACCTACTTGGAGGCCGCAGCCGGCATCCTGGCGGTCGAGGCGTACCACGCCGGGATCATCCGCACCGAGATCTTGGAGAAGGGTCTTGCGAGCTCCGCGAACAAAATCACCGCGGCGCGCGACAGCCTGGACGGACCGAGCGATCTCGATCATGCCCTCACCAGGAACGGTGGCACGGCTTTCCTGGTTCCGACCCACAACAGCGCCAGCATTGTGGACTCCCGCAGCACGGCGCAGGTCCTGAACATCGTCTACCTCAACCCCGCGAAGGTCACCCAGGGTGGATTCTTCCCCGCCGGCGTCAACGGCACCTTCCGCGAGAGCGGCGACAACGACTAGTTCGTTCCGCTGACCCGAGAACCTCCCGCCGCGCGGACGCCGATCACCCGAAGTTCGGCGACTGCGCGGCGGGAGACCCGACCGAGGAAGGAAGCCATGTTCGGCCTCACTCTCGACAAGATCGTGCTCATCGCGGTGATCGCGGTCTTCCTGATCGGACCGCAGCGGCTGCCGGAATTCGCCTCCCAGCTCGCCCGGTTCGTGCGGAGCGCGCGCGACCTCGCGGACGGGGCGAAGGACCGGATGCGGCAGGAGATGGGTCCCGAATTCGACGAGGTCGACTGGGTCAAACTCGACCCGCGTCACTACGACCCGCGCCGGATAATCCGAGACGCCCTTCTCGACGAACTTCCGTCGGCCGGTTCACGCCCGCCTATCTCCCCCTCGAAACGCTCTTCTGCACCGATGCCGGCGGAATTCCCGGCAGGGCTCTCTCAGCAGCATTCCGCTGCAGAGGAGCCGTCCAGCTCGCCTGAAAGGAATTGATCCCCATGCTCGGAAATCTCGGAGGATGGCACCTCCTCGTCATCCTCGCCATCGTGCTTCTGCTCTTCGGCGCGGCCAAGCTTCCCGCGCTCGCCCGCAGCGTCGGGCAGTCCACCCGCATCTTCAAGAGCGAGATGACGACTGCCAAGGACGACGACGCCGCGCCCGCCGACATGGTCGACGCCGAGGTCGTCGTGCCGCGCACTCCCCCGAAGGTCTGACGGTGACGGCGGCAGCGTCTCTGCGCCGCTCGAGGGACCGGCGGATGTCGCTCGGGCGGCACCTGATCGAGCTCCGCAACCGGCTCTACCGCTCGGCCCTGGCCGTTCTGGCCGGAGCCGTGGCGGGGTGGTTCCTGGCCGACTACGTCTTCGAGGCGATGCGCTCCCCGCTCGCCGAGCTGGCCCTGACCCAGGGGCGGCTCGCCAGCATCAACTTCGACCGTCTCGGCGGCGCGTTCGACCTGAAGCTCCAGATCGCGTTCACCCTGGGCATCATCGTCTCGAGCCCGATCTGGCTCTACCAGATCTTCGCCTTCTTCGTGCCGGCGCTCTCCCGCACCGAGAAGCGCTACACCTTCGGCTTCTTCCTCTCCGCGGTGCCGATCTTCCTGGCCGGCTGCGCGGCCGGCTGGTTCGTGCTGCCGCACATCGTGTCAATCCTCGCCGGGTTCGCGCCGGCGGAGTCGTCGTCGCTCATCCAGGCGAACGACTACTTCACATTCCTGCTGAAGCTGGTGCTGGCGGTGGGCGTCGGGTTCGTGCTGCCCGTGTTCCTCGTGCTGCTCGACTTCCTGGGAGTCCTGAGCGGCCGGACGATCCTCACGGCGTGGCGCACCGCCCTGCTCGCCATCCTGATCTTCTCGGCGATCGCGACGCCGGCCGCCGACGTGATGTCGATGTTCCTGCTCGCGGTGCCGATGGCCGTGCTCTACCTGGCGGCCGCGGGGGTCTCGATCCTGCACGACCGGCAGGTGGAGCGCAGGGCAGCTCAGCTGGAGCAGCAGGCGACGGCGGCTCTCCGCCGCTAGTCCCTCCCCCGGCCTATCCCTGAGCAGGCAGAATTTCGCCCAGCAGGCAGGACGGCCCCCAAAAGCCGGGGCGGAGCGAATTCTGCCTGCTGAGCGAAAGTGCGGGAGCGGTCAGCCGGCGACGCGGATGAGCTTCTTGTTGACGAACTCGTCGGCACCGTAGCGGCCGAGCTCGCGTCCGGAGCCCGACGACTTGACGCCGCCGAAGGGCAGCTCGGGCGAGTCGCCCAGCACCAGGTTGATCCAGACCATGCCCGCGTCGATCCGGTCCGCCACACGCATGGCCTGGTCGGGGTCGGTCGTGAACACGTAGGAACCGAGTCCGTACTGGGTGTCGTTCGCGATGCGGATCGCCTCGCTCTCGTCGGCGACCCGGTACACCTGCGCGACCGGGCCGAAGAACTCCTCCCGATACGCGTCCATGTCGCTCGTGACGTCGGCCAGCACGGCGGGCGGGAAGTAGGTGTCCTTCCGCTCGCCCCGGGCGAGCACGGTGGCCCCCTGCGCCACGGCTCGATCGAGCTGCTCCTGGAGCCGCTCGGCCGCTGCCTTGGATGACAGGGGTCCGAGCACGGTGCCGGGCGCGTTGGGATCGGCGGGCTGCACCGCGGTGATCGCGGCGGTGAACTTCTCCACGAACGCGTCGTAGAGCTCGTCCGCCACGATGAACCGCTTGGCCGCGTTGCAGGACTGTCCGTTGTTGTCGAGTCTCGCGTTGACCGCCGACTCGACCGTGGCATCCAGGTCGTCGGTGGAGAAGAGGATGAACGGGTCGGAACCGCCCAGTTCGAGCACCACCTTCTTGAGGTGCCGTCCCGCCAGCTCGGCTACCGCCGCCCCGGCCCGTTCGGAACCGGTGAGCGAGATCCCCTGCACGCGAGGATGCGCGATGATCTTCGCCACCTGATCGTGAGTGGCGAAGACGTTCGTGTACGCGCCGCGAGGAGCGCCGGCGTCACGGAAGATCGCCTCGATCGCGAGCGACGACTCGGGGCACTGCTCGGCGTGCTTGAGCAGGATCGTGTTGCCGATGATGATGTTGGGGCCGGCGAAGCGGGCCACCTGGTAGTAGGGGAAGTTCCACGGCATGATGCCGAGCAGCACGCCGAGCGACGAGCGGCGGATGAACGCGTCCCCTGCGGCATCCTGCAGCTCGATCTTCTCGTCCTTGAGAAAGCCGGTCGCGTTGTCGGCGTAGTAGCGGTAGATGTCCGCGGCGAAGTCGACCTCGCCGAGGGCCTGCTCGAGCGGCTTGCCCATCTCGCGGACGATGATCGCGGCGAGCTCGTCGCGGCGCTCGGTGTGCAGGTCCGCCACCCGCCGGATGATCTCGGCGCGCTCATCCGCCGTGGTCGACCGCGACCACGTCTCGTGTGCCTCGCTCGCGGCAGCGATGGCCTCGTCGAGGGCGTCATCGCCGATGCTGTCATAGTTGCGGACGGTCTCGCCGCTGGCCGGATCGACGACTGCGTACTGGGTCATGGATTCTCCTTGCTGAAGCTGGGCAGAGTTACGGCTCTGCAGGATTCACGGTAGTTGTCGTGCGGGCCTTCGTGTTCCCCCGGACGTCAGGGAATGAGCAGCTGCCGCAGAGCGGTGCCGGACGCGAGTTCCGTGAGGCTCGCCTCCGCTTCCCTGAGCGGCCGTCGCGCGCTGACCAGCTCGTCGATGAAGAGGTTCCCCTCCATGTACTGGTCGACGAGCCAGGGGATGTCCCGCGCGGGCCGGATGCCACCGTAGTTGGAGCCGAGAATCCGCTGGTCGAGGTCCACCAGGGTCTGCGGCTGAAAGGCCACCTCGGTTCCGGCGGGAGGGATTCCGACGATCACCGCCGCACCCCCGATGTCGAGCATCTCGATGACCTGCCGGGTGGTCTGGGCCTTGCCGATCGCATCGAAGGCGAAGTCGACGCCGTCAGGGAGAAGCTCCCGCAGCAGCGCCGACGCGTTGCCCGCGCTCGCGTCCAGCACGTCGGTGGCACCGAGACGGAGCGCGAGTGCGGTCTTCTCCGGTCGCACGTCCACGGCCACGATCCGGTCGGCGCCGGCCATCCGCGCCCCCTGAATGGCGGACAGTCCGACGCCCCCGCAGCCGATGACGGCCACCCGGGAGCCGGGAGGAACTCGCGCCGTGTTCCGTACGGCCCCGACGCCCGTCGCCACGGCGCAGCCCACCAGCGAGAGCACGTCCAGCGGCGCATCCCGGCGCACCTTGATGGCGCCCGCTGCCGGCACGACCGCTTCCTCGGCGAAGGTGGATGTGCCGAGGTAGTGGTTGATCCTCTGGCCGCCGATGCTCAACCGGGAGGTGCCGTCGTTGAGGCTGCCGGTGAGCGCCACCACGGTCGCGGCGACCTCGCACCGGGCCTCCTGCCCACGGAGGCAGGCTCGGCATCGGCCGCAGGGCGCGACCCAGCTGAGCACGACGTGGTCCCCGATCTCCAGCCCGCGCACGTCGCTGCCGACCTCGGTGATGACGCCGCTGCCCTCGTGGCCCATCACGAGCGGCAGAGGCAGATCCCAGTCCCCGTTCCGGACGTGCAGGTCGGAATGGCAGACTCCGGCTGCCGCGATCCGGACCCGAACCTCCTCGGGTCCCGGCGACGCCAGGTCCACGTCGAGCTCCTCGACCGGACGGTCCCTGCTGGTGAAGACGATCGCTCGCACGTGTGCTCCTCAGTCCCGGGCGGAGACGGTTTCCGGGGCGTCCGCCACGGCATTCTCCCGCAGCGCGAAGCGCGGGCCGGCGTCGCCCCGGGCGAGACGGGGCCGAAGCCCCAGCAGCCACCACAGGCCGGCCACAGCCATCGTGATCACGAAGACGATCCCGTTCACCTGGAAGGCCGGGAGGAGCAGGAGCGCGAGCAGGACGAGGGAGAAGGCGATGAGGCCGCCGACGTAGACGGCAGTCCGCCAGCGTCCGAGGTCGAACGTGCCGGGGTCGCCCTTGGGCAGCCGGCCCCGCCGCTTCGCCACCAGGAGGCCCGAGGTCGTGATCACGTAGACCGTGAAGTAGCCGAGAGCCGACATGCCGAGGATGAAGGCGAACGCCTCGGCGCTGACGAACGCGGTGAGCAGGAGCGCGAAGGAGAGGATGCCCGTCGCCCAGACCGCAGAGGACGGCGTCTTGTGCCTGGCGGAGACGCGGCGCAGCTGCCGGGAGAAGGGGAGCACGTTGTCGCGGGCCATCGCGTAGGTGAGGCGGGTTGCCACCAGCATGTTGGCGAGCACGCAGACGAGGATGTTGGTGATGGCGAGAGCGACCACGATCTTCGCGAACCAGGGCGACACCTGAGCGCCGATGATGTCGGCGATGGGCGAGGCGCTGCCCGTGAGGGCGGCCGGATCCTTGATCGCGAGGAGGAAGACGATGTACATGAAGAACTCGACGACCGCGGAGACGCCGAGCGCCATGAACATGGTGCGCGGGATGACCCGCCGCGCGTCCTTCGTCTCCTCGGCGATGTCCGCGGCCGCCTCGACACCGAGCAGTCCGAAGATGCAGCCGAGGCTCGAGGTCAGCCAGACCGCGAGATAGGGCGAGACGCCGGTGTCGCCCGCGGAGAAGAGGAACGAGACCTCCTGGTGGTCGCCGCTGACGAAGAAGGCGACGACGGCGACGAACGCGGTGGCACCCACGGTGACGACGAGCTCGAGGCCGACGCCGATGTTGTTGAGGGCCGTCGCGAGGCGGACGCCGTAGACGTTGACGATCACGCAGAACAGGACGATGACGAGCGAGATGAGGATCTGGACGGGCGTCGACATCTCGATGCCGAGAAGGCCGCCGACGTAGCCCGCCATCACGTACGCCACACCGGTGAACCCGCTGATGAACCCCACGAGGCCGGCCCAGCCGGTGAACCAGCCGGCGGTCGGGCTCACCAGGCGGCTCGTCCACTGATAGGCGTAACCGGAGAGCGGGATCTTCGCCACCAGATCACCCGCGATCAGCGCCCAGATGAAGAACACGGCCACGGCGATCGGGAAGGTCCAGACGAAGGCGGGCCCCGCAGTGCCCAGGCCGAAGCCGAAGCCGGAGAAGACCGCGGTCGTGGCACTGATGACGGCGAAGCCGAGCAGGAATGAGGAGAGCCACCCCACCGACCGGTCCAGCCGCTGCTTGTAGCCGAATTCACGGAGCTTCTGGTCCTCGTCGGTCAGCGCCATCATCAGTCCTTGTCTCCGCCGGGGGGTCCGGGGTAGCCCGAGCATAGGTAGCGCCTTTCGGGGGCACCAGAAGCCAATAGCCGCTGGCTGCCATCGCGTCACCCTATGTGTGACTCGCTCCGCGTGGGTCTCGGCGGGGGGCTCGGTCCTACGCTGAGCGGGTGACACTGCTTCAGCTCCGGGTCTTCGTCGCGGCCGCACGCCTGGGCTCGTTCACCGCGGCGGCACGCGCCCTGCACATGGCCCAGCCCACCGTCTCGGAGGTGATTCGGCGACTCGAGGACAGCTACGAGATCGCGCTGTTCATCCGCACCGGACGGCGGCTCGTGCTCACCCGAGCGGCGGAGGAGCTGCTGCCCCTTGCCGAGAAGGCCATCGCCGCCGCGGAAGAGGCGGAGCGCGCGCTCAAGGCGGTCAAGTCCCTCGACGGCGGCACGGCGACCTTCGGGCTGCTGCGCAACGCCAACTACTACTCGATGGCGGATCTCCTCAACAACTTCCACGCGCAGTACCCGCACGTGCGACTGCGCGTCGTCGGTCTCAACTCGGTGGAGGTCGCGAACATGGTGCGCTCGGGCGAGCTCGAGGGCGGACTGGTGGTTCTTCCCCTCGACCCGGAGGGGCTCCGCTTCACTCCGCTCCGGCGGGATGAGGTGCTCTACGCGAGCGCCGATCCCCGCCATGTCGCCGCGCCCGTCACCATCGCGGACCTCGCCGACCGCGACCTCGTCCTCTATGACGCCCACTACGGCTGGAAGGATCCCACCCGGCGTCAGCTCGCCGAACGCGCGCAGCTGGAGGGGGTGACCCTGGAGGCCCGCATCGAGGTGGAGCAGTCCGAGGCCGCCCTGTCGCTCGTCGCTGCGGGGGCCGGCGACACGTTCGTGTCCAGGGCCGTCGTCGAGCACGGCAGCTGCCCACCGGGTCTGCACTTCGCCTCATTCTCGCCGCCCCTCTACGACACGATCGCTCTCGTGCAGCGCGAGGGCGGTTCGCTCTCGCCTGCGACCGCCGAGCTCTCCCGCCTGGCTCGAGCCATGCTCGCCGAGCAATAGGGAAACACGATGGCAGCGATGGCGGATTGACGTCTTCTCCGCGGATCGGGTCGCTCCTAGGTTGACTGCATGCTGTTCTCCCCCCACGTGCTCGAAGCCCTCCGCGGGCGCTACACGACCGTCAAGCAGCCGGGCGTGACCGCTCCTGCGGCTCAGCGGAATCCCGACGTGATCCGAACGGTGTCCGAGATGCTGTCCCGGATCGAGCGTGACGGCCTCTCCGCAGTCAGGGCATACGCCGCGCAGCTCGACCACTGGACCGGCGCGGACCTCGAGGTCTCCGGCGACGGCCTGGCGGACGCGGGCGACCGGCTTCCGGTCGCCCTGCGCGAGGCGATCGAACTCGGCTCCTCCCGCACCAAGGCCTTCGCCCGCGAGCAGCGCGCGCACCTGACCGACTTCGAGGTCGAGCTCGTGCCCGGCATCATCACTGGCCACCGCTACATCCCGGTCGGGTCCGTCGGCGCCTACCTCCCCGCCGGGCGCTTCCCGCTGACCGCGAGCGCCTTCATGACGGTCGGCGTGGCGAAGGTGGCCGGCGTGCCGCGGGTCATCAGCTGCACTCCGCCAGGACCGGACGGCCGCCCGAACGACGCCGTGCTCTACGCAGCACACCTCTCCGGAGCGGACCGCGTGTTCTGCCTCGGCGGCGTGCAGGCCCTCGCCGCGATGGCCTTCGGCCTGCTGGGCGAGGCGCCGGTCGACATGCTGGTCGGGGCCGGCAACGCGTTCGTGGCCGAGGCGAAGCGCCAGCTGTTCGGCGTCGTCGCGATCGATCTGCTTGCGGGGCCGTCCGAGGTCGCTGTGCTCGCGGACGACAGCGCCGACCCGGCGCTGGTCGCGGCAGACCTCCTCGGCCAGGCCGAGCACGGCATCAACTCCCCCGCAGCCCTCGTCAGCACCTCGGCGTCGCTCGCGGCCTCAGTGGCCGACGAGGTGGAGCGCCAGCTGAGCACTCTGGCGACCGCGCACATCGCGGGACCCGCCTGGCACGACTACGGCACGGTGACCGTGGCCGATTCCCCGGACACCGCCATCACGCTGATGGACGACCTCGCGCCCGAGCACCTCGAGCTGATGACGGACGACGACGACTTCTACCTGGAGCGCCTGCGCAACTACGGATCCCTCTTCATCGGCCCGTGGAGCACCGTCGCCTACTCGGACAAGGGAATGGCCGGCACCAACCACGTCCTGCCCACGGCGGGCGGCGCGAAGCACAGCGCGGGTCTCTCGGTATCCCGCTTCCTCAAGCCGCTCACCTTCCAGCGGGTGACCCAGGCTGCCACACCAGAACTGGCCGAGGCGGTCCAGGTCATCTCCGAGTCGGAGGGCATGGCCGCCCACGAGGCAACCGCGGTGCGCAGGCTGGAGACCTACGCCGCGATGGCCTGACCAGTCCTGCCGCCGACGAGCCCCGACCGGTTCACGCCCGCGAGCCGCCGCCGGAGAGCACGCGGACGAAGTCGGCCAGGAAGGCCTCCCGGTCGACGTCGAGCACGACGAGGGTGTCCGGCGCGGGAGTCGCGGTCCAGCTCACCGGCAGCCCGGTGTCCGTCCGCATCAGGTGGGCGCGGGTGGCGAATCCGTCGGTCGTGATGTTGACCGGGCCGCGCTCGGACCGGGTGATCCAGTCCGGCTGCACCAGCAGTGCGGCCGCCAGCCCGTCGTGGGCCGGGGAGACCCGGCGTCCCCATGCCACCTGGTAGAAGTCCATGTAGGCCTCGAGGATCTGCGCCGAGAAGGTGCCCCACGGGGTGCCGGCGCGGGCGAGCGCCTGCACCGCCTGCTCGTCGACGATCGTCGGGGCCGTCACGTTGACGCCCACCATCACGAGCTCCGTGCGCGGGGCGGCGAAGACCCGCGCCGCGGCCTCCGAGTCGTTGTGGATGTTCGCATCGACCATCTGCACCACGCCGAGGGGCGGGAACGGGCCTGAGCCGCCCATGATCACCGTCGAGCGGAAGAGCGTCAGCAGGTTGGGCTCGATCTCGAGCGCGATGCCGATGTTGGTGAGCGGGCCGACGGGAAGCAGGTCGTAGTAGCCCGGCCGGGCGCGAGCCATCTCGACGATCAGCTCGGCGGAGCTCAGCGTGGAGAGGTTCTTCGGCGCGATCGGGGCCGACCAGAGGTCCCCGAGTCCGTCGTTGCCGTGCACGTGAGCCGCGATCCGCGGCGCCCCGCTGAGCGGGCCGGCGGCGCCTCGGGCGACCAGCACGTCCTCGAGTCCGGCGACCTCCAGCACCCGCGCGATGTTGGTGAGCGCCGACTCGACCGAGGTGTTGCCGTAGACGCTGGTGATGGCGGACAGCTCGACATCGGAGCGACCCGCGAGGTAGAGCAGGGCGAGGGCGTCGTCGATGCCGGTGTCGGTGTCGAGGATGACGTGGCGGACTGAGTCGTCGGTCATGGCGGCTTTCTGGAAGGGAGCGGTCAAGAGGAGAGGGCCCGCCGGGCGGCGCCGAAGCGGATCCGGGTGGCGACGAGCACGAGAAGGGTGATGGCGTACGGCGCGGCGTCGGTCAGCTGCTGCGGTGCGCCGAGCCCCTGCAGGCGGAAGCCGAAGGCCTCGGCCGCGCCGAAGCCGAGGCACGCGATCGGGACCCACAGCGGGCGATTGCCGACCAGCATGACCGCAGCGACGGCGATCCAACCTCGACCGGCGGTCATGTTCTCGGTGAAGACCGTGACGTTGCCGAGCGCGAGCTGAGCTCCCGCCAGCCCGCAGAGAGCACCGCCGACGATGGTCGTCCAGGTCTGGGTGCGGGCGACGTTGACGCCGAGGCTCGCCGCCGCTGCCGCGTGCTCGCCGATCCCGCGGAGGCGCAGCCCGCCGACGCTCGACCGCAGCCACAGACCGGCGGCGATGCAGAGCACGAACGCGAGCGGCACCAGCACGGTCTGCCCGCCGAACACCGGGCCGAGGACCGGGATGTCACGGAGGAAGGACATGGCGGGGAGGCCCTGCAGGCCACGGGGCGAGAACGTGCCGGACACGTCGAACAGGACCCGCATCAGGAAGCCGGTGAGCCCGAGGGCGAGGAGGTTCGTTCCGATGGCGATGATGATGGGATCCGCCCGGAACCGGGCGGCGCCGACGGCGAGCACGACCGAGAAGATCGCGCTGCTCAGAACGGCGATGCCGATGCCCGCCCAGGCGCTGCCGGTGTAGTAGCTTCCTGCGACGGCGGCGAAGGCGCCCCAGAGCATCTGCCCTTCGAGCGCGATGTTGAACACGCCCACCTGAGCCGACAGCGCACCCGCCAGCGCGGCATAGAGGACCGGGGTGGCGGCGAGGAGCACTGCGGCGACGAATCCCCACTCGAAGACGTGCATCAGTGCTCGCTCCGTCCGGTGCGGCCGGCGTCGAGCACGGTGCGCAGCGCGAGCACGATGATGACGACGCCCTGCAGGAGGTCGGAGAGCTGCCGGGGAACGTCCGCGGTTCGCTCCATCGCGGCGCCGCCGACCTGGAGGACCGCGAACAGCACCGAGGTCACGGGGATCAGGAGGGGACGGCCGCCGGCGAGCAGCGCGGCCGCGAAGCCGGCGAAGGTGTAGCCGGGCGAGAGCAGCGCGCCGTCGATCAGCCGGTACGGCGAGGAGAGCACGATCACCGCGCCGACGATGCCAGCTGCTGCGCCGGCCGCGGCCATTGCCCCGAGAGCAAGGCGGCCGACCACGACTCCGCCATACGCCCCGAAGCGGCGGTTGGCCCCGACGACCCGGAGCTCGAAGCCGACCGCGGTGCGTGAGTCGACGATCCAGAAGACGGCCATCATGGCGACCAGGATCAGCAGACCGACGTTGCTGTAGGAGAGGTCCCCGATCGACCACATCCGCGCGTCCTCGGGCAGGCGGGCCGTCTGCGCCACCCCGGACCCGGCCTCGGCGAGCGGGAAGCGGACGAGGAAGGAGACCACCGCGACCGCGATGGGCGAGAGCAGCAGGGTGCTGATGATGATGGGGATCTTGAAGCGGGTCGCCAGTGGCGCGGACACCGCTCCGAAGGCCGCGGCGAGGACGGCGGCGGCGAGCACGGCGAGGGGCACCGCGAGCGGTCCGGGAAGGGCACCCGCGACAACCGTCGCCGCGAGGCCCCCGAGCACGAGCTGGCCGTTGCCCCCGAGGTTGAACTCGCCCATCCGGAGCGGGATGGCGGCGGCCAGCGCCATGCCGCAGGTGAACCCCCAGACGGAGAACGTGTAGTCGAGGCTGTCGGGCTCCAGCGCCCCCTGCAGGACCGCGGAGTATGCCGTGATCGGGTCGAGCCCGGCTGCCGCGATGATCGCCGCGCCGATCAGCACGGCCAGCACCACCGCACCGACGGGCACCACCCCGGGATGGCGGGCGGCGAGCCGGAAGAGCCGGCGTGCTGCAGCGCCGCGCGGCTCGGGCGCCTCTGTCGGGGTGGCCGCTGTCACGAGGCTCCTCCTTCGCTCCGGGAGGACTCCCCCGTGCCGGCCATCGCGGCGCCGATGCGCGCGGTCGTGGCGTCCGCCCGCGAGTACTCCGCGACGATCCGCCCCGCGAACATCACCAGGACCCGATCGGCGAGGGCCTGGAGCTCGGCGATCTCGTGCGACACCAGGAGCACGGCTCCGCCATCACGGCGGTAGTCGAGGAGCCGCTGGTGGATGGACTCGATCGCGCCGATGTCCACCCCCTGGGTGGGCTGCTCCGCGATCAGCACCGGCGCGCGGTGGGACAGCTCCCTGGCGATCACCACCTTCTGCGCATTGCCGCCCGAGAGAGCACCGACGGGCTGGCGTTCGCCCGAGGTGCGCACGTCGTAGTCGGCGATCAGCCGGCGGGCCATGTCCCGCTGGGCCCGGAGGGAGAGCCAGCCGCGACGCCAGCCCCTGGATGCCCCGATCGGCGCGGTCCGGTGGTGACCGAGGGCGAGGTTCTCCGCGGTCGTCATGGTGACCGCCATGCCTTCCCCGCGTCGGTCCTCGGGAACGACGGCGAGTCCGATGGCTCGCCGACGGCGCACGTCGAGCGATGCGACATCCCGCCCGAGGAGGCGGATCTCCCCCGACTCAGCCGAACCTGTGCCGAGGATCGCCGCGACGACCTCGCGCTGCCCGTTGCCGGACACGCCGGCGACCCCGACGATCTCCCCACGACGCACCGTGAACGACACGTCCCGCACACGGTGCACCCCGCGATCGACGACGGTGAGCCCGGTGACCTGGAGAGCCTCGTCGCCCGGCTCTCCCGTGCCCGCGTTGGCGACCTCGGTCACCTCGCGCCCGGTCATCGACTGGACGAGCGCCGAACCAGTCGCCTCCGCGGTGCGGAAGCGGCCTGTGACGCGCGCGTCGCGCAGCACGGTCACCTCGTCGCTGATCGCGAGCACCTCGTGGATCTTGTGGGTGACGAGCACGACTGTGGCGCCCTCATCCGCCGCACGCCGCAGCACGGCGAAGAGCGAGTCGACCTCCACCGGGGTGAGCACAGCGGTCGGCTCGTCCAGGATGAGGATCTCGGCGTCGCGATGCAGGGCCTTCAGGATCTCGACCCGCTGCCTCGCGCCCGCCGACAGCGTTCCGACCACCGAGTCGGGATCGGTGTCGAGCCCGTAGCGGTCACTCAGCTCGCGCACCCGCTCGGCTGCCGCCGTCCGGTCGAGCCGCCCGCGCCGTCGGGGTTCTGCTCCATAGACGACGTTCTCGGCGACGGTCATGGAGTCGAACAGCCGGAAGTGCTGGTGCACCATTCCGAGACCCGCCGCGATCGCGTCGAGCGGCCCGCGGAAGTGCCGCTCGACGCCGCCGACCAGGATCTGGCCGGAGTCGGGCCGCAGGAGCCCGAAGAGGATGGACATCAGCGTCGACTTTCCGGCGCCGTTCTCCCCCATCACGGCGTGGATTGTCCCCCGCCGGAGCACGAGATCGACGCCGTCGTTGGCCACGACGGCGTCGAATCTCTTGCTGATGCCCCTCAGCTCTGCTGCGGCGTCCGTCATCCGGCGGTCAGCGGGTCCTCAACCTTGAGCTCGCCGGACACGATCTGGTCGCGGACTGCCGAGACCTTCTCGATCACGTCGGGGTGGTCGGCGATGAGGCACTGGGAGTCGGCGACCCCGTCCTCGAGCCCGGTGAGGCCGACGCCGCCCTCCTTGAGGCCGTACTCGGTGGTGCCGCCGGTCGTGCCGTCGAGAATGTCGCCGACCGAGTTGAGCAGGGCGACGTCGACGCGCTTGATGGCGTTGTCGACGACGTTGCCGGGCGACTCCGGGCACTGGTTGGTATCCACCCCGAACGCCTTGAACCCGCTCTGCTCGGCCGCCTCGAAGACGCCGGTGTTGCCGCCTGACGCCGCTGCCTGCACGTAGTCCGCGCCGCCCTCACCGAGGATGGTCGCCTGGGCCTTCGCCCTGGCCTGGTCGCCGAACGGGTTGTCGCCGCCGACGTACTGCACCTGGGTCTTCACGGCATCGTTGACGCTGGCCGCGCCCGCGAAGAACGGGTCGACCCAGCGGTGGATGAACGGGGTGTCGAGCGCCGCGACGACGCCCACATTGCCCTTCTCGCTGAGCAGGCCCGCCTCCACGCCGGTCAGATAGGTGGCCTCGTACTCCTTGAAGGCCGCCGAGGTCAGATTGTCGGCCGGTTCGGCAGGGGTCGTGTCGATCAGCAGGAACTGCTGGTCGGGGTTGTCCGCCGCCGCCTGGGTGAACTGATCGAGCACGCTGAAGCTGACACCGATGATCACGTCCGGCTTCTCCCGGATGGCGGCATCGAGGTTCTGCTGGATGCTGGTCGGGTCCTCACTCTCGTAGACGTCGACGGAGGCGCTGTACTTGGTGCCTGCCTCCTTGGCGCCGTCCGCCGCGAGCTGCAGGAAGTTGTTGGAGCCGATCGGTGTCGGGGTGATGAGGATGAGCGAGGCCTTCGTTGCGGTGCCGGCGCTCGCGCCGGCGTCTCCCGAGCTGGAACCCGAGTTGGAGCAGCCGGCCACGGTCGCGAGAAGGCCCACGGCCAGCGCCGCCGCTCCGGCTCGGCGCGCGATGAAAGTCATAGGTGTTCCCCTTGTGGATTCTGCTGTGATCAGGACGCGGCGGAACGCGTTCGCCCGCCCCTGCCAGGTTAACCGGGCCGTGTCTCAGCCGCCGAACGAGTCCGTCACAATCGGTCACGCGCAGGGGGCCGCTCGTTCCGTTCCTCCCGTTGGGACGAGGTGCGCTCGGTGAAGAATCCGCCCGCGGAGTGCAGGACGTGGTCGGCAATCGGGTCATCGGGCATGAAAAGCGGCATCCGCGCGCCTGCTCAGACGCCGCACAACGCACTCCTCTTCGCGGATCGGGAACGGAGCTGGATCCGAGCACGCGGGGGAATTCCGCACGGCGCATCGACCGCTCAGCGGGACCCGAACGCGTCGAAGAACCGGTTCCGGAACCGGTCCATCGGCCAGACCGGTCCCGCAGGGTCCGGCAGCATGCCGGCGGTCCACTGCCATGAATCGATCGCGCGGAACACCGCGGGGTCCGCGGCGATGATCGTGATGGGGACATCATGGGACGCTTCCGTCCCGCTGACGATCGTCGCAGGCTGGTGGTCGCCCAGCAGGACCACGACCAGGCTGCGGTCCTTCGATCGGGTCACGAAGCCCACCAGGGAGTCGATCGAGTACTGGATCGAGCGGGCGTAGCGGGCCTGGACCTCGCTCGGATCCTGCCACGCGAGCTCCGGAGACGGGCCATCGGCCGGCATGGGATCGAAGAGGGATCCGTTCCCCAGCGCGTCCCCATCGACGAGGTGCGGCAGCGGCGTCCACGGGGTGTGGGAGCTGACCAGGTCGATCTCCGCCATGACGGGCCGGTGGCCGCCGCCGAGCTCGAGTTGACGGAACCGCTCCAGGGTGAACTGGTCGGGCATGGTCGCGTAGCCGAACTGCGGCCCGGCGTACCCGACATTGTCGGCGTCGTACATCCGGTCGAAGCGGTAGAAGGCGCGCCCCTCGGGCCACGGCCGCCGATCCGAGGGCGCGTCGGAGACCGTTCCCCAGCCGGCGCGGGAGAACGCCGAGGAGATCGTCAAGCGGGAGCTCGTCAGCAGGCGGTCGTAGCTGCGTTGATCCGGCACCCACAGGCCCGACTGAAGAGTGGAATGCGCGAGCCAGCTGATCCCGCCGAAGGTCGGCGAGGTGAGCATCGCGCTCTCTGCCGAGTAGCCGGCCGCCGACAGCTCGCGCGTGTCCGCCTGAAGCGCTGCGTCGATGGAGCCGGAGAACGAGGACCCCCGCACCGCCACCTGCCCGTAGCTCTCCACGAAGACGAGCAGGACGTCCTTGCCGCGGAGCTTGCCGAGCAGGGCGGAGGGGTCGGCTCGGCCGTAGGGGTCCGGCGCGTCCACCTGGGCGGCGAAGGAGGCGAGCGCCGTGGCGGAGGCGACGGCGCGGCTCACCTCGTCGACGGCGAAGGACGCCTCGTCCGCAGACGCGACCGCGAGGCCGGGCGCGATCTGCAGACCGAGCAGCGCGAGCACAGACCACCCTGCCCCGACGACGCCGAGGACCGCTGACGTCCGGCGCCGGTCCGCATGCACGATCCGGGCGATCCGCCGCGACGCGAGCGCGAGTGCGACGACCGCCGCGATGCTCAGGACGACGGTCCCGCCCACCAGGATCGCCGCCCAGGCGGGTCCCGTCGAGTCGGCGAGGACGCCGACCGCGGAGCCGAGCAGGACCCAATCGGCCGCCGGGTCGAATGCACGGTTCACCGTTGCGCGGAAGCCGAGATCGAGGACCTTCAGCAGGGTGAGCACGGCGATCGCGATCCCGAGCACGACGGCGACGACCCGTGCCGCTCGTCGGGGAAGGACGAGGAGGATCGCCCCCAGCAGGATGCCTTCCAGCGGCACGCGCACGCTGGCGGCCGCCCCTGAGGCCCCGAACGTGTCCGGCAGGACGAGCGCGGCCCACACGAGGAGGACTGCCGCGACGGACGCGACCCCCGGGATCGAGGGCCGCCAGCGCGATCCGCGGTCCTCACGGTGCCGGAACACTCGCCACCTCGGGCACTCCTGCCCTCGCCGGTCGGCGCCCCTCCCGGGTGACCCACCACAGCTGCGTGCCGAAGGAGACCGCGAGTGCCGAGGCGGACACCCCGGCGAGCGCCTCGGCCGCCTCGATGGGCAGCACGCGCGCACACACCACGACGAGGACCGCGCCCTGCACGCCGGCGACCGCCTTGCGCCACCGCGTGGCCGGGACCGCCCGGCGGAGCCGGGGCAGCGCGAGCTCGGCGCCGAGCAGCAGGTAGCGCGCCGCCCCCACGAGGAGCACCCATGGTCCGAGCACCGGGACAGCGGCGACACTGAGCACCAGGATCAGTGAGGCGTCGACCTCCATGTCGAATCGGCCTCCGAACGGGGTCGCCGTCCGGGTCCAGCGCGCGAGCCGTCCGTCCACGGCGTCCAGGGCCAGTGCGAGCGCGGCGCACGCGACCAGCACGCCCGCCACCCGAGCTCCCGGGTACTCCTGCACGGCCAGGCCCGCCGCACCGCCCGTGAGAGCGCCTCGCGTCCAGGTCACCGCGTTGGCGAGACCGACCGAGGTCGCACCCGCCCGGCGGAGACCACGAAGCGCGAGCAGGTCGCACGCCGCACCGTAGGCGACCGCCGCCGCTGCCGCCGCTGCGCCGAGCGCCCCCGCGGCCGCGAGGACGCCGATCACCGCCACCTGGACCGAGGCGAGCAGCAGTGCGCCACGTCGAACCGATGCCACCCGCTCCTCGTTCCTCGTTGTCCGGGTACCACGAGGCACGGCCGCGTCCGGTTCACCGGCGCGCAGAACGGCTCCGCACGGTACGGTTCCGCCGTGACCGAAACAGCGCAGGCGTTCTGGGTCCGCGAGCCCGGACATGGCGAGATCCGGCCGGCGCGGCTCGCGGCTCCCGGACCGGGCGAAGCGCTGGTCCGGGCGCGATTCTCGGCGGTCAGCCCCGGCACGGAGGCCCTCGTGTTCCGGGGCGGGGTGCCCGAGAGCGAGCACGGGACGATGCGGGCCCCCTTCCAGGAGGGCGAGTTCCCCGGCCCCGTGAAATACGGCTATCTGAGCGTCGGGATCGTGCAGGACGGCCCCGAGGCGCTGCGGGGCAGGACGGTCTTCTGCCTGTACCCCCACCAGACCGCGTATGTCGTCCCCGTCGACGCGCTCACTCCGGTGCCGGACGACGTGCCCGCCCGGCGGGCGGTCCTGGCCGGCATCGTGGAGACCGCGGTCAACGCGCTGTGGGACGTGCCTGCCCGGGTCGGGGACCGCATCTCCGTCGTCGGCGGCGGCCTCCTGGGCTGCTGCCTGACCCGCCTTCTCACCGGGATCCCCGGCACTCGGATCACCCTCGTCGACGTCGATCCGGCCCGACGGGAGGTGGCGGCCGCTCTGGGCGCCTCGTTCGCCTCCCCCGCCGATGCCGACGGCGACCAGGACGTCGTCTACCACGCGAGCGCCACCGCCGCCGGGCTGCAGTCCTCGCTCGACCTGCTCCGCACCGAGGGCACCGTGGTCGAGCTCAGCTGGTACGGGGAGCAGGCGGTCACCCTGCGCCTCGGCGCGGCGTTCCACGCCCGGCGACTCACGATCCGCTCCAGCCAGGTCGGCATGGTCGCTCCGGCGCGGCGAGGCAGCCGGTCGACGAGGGATCGCCTTGCTCTCGCCGTCGCCCTCCTGCGGGATCCCGCATTCGACGTCCTGCTCACCGGGTCGAGCCCGTTCCCGGAGCTGCCCCGTGTCCTGCAGGACCTCGCGGCGGGCCGCCTGCCCGCGCTCGCCCACACCATCACCTACGAGGACGGATGACCCATGTTCAGCATCACGGTCCGGGACCACGTCATGGTGGCGCACAGTCTGCGGGGCGAGGCATTCGGTCCTGCCCAGCGCCTGCACGGCGCCACCTACGCCGTGGAGGTCACGCTGCGCCGCCGGGACCTCAACGCGGACGGCATCGTCACCGACCTCGGTCTCGCCGCCGCGGCGCTCCGCACCGTACTCCAGCCGCTCGACCTGCGGAACCTCGATGAGGTGCCCGACCTGGCAGAGCTGAACACGACGACGGAGGTGCTCGCGAAGCTCGTCGCGGATCGACTCGCCGACCGGATCGGCGCGGGAGCCCTCGGCGCCGACGGAGCCGCGCTGGCCGCCGTCCACGTCACGCTGCACGAGTCCCCGGTCGCCTCCGCCAGCTACGAGAGGACGCTGTGAACCGTGTGCACTTCCTGGTGCCCGGCGCCCTCGACGACCCGGCGCACCCGAGCGGCGGCAACCGCTACGACCGCAGGCTGCGCTCTGAGCTCGTGCGTGCAGGGTGGCAGGTGCGGCTCGTGCGGATCGGCGGCGCGCGGCAAGTCGATGAGCGCGCCCTTCTCGACGAGCTGACGGCGCTGCCGCAGGCGGAGCCGGTCCTCATGGACGGCCTGCTCGCCGCCGCAGCGCCCGCCGTGGTCGCAGCTCATGCTCGCCGTCTGCGCATCGTGATCCTCCTGCACATGCTCCCGGCCGGCCTGGACGAGTCGAGCGGATATCCCCTCGTCCTCCGCGCCGCCCGAGCCGTGATCACCACCAGCGAGTGGGCACGCCGGCAGCTGCGGGAGACGGGGTATGCAGAGCCGGGCCGCATCGTCGCCGCCCCGCCCGGAGTGGATCAGGCCCTCCCTGTCGTCGCCTCGCCCTCGGGAGCCCGGCTGCGCTGCGTCGCCGCGCTCCTGCCGCACAAGGGCCAGGACGTGCTCCTCGACGCGCTCCGCCGCATCCGTGCCCTGGACTGGACCTGCGACCTCCTCGGCGCGGCCGATCTCGACGTCGCGTTCACCCGCGGGCTCCACGATCAGGCCCGGACGAGTGGGATCTCCCCCCGAGTGCGCTTCCTCGAGCCTCGCCCGGCGACCCGCACCCGGGAGCTCTACGACGGCGCCGACCTGCTGGTCGTCCCCTCCCTGACGGAGAGTTACGGCATGGTCGTGACGGAGGCGATCGCCTGCGGCATTCCGGTGGTCGCCGCCGACACGGGCGGCATCAGCGAGGCCATGGGCACCGGCGACAGTCGGCGGCCCGGCCTGCTCGTGCCTCCGGGCGACCCGGCTGGGCTCGCTGAGGCGCTCGAGGCGTGGCTGACCCGGCCCGCCCTCCGCGCCCAGCTGACCGCAGCGGCGCACGAACGGCGACGTGGGCTGCCGGCCTGGCAGACCACCGCGGCGACCGCGGCCCGCGTGCTGGCGTCCGCGCGCGATGAACCATAGCGCCCCCTGTCTCGTCTTTCAGATGTAGGCAGCACAGAGGCGGACGGGATGCCGAGAACGATCGCAAGGTGGGGCCGCCCCGCGGCGGTCGTCCTCATCCTCGGCGTGCTCGGCTGGCGCCTCGGCGCGGGTCCGTTCCTCACCGGCCTGGCCAGTCTGACCGCCGGGGCCGTGCTCGCCGCCGCCCTGCTCACCGCTCTTGCCACGGCCGCCGCCGCCTGGCGGTGGTCCGCCATCGCGCGCGCGTTCGGCGCGCCCATCCCGTTCCGATCGGCGGTGCCCGCCTACTACCGATCTCAGTTCCTCAACAGCGTCCTGGTGGGCGGCGTCGCGGGCGACGTCGACCGCGGGTTCGCGAACGACCCGCGGGCGGGCGGCGCGCGGCTCGGGCTCCGGATCGTCGCATGGGACCGCGGGAGCGGCCAGGCGGTTCAGCTGGCGTTGCTGATCGTGGCGCTGCTGGCCGTCGACACCCCTCTCGGCGTCGCGACGGTGGGAGCGGCCGGCGTTGCGGTGGCGGCCGCAGGGCTGCTTCGGCTCGCCCTTCTGGCGCGCGCACGCGGTCGGGACTCGGCGCCCTCACCGTTCTTCGCGGCGGTGCTCGGCGATCTGCGGATCAGGCTCCTTCCGCGGCAGGTGCTGGTTCCCATCCTGGCCGGCTCGACCCTGGTCACGCTCGCTCACTCGTGCGTGTTCCTCCTCGCCGCATCGATCACGGGAACCCTGCACGCCGCCGGCACGCTGCTGCCGATCGCGCTGACCGTCCAGGTCGCGATGGCGCTCCCCCTCAGCCTGGGCGGCTGGGGACCGCGTGAAGGGGTCGCCGCGGCGGCCTTCGCGGCCGCCGGTCTCGGCGCAGGCCACGGTCTGGCTGCCTCGACCGCGTATGGCGCGCTCGCCCTGATCGCCGTTCTCCCCGGAGCCGTTGTGCTCGCCCTGGGTCGCGGGAACCATGGGCAGAACCGGATCGCACGGTCCGCCATCGCCGCTCGACCGCTCACTCCGAGAAAGGCGGCACCATGAGTCCTCGTCCGTACACCGTGCTGAGCTGCAGCATGTCGATGGACGGCTTCCTCGCCGCGGGCGACCGCCACCCGCTGATGCTCTCCAACAGCGCCGACCTCGACCGGGTCGACGAGGTCCGGGCCGGATGCGACGCGATCCTCGTGGGCGCGGAGACGATCCGGGCCGACGATCCACGGCTGCTCGTGCGGTCGGCGGCCCGGCAGGAGCGGCGCGTGGCCGCAGGAGCGTCACCCTCGCCGGTGAAGGTGACGGTGACGGCCCGTGGCGCGCTCGACCGGAACGCCCGGTTCTTGACGACCGGGTCGGCGGAGAAGCTCGTCTACTGTCCCAGCTCCGCTGTCGCCGCGATCGGCCGCCGCCTCGGCACGTTCGCCACCGTCGTGGACGCGGGCCAGCGGGTCACGATGCGCGGGGTGGTCGAGGACCTGCACCGCCGCGGGATCCGACGTCTCATGGTCGAGGGGGGCGGAAGCGTCCTCACCCAGTTCCTCACGGCGGGACTCGCCGACGAGCTCCAACTCGCCGTCGCCCCCGTGTTCATCGGCGACTCGCGGGCACCGCGCTTCGTCGGCGACGGCCGTTTCCCCTGGACGACGGGGAATCGAGCGGACCTCGTGGCCGCCCGATCCGTGGGTGACGTGGCTCTGCTCCGCTACGCCCTCTCCGATCGCTTCGACGGCACCCGGGGTGAACCCCTGGCCATGACATCGGGGAGCGCCCCCGCTCCCCCCGCCCCCGGCTGACGCGCGGCGCACTGCGGCGCGGTCTGAACCATCGGCGTCGCCGCCTCGTGATCCCCAGCATGAACCTCGACACCTTCGCCGGCCTCCCGCTGCACGTGCTCCTGGTGCACGCCGTGGTCGTGGGAGTTCCTCTCGCGTCGCTCGCCGTGATGCTGCACGCCCTGTGGCCGGCCGCGCGACGTCGGCTCGGCATCGTCACGCCGCTCGCCGGCCTCCTCCTCGTGGCGCTCGTGCCCGTCACTGTGCAGGCGGGGCAGAAGCTCGAGCCGCGGGTGCCGGCAACGCAGCTCCTCAACCAGCACATCGCGCTCGGCGACACCCTGCTGCCCTGGGTGATCGGGCTCTTCGCCATCGGTGTCCTCGAGTGGGTCTGGTTCCGATTCCGCGACCGTGTGCCCGCACTGTCGGCCCCGCCGGTTCGGCTCGCGATCACCGTCGTCGTCGCCGTGGTCGCCGTGGCTGTGGCGGTCGGGTCCACCGTCGACGTCGTGCTGATCGGCGACGCGGGTGCGCGAGCGGTCTGGCACGGGGTCGCCGGGTAGCACCGGCGGCGGCGTCTTCGTCTGATGCCGGCGCCCGGAGGCCGTCGCGACCAGGGCCGCCGACCCGAGTCCTCGGGACCCACCCGGGGAAGCGATGGGCGCAAGCGGGCAGAACACTGACCCGAGTACGACTCGTGCCACGACCATCAGACTTCGGTACTGTTCACCCCTCGGCGACCCTGTCGCAGAGTTGTCGCCAAGGCGGAGGACGCAACCGAGCGGCCGCCTTCGCCTCTAGGCCATCGGGGCACCGCCGCCGTCCGCTCGATGCTTCGGTGTCCGTTCGCGCCGTACCCGATCGAGACAGCAGTAGGCCCCGCACCCGCGACCACAACACAAGGAGGAACGCGTGGAGAAGCGCGACGTGATCGTGATGGGAGCGGGACTCGCCGGGCTGAGTGCCGCTCGCGACCTGGCGGCTGCCGGCACGGACGTGCTCGTGCTTGAGGCGCGCGCCCGGCCGGGGGGCAGGGTCGAGCAGGCGACCACGGCCGACGGTCGACTGGTTCAACTGGGCGGCGAGATCGTCGGCACCTTCCACACGGCATACCGGAAGCTCGTCGGCGAACTCGGACTCACCCTTGGCCCCACCTTCGTCGCCAGTTCGGGCGAGACGAAGTGGAAGCTGGGGTCCGGCGAGACCCTCGGCGACGACCTCCCCTGGATGTCGAAGGAGGAACGCCGCAACTACGAGCGGCTCGAGCGGGAGTTCTCTCGGCTCGCCGCCTCGGTGGATCCGGACGACCCCTGGAGCCACCCGGACGCTCAACGCCTCGACAGTATCTCCGTCGCCGACTGGGCCCGGTCCGAGGGCGGCTCGCCGGCGGTGATCCTCGCCCTGGAACTCTCCGCGCACGCCCTCGCCGTGGAGTCGATCGAACGCACGTCGCTCCTCGCCGACCTGAGAAAGGAGTCCGCTGCAGGAGCTGACGGCTTCTACAGTTTCGAGGCGTGGGAGAACGAGCGGGTACTGGAGGGGTCCGCGACGGTAGCGCTTCGCATGGCGGAGCAACTCGGCGGACGCATTCGGTACAGCAGCCCGGTTGCAGCCGTTCATATCGCATCCGGTCGAGCTCGCGTGTCGCTTCGCACCGGGGAGGAGTTCTCCGCCGATTCGGTCATCTCGGCGCTTCCGGTGGGACCGTTGCGCGACGTCCACATCACTGGGGTGAGCGTCGAGCGCTTGGCTTCGCTGCACCGTCAGCGGCAGGCTCCTGCCGTCAAGATCGCGGCCGTGTACGCCTCATCCTTCTGGGAGGAGGCCGGGATGAACGGGACCTCCTACTCGCAGACCACGCTGATCGGCGGCACATGGGCGCAGAGTCCCGGAGTTCTGTCCGGCCTCCTGCCGCCGTCGTCACTCGGTGAGTACTTCGCCACTCCCCCGGCCCGCCGGGAACCGGACCTGACCGACGACCTCGCCGCGATCCTGGGAACGCAAGCGCGCGAGCACTCCGCGTTCTTCCTCCGCAATTGGGCTAGCGACCGATGGACGCAGGGCTATGTCACCGGCTGGCGACCAGGTGATGTCATGTCGGTAGGACCTCTGCACGGCACCCACGAGCCGCCCTTCTACGTCTGCGGGTCCGATCAATGGGTGTGCGGCTACATGGAAGGCGCCGTCCGCACTGGCAGGGCCGCAGCCGCAGCCGTGCTCCGCGGGGGCAAGGATCGGAGAGCTGCTCGTTGAATCCTCCGACACGCCCGCCCGCGAGGGCCCGCCTCGATCGGGCTGAGCTGGCGGACCCGCCGCGATCACGCAGCAGGTCCAGTCACCACGCTTCATCATCGGCGTACGGGAACCACCAGAAGCTCTGCTCGCTGGAGGCCGGATCCACCATCACGAGCTTGGTGTGCCGGAAGGTGTCCAGCCCCTCCGCTCCCAGCTGCCGTCCGATTCCCGAGAGCTTGCGGCCGCCGAACGGCCCTGCGTCGTTGTCGAGCAGCGGAGCGTTCACCCAGACCATGCCCGTCACGATCTCCCGCTGTGCCCGGTCGACCTCCAGCATGTCCGTCGAGTAGAGAGTCGCGCCGAGCCCGAACGGCGATGCGTTGGTGATCTGCAACGCCTCGTCGAAGCTCGAGACCTTGTAGACGGCCGCGATGGGGCCGAAGAGCTCCTGGGTGTACAGGTCCATCTCGGTCGTGCAGTTGTCGATGACCGTGGGCATGAAGAAGTATCCATCTGACAACTCGCCGGCCAAGTCTGGCCGCGCCCCACCAGTCACGATCTTGGCGCCTTGCTCGACGGCGCGCGCAAGGAGCTTCTCGATCCGCTGACGTTCCCGGGCGTTCTCCATGGGGCCGATGTCGACCCGGTCCAGCCCGTGGCCGATCCGCAGCTGCCGGGTGTTGCGGACGAATGCCGCCATGAACTCGTCGTACACGTCCTCGTGGACAAGGATCTTCTCGGCGGCGGTGCAGACCTGTCCGCAGTTGAGGAAGGCCGCGAAGGTGGCAGCACGCGCGGCCACCTCGATGGCCGCGGATGGCATCACGATGAACGCGTCGCTTCCCGATGCCTCGATGAGAAAGGGCTTGAAGTTGCTCGCGCAGGTGCGCGCGACCGCCTGGCCCGTTGGCACGCTGCCCGTGAACGCCACCATGTGCGTCTCCGGGTGCCCGACCAGCTGCTTCGCGACGTCGGCACCGCCGGGGAGGCACTGCACGAGCCCGGCATCCAGTTCCCCGAACGCCCGCATGAAGGCCAGCGACGTGAGCGCGGCATTCTCGGACGGCTTCACGATGACGGCATTGCCGGCGGCGAGCGCTGCGGCTGCGGACCACATCATGAGCAGGATCGGGAAGTTGGCGGGCAGGATGATGACGACTGTCCCCATGGCCTCCTTGATGGTGAACTGGGTCTGCCCTGGTGTCGCGGTGCCATGGATGGTGCCGATCGAGTGCCGGCCGAGCTCGGCGTAGTAGTCCAGAGCGGACGCCGCCCAGCCGATCTCGTCGGCGCTCTCCTTGAACGGCTTGCCTGTTTCCAGTGTCATGAGCTCTGCGATGAGCCGGCTGTCCCCGCGCATCCTCGTGGCGACCTGGTGGAGAAGCTCCGCCCGCACCAGTGGAGTCCGTGCGTTCCAGAGACGCTGAGCATCGTTGGCGGCGGCGACGGTCTGCTCGCCCTGCTCACCTGTGGGATCCGTGAAGCTTCCCAGTGGATGGCCCGTCGCCGGGTCTGCGACCGGGGTCCGGCGGGTGCCGTCGGCGGCGACGAGTTCACCGCGAACGAACAGGCGGTCGCTGACCTCGCGGAGAGCGACGTCAGCCGCAGCCGAGGGGCGGGTGGTCGCGTCGGAGTTGAGCAGCGATGACATACCTGTCGCTTTCGGTCGAAGCCGGAACATCGGCTTCACCACCATGCGGGAGCGTTCCTGACGCTACAATTCGCCTCCAATACGAAAAGACGCACGGTCCTGTATCGTCCTCTGAACTCGTACCCGGGAGGACTCACGGCATGGACGACAGGGCGAGCGTCCTCAACGTGGGCGACCTCGTCTCGACGGCCAGCCTGGGCGTCCGAGTGCTGGCCGGCACAGCGGGACTCGGGCGAGCTGTGCTGTGGGCGCACAGCTGCGAGATGCCTTCGCCGGAAAGATGGCTCGGGCCGCACGAGTTGTTGATGACGGTCGGTCTGTGTGTGCCGCGCGAGCCGTCGGAGCAAGTCGCATTCCTCCGCCGACTGGACGATTCAGGGCTCGCTGGTCTCATGATCGGCGACCACGAGACGGCGCCGCCCGTCTCGCACGAGATGCTGGAAGAGGCGGACCGGCGAGAGTTCCCGGTTCTCCTTGCCGCTGAGCACATTCCCTACGCCGTGGTAGCTCGGCACGTCGCCGCCGCCAATTCGTCGTCCCAGATCCTGCACGTGCTCACACTCAGCAAGCTGTACCAGCTCGCCGCGAATGCCGACTCCGACGTCGACGCACTGGCCGCCGAGTTCGCCTCGCTGCTGCGGGTCGAGCTCCGCGTCAGTGACGAACTCACGGGACTCACCGTTCTGCAGACCTGGACGGATCCAGCCGTCATCTCCGGGCGTTCGATTCGAACCTTCCCGCTGAGAGGGACGCAACCTGCGCTCCTGCATATCGCGGAGTACCCGGACGAGATCACGGATGGGTTCCTTCTCGTGCATCTGATGAAGATCCTCGAACTCAACATCGACCGCGTCCTCGGAGCCGTCGATCTGCGTGCGAGGGCGTCCGAGCACCTTCTCGCCACTCTGCTGGCCGGCGGAAGCGCACCGGAGAGCGACTCCCTGCTCGGAGGAAGAACGGCCGGGGACGGTTTCTACGTCGCCTCATTCGCGGCGAGCGCTGGAGAACTGATCGCAAGGAGCGGCGCCATTCTCGGTCTTCCGGTGCTGGTGGCTGCGGGGCAGACCAATCACCACGCGCTCTTTCCCCGTGACGTGAGCGACCAGGTGCAGCGGATGGCGGAGTCGTGCTCCATCCATTTCGGAGTCTCGTCGCGCTTCTCCGACTACCGCGACACGGCGGCGGCCGCCGTGGAAGCGGATCGGGTACTGGCGGCATCGCGATCTGGAGAGCGCTTCTGGGCGGTCTTCGAGGGCACGACGATCGCGGTCTTCAGTCGATCGCGCCGTGAGGCCGAGGAGATCATCGAGACCGTCCTCGGGCCGCTCGTCGCCGCCGACCCTGCGGCGGGCAGGCTTCGACAGACGCTGTTCTCCTATCTGCGGAATGATCGGCACTGGCAGCGGACGGCGGACGAGTTGGGCATCCATCGTCAGACTCTGTCCTACCGGCTGCATCGCATCGAAGAGGAGACCGGACTCAACGCCAATCGGTCTGCCGACTTGGCAGCGATGTGGATCGCGTACCAGGCCTGGGGGACCACCAGGGACTCCTGATGCGACCGCGCGCTTTGGCGCCCTCAGCCGCGCATCCGCGTTCCGGCGGGGTCGTACAAGGGGCGGCGCGAGAAGCTCGCGGCGTACGGGCGTCCGCCGCACTCGACGGTCCAGTTGCCGGATTCGATGTCGGCGGACGGATCGATGGCAGCGAGTCCCACAGCCCGCCCCAGGGTGTGGCCGAAGCTTCCGCTGAGCACCCGCCCCACCACGACGCCGTCACGCAGCACCGTCTCGTCATGCACGAGGACCGGTTGGGGGTCGTCGATCGAGAAGTAGACAGTGCGGTGCTTGAGGTCGGCGGGTGTGCTGGCGGCGACCGCAGCGCGACCGATGAAGTCACCCTTGTCGAGGTCTACGGCGAACCACAGACCGGACGAGCGTGGGTCGTCGGTCGGGCCCATGTCGTGCCCGAGGTGGCGGAAGCCCTTCTCGGACCTCAGGCTGTCCAAGGCGTAGTATCCGGCGAGCCGCGCCCCGAGCTGCTTTCCGGCTGCCCATACGGCGTCGAACACGTTCACTGCGAGGTCGCTCGTGACGTAGAGCTCGTACGCGAGCTCGCCGGTGAAGCTCACCCGTAGGGCGTAGGCGAAGCCGTCGGCGATCTCGATCTGCCGGCCGGTCAGGTGGGGCTGGGCGTCGTCCGACCAGTCCTCCGGGGAGACCCTCTCGAGCAGGTCGCGGGACCGGGGACCGGTGACGAGGATGGTGGCGAAGCCGGCGGTGGCGTCGAAGACCGCGGCGGCGGCACCGGTGGCCGCCTTCCGCAGGATGGCGAGCGTCGCGTCCTGGGTCGCACTTGGCATCACCACCAGGAAGCGGTCATCAGCGAGACGAGTGACGGTGCCGTCGAGCGCGATGCCCCCGGCGCTGTTGAGCTGCAGTGTGTAGACCGCTCGGCCGATCGGCACGTCCAGGTTCGAGGTGAAGGTGCGCTGGACGACCGCGAGCGCATCCGGGCCGGCCACCTCGACCTTGGCGAACGGGCTGAGGTCGAAGATCGCGATGTTCTCGCGCGCCGCCCGGTGCTCCTCCGCGACGCGGTCGAACCAGCTCGCGCGATGGTAGCTGTAGACGACCTCCGCGGCCGCTCCCGGTTCCTCATACCAGTTGGCGCGCTCCCAGCCGTTGACCTCGCCGAAGGCGGCTCCGTTCGCGGCGACGCGCTCGTGCAGCGGCGAGCGCCGCACATTGCGGGCGGTCGACATCTGCAGGTTCGGCCAGTGCATGGCATAGAGCCGCCCGAGGCCTTCGCGAGTCCGGTCGTGGAGATAGCGACGGTTCGCCTGGTGCCGAGAGAAGCGGCGGACGTCCACCGATGACGCATCGAACTGCGGCGCTCCCGCAAGCATCCACGCGGCGAGCTCGCGTCCGACGGCGGGGGCGAAGATGATGCCCTGCGAGTTCATACCCGCAGCCGTGAAGAGGTTCGCGACCTCGCCGGTCTCTCCCAGGATGAAGTTGGCGTCCGGCGTGAAGCTCTCGGGTGCGTTGAGGAATCGGTCGTAACCGGCCGACTGCATTGCCGGCACGGTGCGCTCCGCCTGCACACGCACCGAGTGGAAGTGATCCCAGTCGGGGGCGAACTCGGCGAAACCGGATGTCGGGATCTGGTCCACCGGTCGGGGCTTGCCCTGCGGCTCGAACGCTCCGACGAGGAGGCGACCGTCTTCATGTCTGATGTAGTAGCTCGCATCGAGGTCCCGCAGCACCGGCAGGGTAGCCACAGCGCCCTCGATGGGATTCGTGCGCACATGCACATGCTCCGCCGCGTACAACGGGACGTGGGCGCCGGCGGTGCGCGCAAGGTCGCGCGTCCACAGGCCCGCGGCCAGCACGACCCTCTCCGCCTCCACGTCGCCCTGGTCCGTGCGGACGCCGGTCACGCGGCCACCCGAGGTGAGCACTTCGGCCACCTTCACATGTTCCCGGACGGTGGCACCGCTCTCGTGGGCGAGCTTGGCGAACGCGATGGCGGCATAGCCCGGATTGACGTGCCCGTCACCAGGGATGAGAAGACCGGACTTGACTCCCGTCGGATCCGCGAGGGACCAATGTTCACGGATTTCCGAGGGCCCGAGCAGGATCGCCTCGACTCCCCCCTGGACCGCGACGTCGCGCTGGTATCGGAGCTCGTCCACCCGCCCGTCGATGCGGGCCATCGACAGCGAACCCGTCCGCCGCCAGTTGACGTCGATCCCCGTGCGCCGCTCCAGGCCCTCGTAGATCGAGCGGCTGTAGCGCGCGAGAGCCGTGAGGGTCGACGACGCTCGAGACCCGCTCACCAGCCCCGCCGCATGCCAGCTCGTTCCGCTTCCGAGCACGTTGGCCTCGACCAGCAGCACCTCCTCGCCTGCCTCGGCGAGCTGGTGAGCGACGCTTGCGCCGATGATGCCTCCTCCGACCACGACGGTGCGGGATCGGGCGGGCAGATCGCCGCGTCCGGCGTCGGTGAACAGAGCGGCGCTGATCGACCTGTCGACGACGCGTTCCATGGAGTCCTTCTTGTTGGGGGCGGGGTCAGGGGACGACGAGGGTCCGGGCGCGACGGCGCATCATCCTAGACGGCGGCCATTCACCGTACGAGGGGCCGTTGCGGACCTCCATCATCCAGCGGTAGGAAACGCGGGCCGATGTTGAAGATGAGTAGCAAGCGAGCGCTCGGGTCGCCCTCAGGCTTTGACGTCAGCGCCGGAGCACGCCGGCCGTCCGGACGCGGGGCGATGCGGCCGAGCCAGGCAGTCGCACGACCCGGCAGCGCCGTCGATCACTCGATCGGCTTGCCCATCGTGTCGATGTCCTTGTCCGCCCGCTCGATGGTCGCCTTCTCCTGGGCGACATCGATGTTGCGGCAGAACAGCCAGTAGAAGAAGCCGGCGACGGGGATGCCGACGAAGAACGCGATATCCACCCCGCCGAGCGCCGTCCAGAGCGGTCCCTGGTAGCCGCCGATGCTCATGAACGGAATCATGGCGACGATCCCGATGAGGTAGGCGACAATCCCCCGCCAGTGCCACAGCCCGTACATGCCATCGCGGCGGAACATCTCGGTGATGGAGTAGTGACCTCGTCGCACGACGAAGAAGTCGGTGAGGTTGACCGCCGTCCAGGGGCCCATCAGGTAGGCGAGCACAATCAGGACGGTGCCGAGGTTGGCATTGAGGAAATCAGTGGGCAGGAGCGCAGCCGCCACGGCGCCGGTCACCCCGACGAGCAGGATCGTGATCAGCCGGATCCGGCGCGTGGGGCGCACGGTGCGGATGCTGTCGATGGCGGTGATGAGCGTGAGCGAGCCGCCGTAGACGCACATCGCCATCAGGCCGATGAGCCCTAGCCCGCCGGCGATCAGCACGAGGATGCCCAGCCCAGGGAAGACGAAGTCTCCGGTCTCCGCGAGGCCAGTGATGAAGTCGCTCTCGGGCAGCAAGGCGGCGCAGAGGGCGCCGATCGCCATGAACGAGAAGAGCCCGAGGAACAGGCCGCCCGACGTGGTGGCGACGATGCTGCTCCGCTTCGTTCCGGGGGGCATGTACCTCGAGTAGTCCGAGACGAAGAACGCCCAGGTCAGCTGATACGCGGCCGCTGCGGAGACCACGACGAGGAAGGGCCCCGCTGCGAACGTCTGCGTGACGTCGAAGAGCTCGGCCGGGATCCTCCCGAGCACGGCGAGTCCGATCACGTAGATGAGGATCACCGCGACGAGGGCGAAGGTGATGTACCGCTGGGCGATGTGCAGGTAGTGGTAGCCGAAGATGGCGAGGATGATGGCGGCCACGCAGGATGCGATCGCCCAGACGGGTGCGCTCCCCCAGCCGAGCTGGGTGGCTGTCGTGCCGATGAGGTTGCCCCCCAGCACGACGTAGCCCCAGTAGACGACGATTGCCATTGCCCAGATGAAGAGCGCCCCGTAACGGCCGAACTGTGGACGCGACTGCACCATCTGCGGCAAGCCGAGGTGCGGGCCCTGTGTTGCATGGGCAGACACCGGGATGGTGCCCAGGATGGTTCCTAGCGCGAGGGCGAACAGAGTCCACACCAGGTTGAGCCCGAGACCGATGCCGATCGCGCCGGTCGCCAGCGAGAGGAGCTGCGCGCTCCCGGCGAACCAGACGGTCGCCTGGTCGAGCAGACGGCCCTTGCGCTCCCTCAACGGGACGTAGTCGATGGATCGGGTCTCGACCCGGCCCAGCACGCCGGCTTCCGGTCGAGGCGCGCCGGCGTCGGCAAGAGGGGAGCTGGTGGGCATGTGAGGACTCCATTCGCAGACACGACGATGTGAGAGCAGGATTTCGTGGCCGAAGCTACG
>NZ_JAODMK010000034.1 GCF_025465545.1 Naasia sp. | reverse complement strand
AACGGTGAGACCGAGGTCGGTGAAGAAGGCGATCGTCGCCTCGAGGTCGCGTACTGCGATGCCGACGTTCTCCAGTCTGATGGCCATGGGACGCATCCTAGGGAACCGGGAAGGCCTGGAGACAAGCCGGACAAAGACGAGTCCGCCCGGGCTGCCATCGCGAGTGTTCTGGCGGCCCGAGCGGACTCTCTTGCGGACTCTCTGCGGACTAACCCCGCTTCTGTCCGGTGATCTGGCTAGACCCCGTAGTACAGCTCGTACTCGAACGGGTGGGGACGGGCCGCGAGCGGCTTGATCTCCTTCTCGCGCTTGTACTCGATCCAGGTCGCGATGAGGTCCTCGGTGAAGACGCCCCCGGCGGTGAGGAACTCGTGGTCCGCCTCGAGCGCGTCGAGCACGGCGTCGAGCGAGCCCGGCACCTGCGGGATCAGCTTCGCCTCCTCCGGCGGGAGCTCGTAGAGGTCCTTGTCGACCGGCTCGTGCGGCTCGATGCGGTTCTTGATGCCGTCGAGGCCGGCCATCAGCTGCGCGGCGAACGCGAGGTACGGGTTTCCGGAGGCGTCGGGCGCACGGAACTCGATGCGCTTCGCCTTCGGGTTGGTGCCCGTGATCGGAATGCGGATCGCGGCGGACCGGTTGCCGGCCGAGTAGACCAGGTTCACGGGAGCCTCGAAGCCCGGGACGAGACGGTGGTAGCTGTTCGTGCTCGGATTGGTGAATGCCAGCACCGCCGGGGCGTGCTTGAGCAGTCCGCCGATGTACCAGCGCGCCAGGTCGGAGAGCCCGCCGTAGCCGGCCTCGTCGTAGAACAGCGGCTTGCCGTCGCTCCACAGCGACTGGTGGGTGTGCATCCCCGAGCCGTTGTCGCCGAAGAGCGGCTTGGGCATGAAGGTGGCCGTCTTGCCCCAGAGGTTCGCCGTGTTCTTGACGATGTACTTGAACTTGAGGATGTCATCCGCCGACGCGACCATCGTGTCGAAGCGGTAGTTGATCTCGCCCTGTCCGGCGGTGCCGACCTCGTGGTGGCTCCGCTCGAGGATCAGGCCTGCATCGATGAGCTTGAGGCAGATGTCGTCGCGCATGTCGGCGTGCTGGTCGACCGGGCTGACGGGGAAGTAGCCGCCCTTGAAGGGCGTCTTGTTGGCGAGGTTGCCACCCTCCTCCTCGCGGCCGCTGTTCCAGGCCGCCTCGGACGAGTCGACCTTGTAGAAGCTCTGCGACTGGTCCACCTGGTAGCGGACGTCGTCGAAGATGTAGAACTCTGCCTCGGGGGCGAAGAACGCGGTGTCGGCGATGCCGGTGGAGGCCAGGTACTTCTCGGCCTTCTTGGCCACCTGGCGGGGATCCTTGGCGTAGATCTCGCCGTTGCGGGGGTTGTAGATGTCGAAGACGACGATCAGGGTGCGCTCGGTGCGGAACGGGTCGACGTAGGCCGTCGAGATGTCCGGGATGAGCTGCATGTCGGACTCGTGGATGTTGGCGAAGCCGCGGATGGATGAGCCATCGAAGAGCTGGCCGACCGAGAAGAACTCCTCGTCGACGGTCGCTGCGGGGATGTTGAAGTGCTGCTGGACACCGGGGAGGTCGGTGAAGCGGATGTCAAGGAACTTCACGTCCGTGTCCTTGATGAACTTGATCACCTCGGAGGAATCACTGAATTTCGGATGCGACATAGAGCATTACTCCAACAAGTTGCGTATGGGAACAGGGCTGCGAGCACAGCCGGGATCGACCCTATGCACGGGCAGTTTCGCGGCAGTGACGGGATTGTTTCGTGGGTGTTACGTCCCACCCGGCTCGGCGCCGCGGCCCCATGGCGGCTCGCTAGGCTCACGAGGTGCCCGACGTTCCCGCCTCTCCCGCCGGACGCTGGCCCGGCGACCGGCTCGGACTTCCGGAGGGCGGGCGCGGCTCGATTGCACGCCCCGGCCGGCGGATCGCGGCGATCGCGGTCGACTCCATCCTGTGCGGCATCGTCTACGCGCTCTTCTTCTACGGCAGTTCGTGGGCGAGCCTCGCACTCTTCGTCGCCGAGCAGATCGTGCTCCTCGCCGCGTTCGGGGCGGGCATCGGGCACTTGGCGCTCGGCCTGCGGGTGGTGCCGCTGCACGGCGGCCGCCTGGGCCTGTGGCGCCCGGTGGTGCGCACGGCACTCCTCGCGCTGCTGGTCCCCGCCGTCATCTGGGATGCCGATCAGCGCGGACTGCACGACGTCTTCTCCGGCACGGTACTGCTGCGCGCCTAGCTGAGCGTTGACGGCTCGGCGTCAGGGCACGTCGACGGGCTCGAGGTACACGCCGCGGATGTTCTGCACGAGGTCGGTGCGGAAGCCGTCCTGGGCGGTCACCGACACCACGATCAGCCCGGCGAGCAGCAGCAGGACGAGCACCGACCTGCCCATCCCGCGGCCCGGGACCCGGTGGAACTGAGGGCCGGCGGTGACGAACTGCACGGGCACGACCGGCTTCGCCGAGAGCAGCTCGTCGCGCGCCTCGCGGAGCTCTGCGAACCGGATCCCGGCAGCGTGCCGCTCCTGCTCGCTGGCCTCCACGAGGAGGTCCGGATGCGAGAGCCGCGCCTCGCGGGCGAACGCATGCTGGATGTCGGGAATGGACGCATCCGTGGCCACGCCGAGCAGGCGTGCGGCCTCGGCGACGGACATGGGCTCAGCGCATCCGCTGGGGGCGGACCTTGGTCGGGTCGATCCCCTTGGGGATGGGCAGCTTGTTGGCCGAGAGGGAGCTCAGGCGATTGCTGACCGCGACGACCTCGGCGCGGGTGAGCGTCGACTTGAACTTGCCGAGTCGGCGGTTGATCTGATGCAGCTTGACCGACTCCTTGTCGGGGCCCACCTGCAGCGACTCGATCGGCACGTTGGGGAGCACCCGCGCGATCTTGCGCCGCTCGTCCTCGAGCATCCGCGCGGTGCGGGTCTTGGGTCCCTCGGCGATCAGCACCACACCGGGGCGGCCGACCGCCCGGTAGACGGCGTCCTGGGTGCGCGGGTTGACGGCCACGGGCGTCTCGCTGCCGCGCCAGCCGCGGCGCAGCGAGCTGCGGAGGACGGCGCCGACCGCTCCGGGCTGTCCGTCGATCTGGGAGTACGCGGCGCGCTCGGCCCGGCGCCCCAGGATGATCAGGAACAGCAGGATGCCGAGCAGGAGCCCGGAGATCACCCAGAGGGCGATGGACAGACCGTTGCCGTCGGACAGCACGATGCCGAGGACGATGCCGGCGACCAGCGGCAGCACGAGGGCGGCCAGCAGGTACCAGATGGCGGCCTTGTCGAGCCGGCGCGTCATCTGCAGCACCTGCCAGAGCTGCTTGAAGCGCCCTGGCTCCTTGACGGTGGGACGGGTGTCGCGGGCCATGCCCTCAGGATACCGCTCGCGGGCCCCTCGATCGGGCCTCCTCCCGACCCCGCCCGCGGCGGACTCCGTCCCCAGATCGAGCCCGCGAGGGCACGGTACGTGCCGGTGGGTCAGCATCGCCGCATGGGCGGAGACGTGGGCGGCTATCGGCGGATCCGGCTGCTCTCGCCCGACCCCGACGACGAGGTGTGCCTGGCCAGAGCGGTCGACGCGGCGGAGGACGAGCCGGTCGTGGTCCGGCTCACCTCGGGGGACCGCGCGGAGGCGGAGCTCGCGGCGGTGGGCGCGCTGTCTTCTCCGCATGTGATCGGCCTGTCCGACCTGTTCTCGCTGCCCGACGGCCGGGTGGGCCTCGTCTTCCCTCGCCTGCCGGGCGGGTCGCTCGCGGAGCTCCTCGACCGGCGCGCCGACCTGACGGCGGGGGAGGCGGCGACCCTGCTGATCTCCGTCGCGCGCGGGCTGGCGGCGCTGCACGAGGCGGGCCGCAGCCATGGGCGGCTCCGGCCGGCGCGGGTGCTGTTCGACCGCTCCGGCACTCCGGTGCTCACGGGAATGACCCGCTCCGCCCCGCTCGACCCGGCCGGTCGGCAGGCCGATGAGCGGGACCTCGCCAAGCTCGCGGTTGCGGTGCTCTCCCGAGTCCCGGACGCCGGCGCCGCGCTCACCACACTGTCCGCGCACGCTCCTGCGGTCGCCCCCGAGGATCTCGAGCGGATGGCGTTCGACTTCGCGGATCCCGAGCCGATCGACCTCTCCGGAGAGCCCAGCGCCCCGGGATCCCGGTCCCTGCGCAGTCCGATGCCGGGACGAGTCGTCGCTCCTCGCGCGTCGCCCGGAGCAGAGGCGGGACCGCGGCATCGTGGCGACAGCGTCCCACGGCCGGCCGCCGGTCTCCGCGGGGCCGTCTCGGCGGGCGTCGGGCGCGCCCGGCGCGCGGTGAGCGGGGTGCGGCGGCGCACGCTGGTGCTCGCGGGCGGGAGTGCGGTCGCCCTCCTGCTGGCGCTGGTCTTCGTGCCCGCCGGGGCGGACGGGCCTGCGCGCGGCGACGATGCCGTGCCCTCCTCATCGACCCCGGTGTCCCGGCAGTCGCTGTCGCCGCTCGACCCTGCGCCGCTGACCGCAGACGACCCGCTCGATGCCGCGCTGGTTCTCGCCGGCCGCCGGGACGAGTGCCTCGGCACTGGCTCAGCCGAGTGCCTGGGGGAGGTGGATCAGCCGGCCTCCGCACTGCTCGCCGGAGATCAGCAGGCGATCGCGATGGGCGCGGCCGGTGGATCGCAGACCCTGCCGGCCTCGGACGCGAAGCCGTTCGTGCAGCGCACCGGGGACACCGCGCTCGTCAGCGTGGACTCGACAACCCTGCTGCTGGTGCGGATCGACGGACAGTGGCGCCTCCGCGACGTGTTCGCCGCGGAGGCACCCTCCGACTAGCTGTGGGCGCTAGATGCCGAGCGAGTCGGCGAACGCGCCCTCTTCGAGGCGGTTCTTGACCTGCACCAGGAAGCGTGCGGCGTCCGCGCCGTCGACGATCCGGTGGTCGTAGCTGAGCGCCAGGTAGACCATCGAGCGGATGGCGATCGCCTCGGAGACGCCGTCGTTGACGACCACGGGCCGCTTCACCACGATGCCGGTGCCGAGGATCGCGACCTGCGGGAGGAACACGAGGGGCGTGTCGAACAGGGCGCCGCGGGAGCCCGTGTTGGTGAGCGTGAACGTGCCGCCCGCCAGCTCGTCCGGCTTGAGCTTGTTGTTCCGGGTGCGAGCGGCGAGGTCGGCGATCTGCGCGGACAGGCCGGCGAGGTCGAGGGACCCCGCGTCGCGCACCACCGGGGTGAGCAGGCCGCGCTCGGTGTCCACCGCGATGCTGATGTTCTCGGTGTCGGGGTACACGATCGAGTCGCCGTCCACCGTGGCGTTGATGATCGGGAACGACTTCAGCGCCTCGGCGGCGGCCAGGGCGAAGAAGGGCAGGAAGGACAGCTTGGTCCCCGTCTTCTCCAGGAACTGGCCCTTCACCTTGTCGCGGAACTGCGCGACCCGCGTGACGTCCACCTCCACGACGCTCGTCAGCTGAGCGCTCGTCTGCATGGAGACGACGGCGCGCTCGGCGACCACCTTGCGCAGACGGGACATCTTGACGGTCGTGCCGCGGAGCGGCGAGACCTCCACGGCCTTCGGTGCGGGGGCGGCTGCGGCGGCCGACGGCTTCTCGGCGGCGGCGAGCACGTCCTCCTTGCGGATGCGACCGCCGACTCCGGAGCCCTTCAGGCTGCCCAGGTCCACACCCCGCTCGTGCGCGAGCTTGCGGACGATCGGGGTGATGTAGCTGGACGTGTCCCCCGAGGGGGCGGCGGCGGCCTCCGCCTCGGCGGCGGGCTGCACGGCCGTGTGGTCCGGCGCCGGCTGCGGGGGAGCGGCCTGCGCGGCGGTCTCCGGAACGGGCGCGGGCGTCTGCGGTGACTGCCCCAGGTCGGATCGCTGCTCGTTGCCGGGAGTCACCTCGGGAGAGGGGACGGCGTCCTGGGCGAGCGGCGCCTGCTCCGGGGCGGGAGGCTGCTGGGCGGGCGCGGCCTGCGGGGCAGGAGCTGCGGCCGGCGCGGGCTGAGGAGCAGGCGCCGCAGCAGGCTGAGGAGCGGGAGCCGCGGGCTGAGGAGCGGCGGGCGCCGGTGCCTCGGCCTGGGCGACGCTCTCGGTGGCCTGCGCGGCCGGCTGGGCCTCCTGCTCAGGCTCGGGCGTCGCCGAGCCCTGTCCGCCGCCGGAGCCGTCGCCGATCCGGACGAGCGGGGTGCCCACGTCGACCGTCTCGTCCTCCTGCACGAGGATCTCCTCGATCACGCCGGAGACGGGCGAGGGGATCTCGGTGTCGACCTTGTCGGTGGAGACCTCGAGCAGAGGCTCGTCGACCTCGACGGTGTCGCCGACGCTCTTCAGCCAACGCGTCACCGTTCCCTCAGTGACACTCTCGCCGAGTGCGGGGAGGTTGACGGACTCGCTCATTCGGTGGTCTCCTTCAAAACAGCGTGCTGATCAGTAGTCTAGGCGTCCGGAACCCGGCTCAGAGGGCGTGCAGGGGCTTTCCGGCGAGGGCCAGGAAGGCCTCCCCGAGCGCCTCGTACTGAGTGGGGTGGGCGTGGATGAGCGGAGCGAGGTCCTCGGGGTACGCCTCCCAGTTCACCGCGAGCTGCGCCTCGCCGATGAGCTCCCCGACACGGGAGCCGATGGCGCTGAGCCCGATGATCGGACCGTCCTTGACGCGGACGACCTTGACGGATCCGGAGGTTCCGATGATCTCGCTGCGGGCGTTGCCGGCGAGGGAGTAGTCGTAGGTGGCGACCTTGTCGGCGCCGTACTTCTCCACTGCTCGTGCCTCGGAGAGGCCGACCGAGGCGACCTCGGGCTCGGAGTAGGTGACCTTGGGAATGTTGACGTCCTCGATCACGATGGGCTCAAGGCCCGCGATCTCCTCGGCCACGAAGATGCCGTGCTGGAAGCTGCGGTGCGCGAGCTGCAGACCGGGGACGATGTCGCCGACGGCGTAGACGCCGGGGATGCTGGTGGCGAGTCGTTCGTTGGTGAGGACGAAGCCGCGGTCCATCGTGACGCCGAGCTCCTCCAGGCCGAGGTTCGCGGTCGAGGGACCGCGGCCGACGGCGACCAGCAGGAGCTCCGCCTCGACGGTCTTGCCGTTCTCCAGGGTGACGACGACGCCCGAGTCGCTCTGGGTCACGCTCTGGAAGCGCACGCCGAGGGAGTAGTCGATGCCGCGCTTGCGGAAGGCGCGCTCGAGGCTCTTGCTGATGACCTCCTCCTCGTTCGGCACGAGGTGGGGGAGGGCTTCGATGATGGTGACCTCGGCGCCGAACGAGCGCCAGACGCTGGCGAACTCGACCCCGATGACGCCGCCGCCGAGGACCGCGACCTTCTGGGGAACGAAGTCGAGGCCGAGGGCCTGCTCCGACGTGATGACCCGGCCGCCGAGGTCGAGGCCGGGAAGCGAGCGGGAGTATGAGCCGGTGGCGAGCACCAGGTTCTTGCCCGTGATGGTGCTGTCGCCGACCTGCACGGTGGTCGGGCTGGTGACGCGACCCGCGCCTTCGATGGTCGTGACCCCGCGCGCCTTGAGCAGCGACTGCAGGCCCTTGTACTTCTTGGCCACGATGTTCTCGCGGTAGCTGGTGACGCCGGCGATGTCGACGCCCTCGTAGGTGGCCTTGACGCCGAAGTGTGCCGAGTCCTTGGCGGAGTCGGCGACCTCGGCGGCATGCAGGAGGGCCTTGGTGGGGATGCAGCCGCGGTGCAGGCAGGTGCCGCCGACCTTGTCCTTCTCGATCATGCCGACGGTCATCCCGAGTTCGGCGGCCCGCAGCGCGGTGGCGTAGCCTCCGCTTCCCCCGCCCAGGACGACGACGTCAAAATTCTGTTCAGGCACCCGTTGCTCCTCGAGGTCGTGCGGAGGCGGATCTGGGATCGCATCCCGACCGCCCAGTCGACCCTACTACGGTGCCGAGGAGTGCCCGGGAGGTTCAGGCGGGGTTCGCGAACCCCTCGGCGAACGCGAGCAGAGTGCGCACCGAGACGCCGGTCGGGCCCTTGCCGGTGAAGCCGTAGAGGACCCCCTGGTTGTTGGCGGCTCCGGCGATGTCCAGGTGCGCCCAGGGGATCGCGTCCCCGTTCTCGCGCTTGCCGACGAAGTCCTTGAGGAAGACGCCGGCGAGCAGCATGCCGGCCGCGGTGTTGCCCGGCTTGGCGTTGGCGATGTCGGCGATGTCGGAGTTGAGCAGGGCTCGCAGCTCCCCGGGCAGGGGCATGTGCCAGGCCTGTTCGCCGGTGCGGCCGGCGGCCGAGAGCATCCTCTGCACGGCGTCGTCGTCGCCCATGACCGCGAAGTAGCGGGTGCCGAGCGCCACCGTCGCGGCTCCCGTGAGTGTGGCGACGTCGACGATCACATCAGGCTGCTCCTCGCTTGCGGCGACCAGGCCGTCCGCCATCACGAGGCGGCCCTCCGCGTCGGTGTTGAGGACCTCGACGGTCTTGCCGCCGCGGATCCGCAGCACGTCGTTGGGGCGCGCGGCGCCCCCGGACGGCATGTTCTCGGCGATGCAGAGCCATGCGGTGATCCGCACCGGCAGGGAGAGTCGCGCCGCGGCCAGGGTCACCGCGAGTGCGGTCGCGGCTCCGGTCATGTCGTACTTCATGCCGACCATCGACGCCGCGGGCTTGAGGGAGAGTCCGCCGCTGTCGAATGTGATGCCCTTGCCGACCAGGGCGACGTGCGCGCCTGCGCCCTCCGGCGCCCAGGTGACCTTCGCCAGTCGCGGGGGCCGGCTCGAGCCCTTGCCGACACCGAGGATGCCGCCGAAGCCGTCTCGCTCCAGCTCGGTCTCGTCCCAGACGGCGAACTGCACGTCGAGCCCGTCGGCGAGGGCCTGGGCCTGCTCCACCAGGGTCTGCGGGTAGAGATCGGACGGGGGAGCGTTCACGAGGTCCCGGACGGTGCTGACCGCCTCGGCCACGGCGCTGGCGCGGAGGACCATCGCCGCGTCGTCCTCCGTCCGAGCCAGGACGGTGACGCGGGCCACCGGCGCGTTCGCCGCGGAGAGCGAGTCCACCCGGTAGTCGTCGTAGCTGTAGGCGCCGAGGGCGGCGCCCTCGAGCAGGGCGAGCGCGGCGGCGTCGTCGGCCACCGGCAGGGCGAAGGCGATGCTCTCGACGCCGCGGAGTTGACGGGTGACTGAGCCGGCCGCCTCCCGCAGGACGTCGGCCGTGACCTCCCCGGTGCCGAGGCCGGTCAGGGCCACGCTGCGGGCGGCCACGCCGGCAGGCGCGGGGATGCGGACGACCTGGTCCCGCCTGCCGGTCACACCGATGGCGGAGAGGGTCTCGGCCAGCTCCTCGAGCCCCGGGACGGCGCAGAGCTGAGGCGCCTCGCCCCCGGTCACCCCGAGCACCAGGACGTCGACGTCGACGTCGGTGGCGGGCGAGGCGGACAGCTGGAGGAGGGGAACGGCCATTCCTTCAGCCTAGATCGGCGGGGAAGGACGGCTGCCCGGTCGCTGCGGTGGTGGCGCTCGGCGGGAATCTCTGCGAAGCTTCATAACCACAAGGTTATCAAGGAGGCGACATGGACGAGCAGGGGGACACCCTCACGGCGGTCTTCGCCGCCCTCGCCGACCCCACCCGGCGCGCCATCCTGCAGCGCCTGACCGTCGGCAGCGCCAGCGTGGCCGAGCTGGGCGAGCCCTTCTGCATGAGCCAGCCGGCCGTCTCCAAGCACCTCAAGGTCCTCGAGCGGGCGGGCCTGATCAGTCGTGAGCAGGTCGCCACCGCCCGCTACAGCCGCCTCGAGGCGGAGCCCCTCCGGGAGGCGACCGAATACATGCAGCGCTATCGCCGCTTCTGGAACGAGAGCTTCGATCGTCTCGACGCCGCCCTCGCCGACCACCTCTCGACGGTGACCTCCGCCGAGCCACCGAGCACCACCCCCGAGAAGGAGAGAACCGATGACTGAGGTCGTTCCGCAGGAAGTCACCGACCGGGACATCCGCATCACTCGCGCGTTCAACGCCCCGCGCGACGTGGTCTGGCGGTTCTTCACCGAGCCGGCGCTGATCGCGACCTGGTTCGGCCCGAACCTGTACCGCACGCCGGCCGAGACGGTCACGGTGGAGCCGTATGTGGGCGGCGCCTGGAAGCTCGCCATGGTGGAGAGCGAGACGGGCGACGTCGCGCCCATGGTGGGCCGCATCGTTCGGATCGAACCGCCCGAGTACTTGGAGCTGCTGGTCGGCGCCCACTCGAGCGACACCGGCATCGAGGACAACGTGCTCCGCATCCGCTTCGACGACCACGGCGGGAAGACCCGCGTGACCCTGCACCAGGGCCCCTTCGAACTGCGCGACCGCGATCTCACCCGCGAGGGCTGGGAGGAGTCGTTCGTCAAGATGGACGCATCCTTCCCGGCGGACGCATCATGAGCCAGGATGCGGGGATGACCACCGACAGCACCGCCCGCGACGTCCGCCACGCCGTCAGCGCCGACGGCACCCGCATCGCCTACGAGAAGGTGGGCAGCGGACCCGCGCTCGTGCTCGTCGACGGGGCCATGTGCGCGAGGGACTTCGGTCCGGCTCGGGACATCGCGGCCCGCCTCCAGGACCGCTACACCGTGTACTTCTACGACCGTCGTGGCCGCGGCGAGAGCGGCGACACCCCGCCCTACTCGCGCGAGCGGGAGTACGAGGACCTGGCTGCAGTGCTGGTCGCGACGGGGGAGACGCCGTTGGTGATGGGGCAGTCCTCGGGCGCCGGCCTCGCCCTCGAGGCGGCCGCCGCCGGCGTGCCGATGCGCGCCCTCGCCACCTACGAGGCGCCCTACGTGGGACTGCGCGCCAAGAAGGACGGGACGCCGCGCAACTACCTCGCCGAGCTGGAGGCGCTCCTCGCCTCGGGCAAGAGGGCGCAGGTGTCCGGCTACTTCCTGGTGAAGATGGTCGGGGCGCCCTGGTTCGTGCCCTACATGATGCGGATGATGCCGAAGGTGCGGCGGCACCTCGAGGCGATCGCGCCCACGATCGTCTACGACGCCAAGGTGATGTGGCCCTTCGAGGTGCCTGATGCCCGCTTCGCGGCGATCTCGATCCCCACCCTCGTGCTCGCCGGCAGCAAGGGGGCGTCCGAGATGCTGCGCGCTCAGGAGAGGATCGCGGCGGCGATCCCGGGCAGCGCGCACGCGGTGCTCGAGGGGCAGACGCATCAGGTCTCATCCGCCTCTCTCGACCCGAAGCTGCACTCCTTCTTCACGTCCGTTCCGGACGCCAGGAGAGCGCGGTGACCACCTTTCGCACCGCCCTGCAGGGGTCCGCCGGGACGGCGACCGGCATCCCCGTTCCGGAGGAGGTCGTGCTCGGTCTGGGCGCCGGCAAGCGGGTGCCGATCGTGGTGACACTCGGGGACTACAGCTACCGCACCACGGTGGGACCGTACCGAGGGCAGTACATGATCCCTGTGAGCGCCGAGCGTCGCACCGCGGCCGGGGTCGCGGCGGGAGACCAGCTGACCGTGACCATCGAGGTCGACACCGCGCCCCGGATCGTCGAGGTGCCGGAGGATCTGGCCCGAGCGCTCGCCGGAGTTCCGGCGGCCAAGGCGCGCTTCGAGGCGATCAGCTACAGCCACCAGCGAGCGCACGTGCTGTCGGTCGAGGACGCCAAGACGCCGGAGACGAGGGCGCGGCGGGTCGCCAAGGTGCTCGGCGCTCTGGGCAGCTGACGGGCCATCGCTCCTTCCGCCTCCAGCGGACAGTCGCTCTCGCGCCCCGATCGCCGATTAAGCTGGGCAGATGCGGGATCCGGAGGCGCTCTACGAACTGACTCCGGCGGCGCTGGAGGTTCCTCTCGGCCTGCCCCTGGTGGCGGGGCTCACGGGCTTCGCGGATGCCGGCTCCGCCGTGACCCAGCTCGGCAAGTACTTCGTGGACGCGCTCGAGACCGTGGAGATCGCCGTCTTCGACAACGACGCGCTGCTCGACTACCGCGCTCGCCGCCCCACCATCCTGTTCGACCAGGATCACCTGGCGGACTACTCGCCGCCGCGGCTGGTGCTGTCGCTGGCCCACGACGAGTTCGGCAAGGACTTCCTGCTCCTCACCGGCTACGAGCCGGACTTCCAGTGGGACCGCTTCGCCGACGCCCTTCTCGGCCTGCTCGAGCGGTTCCGGGTGTCCTGCACCACCTGGGTGCACGCCATCCCGATGCCCGTACCGCACACGCGGCCCATCAAGGTGACGGTGAGCGGGACGCGCGCCGACCTGACGGAGGCCATGTCGGCCTGGAAGCCGCGCACCCAGGCGCCGGCCAACCTGCTGCACCTCGTGGAGTATCGGCTGGCCCGGGCGGGGGAATCCGTCGTCGGCTTCGTGCTGCTCGTGCCGCACTACCTGGCCGACACGGAATACCCCCTCGCGGCGATCGCGGGTCTCGAGAGCATCGCGGCGGCGACCGGACTCATCTTCCCCACGGATCGCATCCGGGAGGAGGGTCGCGACTTCCTCACCAAGATCGACCAGCAGGTCACCGGCAACGACGAGCTGAAGCGGCTCGTGCACACGCTCGAGGAGCGGCACGACACCTACATGGAGGGCAACCCGCTGCCGTCTCCGCTGACCGACGAGTACGGTTCCGTGCCGAGCGCGGACGAGATCGCAGCGGAGCTCGAGAAGTTCCTGTCCGGTCGCCGGTCCGACGACGACGGCCGCTGAGCCGAGCCTCGGCGCACGGCAGGCCCGGGCGGATCGTGGCCGGTCCGCGGCACCCCGCATGTCCAGCATTCGGTGTCAGACTCCGGGCATGCGAAAGGCGCTCTGGATCACGGTCGCAGCGGTCTTCGTCGTCGCCTGGCTGCTGTCCGGCAACGTCCTGATCGGGCTCGCGGTCGCCGCGGTGGTGCTCGTGCTGTGGTCACTCAGCCTCTCGATGAGTGAATTGGGTCGCGTCCAGTCGTTCCGCATCGACCGGCGCACGCCGGAGGAGCGCGACACCGAGCGACGTCCGGTCGCCGAGGACGACTAGCCCGTCCGCTGGTCCCGCACCGCCTACCAGGGGACGCGGGTGAGCTGACCCGAGAAGCGCCACAGGCGCGCGGCCAGCAGCTCCTCATTGCGCACCGGGAACGGCGGCACGACGCCGGGCGCTCCCGCGGTGCGCAGCCGCCCGGTCGGCGCGACCAGCTCACCGCCCGACAGCCCGGGATCGAGGACCGCCAGGACGTTCGGGCCGGCCCCCGCGGCGTAGTCGTGGGCGATCGCACGCTCCGGAATGCCGCGTGCCGACCGCAACCGCTCGTCCGTGACCGCGTAGCCCGGATGAGTGGCCACAGACAGGATGCCGAGTCCCTCGGCCGCGGACCTGCGATGCAGTTCACGGGCGAAGAGGAAGTTCGCGAGCTTGCTGGCCGCGTACGCCCGGAACGGGCGGTAGCCGTGGTCGAAGCGGAGGTCGTGGAAGAGGAGCTTGCCGAACCGGGCCGCGATCGAGGTCACGGTGACCACCCGTGCGGCCGGGGCGGCGAACGGCAGGAGAAGACCGGTCAGCGCGAAGTGGCCGAGGTGGTTCGTCCCGAGATGCAGCTCGAAGCCGTCGGCGGTGAACCGGCGGGTGGGCTCGAGCATGACCCCGGCATTGTTGACGAGGGCCCGCCAGCTGCCGAACCGATCCGCGCAGGCGGCGGCGAATTCGCGCACCGACGCGAGGGAGGCGAGATCGAGGGGGAGGGTGTCGACGACGGCGTCAGGGCTGGCGGTTCGGATCTCCTGGCGCAGCGCCTCGGCGCGCTGCGCGTCGCGCGCGCCGATCACGAGCGGGATGCCGGATGCGGCGAGCTGCAGCGCAGTCGCCCGGCCGATGCCCGAGGTGCCCCCCGTGAGCACGACGCGTCCGGACCGTCCGACCGTCGCATCGCTCACCGCTCGATCGTAGCCCGCGCCCCTGCGCGGCTCCGCCGGGATGGTGCTCCCTCCGGAGGTCACCGCCGGTAACCTCGCGGGAGTGAACTCGCGCCGCTCCTGGATCATCTTCTCCGTCGGGGTGTTCGCCTATCTCGTCGCGATCACGCAGCGCTCGAGCCTCGGAGTCGCCTCGGTCGACGCCAGCGAGCGGTTCTCCTCCACGGCGTCCGCGCTCTCGACGCTCGGCGTGATGCAGCTCGCCGTCTATGCGCTCCTCCAGGTTCCGGTCGGCGTCCTCATCGACCGGCTCGGGCCTCGAGCACTCGTGCTCGGCGGTCTTGCCTTCATGGCCGCCGGACAGGCCGTCGTCGCGGTCGCGCCGAGCCTCTCGCTCGCGGTGGTCGGCCGCATCCTCGTCGGAGCGGGGGACGCGGCGGTGTTCACCTCCGTGCTGAGGCTCAACAACACCTGGTTCACCGGCTCCCGAGTGCCGCAGCTGAACCAGTGGCTCGGCAACCTCGGGCAGCTGGGGCAGGTCGTCTCCGCCATCCCGTTCGCGGCCGTGCTGCACACCGCGGGCTGGGCGCCCGCATTCCTCAGCGCGGCCGCGCTGGCTGTGCTCGCGATCGTGCTGGGCATCCCCGTGCTCTCCAACGGCGCAGGCGTCTCGCCAGGAGCCCAAGGGGCGGCGACCCTGTCGGAGGCGATCGCGCAACTGGAGGCGAGCTTCAAGCGCGCCGGCACGCGCCTCGGCTTCTGGGCGCACTTCGTGACCCAGTCCTCGGGCGTGGTGTTCGCGCTGTTCTGGGGCTACCCCTTCATGGTGTTCGGCCTCGGCATGGAGCCGGCGTTCGCCTCCGGGATGCTGACGCTGATGGTCGGCACCGGACTGGTCATCGGCCCGATCCTCGGGCTGCTCACGGTGCGGCATCCGATGCGGCGCTCCAACCTGGTGCTCGGCATCGTCGCACTGATGGCCGTCGCCTGGATCCTGGTGCTCGCGTGGCCTGCGCCGGTCCCGGCGCCGCTCGTGGTCGTGCTCGTGATCACTCTCGGCATCGGCGGGCCTGCGTCCCAGATCGGGTTCGACTTCGCCCGCACCTTCAATCCGCGGCGCCGGCTCGGCTCCGCCAACGGCATCGTCAACGTCGGCGGCTTCACCGCGAGTTTCGTGATCATGTTCCTGATCGGGCTCGTGCTCGACGCCTTCAGTGGGGGAGCGGGCGAGGCCAGCTACACCCTGGACGCGTTCCGCGTGGCGATGCTCGTGCAGTTCCCGATCATCGGCTTCGGGGTCGTGATGCTGGTGCGGGAACGGAACCGCACCCGCCGCCTGCTCGCCGAGGAACAGGGAATACAGGTGGGCCCGCTCTGGGTTGCACTGTCCAGGGCCTGGGGACGCAGAAGGCGTGGCGGCGCGTCGAGTGGCCAGGCGTGATCGCTTCGTCAATAGGCGTGCAATAATTGGCTAAGGACCCATCAACTCCTGGCAAGGACGTTACCGCGTGAGGCGCGGCCGGCCGAGGGACTTGACATGGGTCTTAGTGTTGCCCGCGCGCAGCGCCGAACGCGTATCTCCCGACCCGTCCGCCCGCCTCTCAAGCACCGACGAACGGTAGAAAAGGTGTACCGATGACTTCACCCAAGGCATCCGCCGTACTGGCAGATCCGGAAGCGACGACCGCCGGGGCAGAGGCTCCCGCTCCGGCCAAGAAGGCGGCTCCCAAGCGGGCCGCCGCCAAGACCGCCGCCCCCAAGGCGGCCCCGAAGGCCGCCGCCGCAAAGACGCGTGCACCGAAGGCGGCAGCCAAGACCGCGACTCCCGTGGACGGCGACGCCGAGGCGGAGGGCGACGACATCGTCGAGCCGACCGAGGACGTCATCGTCGAGAGCGACGATGTGGTCGTCGTCGAGGAGGTCGTGGTCGAGACGCCCGACGACTCAGACGACTCCGACGACTCGGAGGACAGCGAGGGTCGCCCGGCCGCCGGCTCGACGCCGAGCGCAGACGAGAAGCTTCCGACCGGCGCGCTCGTGCTGTCCTTGGTGGACGACGACGACGAGGTCCCGGTCTATTCGACCCAGATCACCGGCGCGACCGCCGACCCGGTCAAGGACTACCTCAAGCAGATCGGCAAGGTCCCCCTGCTGAACGCGGCGGAGGAGGTCGAGCTGGCGATGCGCATCGAGGCCGGCCTGTTCGCCGAGGACAAGCTGGCGAACGAAGAGGCGAACCTCTCCAAGGAGCTCATCCGCGAGCTGAAGTGGGTGGCGAAGGACGGCCAGCGCGCCAAGAGCCACCTGCTCGGTGCGAACCTCCGCCTCGTCGTCTCGCTCGCCAAGCGCTACACCGGCCGCGGCATGCAGTTCCTGGACCTGATCCAGGAGGGCAACCTGGGCCTCATCCGTGCGGTCGAGAAGTTCGACTACACCAAGGGCTTCAAGTTCTCCACGTACGCCACCTGGTGGATCCGCCAGGCGATCACCCGGGCGATGGCCGACCAGGCCCGCACCATCCGCATCCCGGTGCACATGGTCGAGGTCATCAACAAGCTCGCTCGCGTCCAGCGCCAGATGCTGCAGGACCTCGGTCGCGAGCCCACTCCTGAGGAGCTCAGCCGCGAGCTCGACATGACGCCCGAGAAGGTCGTCGAGGTGCAGAAGTACGGCCGCGAGCCGATCTCCCTGCACACCCCGCTCGGCGAGGACGGCGACAGCGAGTTCGGTGACCTCATCGAGGACACCGAGGCGGTCGTGCCGGCCGACGCGGTCGGCTTCACCATGCTGCAGAAGCAGCTGGAGAGTCTGCTCGACTCCCTGTCCGAGCGCGAGGCGGGCGTGATCCGCATGCGCTTCGGCCTGGGCGACGGCATGCCCAAGACGCTGGACCAGATCGGCGACACCTTCGGCGTGACCCGTGAGCGGATCCGGCAGATCGAGTCGAAGACCATGGCGAAGCTGCGCCACCCGTCCCGCTCCCAGTCGCTGCGCGACTACCTCGAGTGAGTCCA
>NZ_JAODMK010000001.1 GCF_025465545.1 Naasia sp. | reverse complement strand
GGATCAGCTGCGCACGTAGGCCGCGAGGTGCTCGCCGGTCAGGGTGGAGCGGGCGGCAACCAGTTCGGCGGGCGGCCCCGCGAAGACCAGGCGGCCGCCGTCATGGCCGGCGCCCGGTCCCAGGTCGAGGATCCAGTCGGCGTGGGCCATCACCGCCTGGTGGTGCTCGATCACGATGACCGACTTGCCCGAGTCGACCAGCCGGTCGAGCAGGGCGAGCAGGTTCTCGACGTCGGCCAGGTGCAGACCGCTGGTCGGCTCGTCGAGGACGTAGATGCTGCCCCGCTCCGCCATCTGCGTGGCCAGCTTGAGCCGCTGCCGTTCGCCGCCGGACAGTGTGGTGAGCGGCTGACCGAGTCGGAGGTAGCCGAGTCCCACGTCAGCGAGGCGGACGAGGATGGCATGCGCCGCCGGTGTCCTGGCCGCTCCGCGGCCGAAGAACTCCCCGGCCTCGGTCACCGGCATCGCGAGCACCTCGCTGATGTCGCGGCCGCCGAGCCGGTACTCGAGCACGGATGCCTGGAACCGCTTGCCCTCGCACACCTCGCAGAGCGTCGCGACGCCCGACATCATGCCGAGGTCGGTGTAGATGACGCCCGCGCCGTTGCACACCGGGCAGGCGCCCTCGGAGTTGGGGCTGAAGAGTGCCGGCTTCACGCCGTTGGCCTTGGCGAACGCGGTGCGGATCCGGTCGAGCAGCCCGGTGTAGGTCGCGGGGTTGCTGCGACGCGAGCCCCGGATGGCGCCCTGGTCGACGGTCACCACTCCATCGCGACCCGACACCGACCCGTGGATCAGGGAGCTCTTCCCGGAGCCGGCGACGCCGGTGACGACGACGAGCACCCCGAGCGGGATGTCCACGTCCACTCCGCGCAGGTTGTTGGCGCTGGCGCCGCGGACCTGCAGGGTGCCCGTCGGCGTGCGCAGCGAGTCCTTCAGCCCGGCGCGGTCGTCGAAGTGGCGGCCGGTCAGCGTGCCGCTCGACCGGAGCCCCTCCACGGTGCCCTCGAACATCACCTCGCCGCCCTCGGTGCCGGCACGTGGACCGAGGTCGACGACGTGGTCGGCGATGCAGATCGTCTCCGGCTTGTGCTCCACGACCAGCACCGTGTTGCCCTTGTCCCGCAGCCGGAGCAGCAGGTCGTTCATCCGCTGGATGTCGTGCGGGTGCAGCCCGATGGTCGGCTCGTCGAACACGTAGGTGATGTCGGTGAGCGAGGAGCCGAGGTGCCGGATCATCTTGGTGCGCTGCGCCTCGCCGCCGGACAGGGTGCCGGCGGGCCGGTCGAGGGACAGATAGCCGAGGCCGATCTCGACGAAGGAGTCGAGGGCGTCGCGGAGTCCGGTGAGCAGCGGCGCCATGGACGGCTCGTCGAGGCCGCGCACCCACTCGGCGAGATCGCTGATCTGCATGGCGCAGGCGTCGGCGATGTTGATGCCGGCGATGCGGGAGGAGCGCGCACCCTCGTTGAGGCGGGTGCCGCCGCAGTCGGGACAGGGGGTGAACGTGACCGCCCGCTCGACGAAGGCGCGGATGTGCGGCTGCAGGGCGTTCAGGTCCTTCGACAGGAACGACTTCTGGATCTTCGGCACCAGCCCCTCGTAGGTGAGGTTGATGCCCGTCACCTTCACCTTGGTCGGCTCCTTGTAGAGGAAGTCCTGCAACTCCTTCTCGCTGAAGTCCCGGATCGGCTTGTCGGCGGGGACGAACCCGGACTCCGTGTAGATCCGGACGGCCCAGCCATCGGCGGTGTACCCCGGGATGGTGAGGGCGCCCCCGACCAGCGACTTGCTCTCGTCGTAGAGCCGGCTCAGGTCGATGTCCGTCACACTGCCCATGCCTTCGCACCGGGGACACATGCCGCCGGTGATGGTGAAGCTGCGCCGCTCCTGGGTGGGCGCGCTGCCGCGCTCGATGGTGACCGCGCCCGCACCCGAGATCGAGGCGACGTTGAAGGAGAACGCCTGCGACGACCCGATGTGCGGCTCGCCCAGCCGGCTGAACAGGATGCGGAGCATGGCATTCGCGTCCGTGGCGGTGCCGACCGTGGAGCGCGCGTTCGCGCCCATCCGCTCCTGGTCCACGATGATCGCCGTGGTGAGCCCCTCGAGCAGGTCGACGTCGGGCCGGGCCAGAGTCGGCATGAAGCCCTGCAGGAAGGCACTGTAGGTCTCGTTGATCATCCGCTGCGACTCAGCGGCGATCGTGCTGAACACGAGCGAGCTCTTGCCGGACCCGGAGACGCCGGTGAACACCGTCAGGCGGCGCTTGGGCAGGTCGATGCTCACGTTCTTGAGATTGTTCTCGCGGGCGCCCTGCACCCGGATGACGTCGTGGCGATCCGCCGGCTCCCGCTCCGGGGCGGCCCCGCGGTCCGTGCTCGCGGCCATGCTCATGGTGCCTCTTCCTCGTCGCGTGGGGGCTACCGGAGGACGCCCGAGGCCAGCCCCGCCGACTCCAGTCGGCGGAGACTCGCGGCGCGAACCGACTCCAGCCGCGACGGGTCAACAAGCACGGCACGCACAACGAAGTCGGCGGTCTGCAGCGGCCGGTGTGCGAAGGAGCTGCTCGGAGCGGGACCGCGCTCGCGCATGCCCTCGAAGGTGATCCCCGCCTGCGCCCGCTGGACGAACCCGGCGTCCACCGGGATGAATTCGCCCGCCGCGCTTCCTCCCGCGACCAGCTCTGTCGTGAGCCGGTGGAATCGGTCGATGGTCGCCCGCTGGCGGGCGAACTCCGGCTCGACGAAGACCGCGGGCTGGTAGAGCCCACGCGCGTCGAAGGGCTGGCCCAGGAAGATCGTGCTGTCGCTCAGCAGGAAGAAGTGGAAGCGCTCCGCCCAGGACGCGTCGAGGGCGAGGGCCGCCTCCGCCTGAGCGATCGACGAGGAGACGTCCCGATCCACCAGCTCGCTGAGGATGAGGTGCTTGGCCGGGAAGTGGTAGAACAGCGACGGCTGTCGCACCCCCACCGCCTCGGCGATGTCCCGCGTGGACGTGCCGTAGAAGCCGCGCAGTGCGAACAGTCGCGACGCCTCGATGAGGATCCGCTCGCGGGTCTCGCCAGCGGGAGCGGTCTGCCGGTCGGACGCCATCGAAGGAGGGCGATCAGTCGCGCGGAGGCTTCGGGGCGGCGGCACGGCGGTCCTCGGCGAGGCGCTTCTTGTCCTCCCGGACGGCCGCCTGGGTCGCGCGCTCCTGAACCAGCCACTGGGGGCGGTTCTGCAGGAGGTCCGTGATCTCGGCGGTCGTCAGCGGATCGGTGACGCCGGCGCGAGCGAGGCCGGAGGTGGAGACACCGAGCTTCGCCGCAACGACCTGGCGGGGATGCGGCCCTTCGGCGCGCAGCTTCTGCAGCCATTCGGGCGGATTCGCGGTCAGCTCATCGAGCTCGGCGCGGGAGACCAGACCATCCCGGAACTCCTCCGGGGCGGCGTCCACCAGGATGCCAAGCTTCTTCGCCGCTGTCGCGGGCTTCATCGTCTGCGAGTTCTTCGGTGCGGCTGCCACCCCGGAAGCGTATCGCCGTGCGCTGCCCCGGTTCGCCCCGGCTACCCTGAACCCGGGCAGCCGGCCCTGGATGGAGACGAGGATGGACGCCGATCGCGAGACCTTCCGCCTCTTCGTCGCGGTCGCCGAGAGCGCGAGCTTCACCAAGGCCGCCGCCGCTGCCGGCGTCGCCCGGCCGCGGTTGAGCGCCCGAATGGTCGAGCTCGAGGACCGGGCGGGGGAGCCGCTGTTCGACCGGGAGGCGGGTGGCACCGCCCTCACCGACGCCGGCCGGCGGCTGCTCGAACTGGCCCGGTCCGAGCTGGCGCGCCCCGTCGAGGAGCGCGACCCGCTGCTCTCGGGCGGGGCTGCTGCTGCGGAAGAGCCTCGGGTGCGCATCACGATCATGCCGGGGGCGACGATCGGCAAGTGGACCACCCGGTTCGAGGAGCGCAATCCCCGCGAGAATCTGTCCGTGACGCCGGTCGACGAGCACGATCAGTTGGCGCGGCTGCGGGCGGGGGAGGCCGATGTGGCGTTCGTGCGCCTCCCGATCGGTGAGGCCGGCGACGTGCACGTCATTCCGCTGTACTCGGAGGCGACCGTGGTCGTCGCCCCCAAGGGGCACCTCGTCGAGGCCGCCGACACCGTCGTCGCGGCCGACCTCGCGGGGGAGCGGCTGCTCACCGACCCCGGTTCCCTCCCGGACTGGAACGAGGCCACCGACCCGGTTCCCGCCGAGCAGCGGGCGGAGCTCGCCGGTCTGACCCCCGATCAGCTCGTCGAGGTGGTGGCGAGCGGCGTGGGCGTCGCGGTGCTGCCGCAGTCGGTCGCCCGGGCCGCGCAGCGCCGCGACGTGGTCGCGAGGGTGATCACCGACGCTCCGGAGACCACGGTGGCGATCGCCTGGCTGCGGGATGACGAGTCGGAGTGGACGGAGCAGTTCGTCGGCATCGTGCGCGGGCGCAGCGAGAGGAGCTCGCGCGCCCCGGCCGCGGCCGCCGCTCCCCAGCGGAAGCCGCCCGCTCAGGCGCAGAAGCAGCAGAAGCAGCAGAAGCAGCAGAAGTCGCGTGGTGCCTCGAAGCGGAAGGGCCGGTAGAGGGCGGGATTCGGCAGAGGCGCGAGGACCAGCGCTTTCCCGCCGCGTCGTTCTCCTCCTGCGGCGAGCGCCGGCTAGTAGGCGACGTGGAACCGTGCTCGCGAGTGACGCGGGTTCTCGATCTCGTCGACGATCGCGATCGCGAGGTCCGACCCCGAGAGGAAGGACTTGCCGTCCTCATCCACGAGGAGCACGTCATCGCTGACCCGGTACTGCCCCGTGCGGTCGCCCGGGGCCCAGGCGCCGAAGCCCGCGGCCGGGCTCACATAGAACCAGTCCAGCGCCTCGGGGGCACCCTTCAGCCTGTCGAGCACGTCGATGCCGCTCTGGATCTCGGGCAGGAGCTCCGGCGCTGGGGGAGCCGTGTCGATGAGGCGAGGGCCGCCGGGGGAGACCAGCAGGGAGGAGGCGCCGCCCAGCACGCCGAGGCGCCGGCCGTGCCCGGTGGCCAGCTCGATGAGCCGATCGACCACTCCTTCGAGCTTGCCCTGCAGCTCGCCGCGAGGGGAGAGCGCATCGAAGACGACGTCGGCGTCCGCGACCGCACCGGCGAGGAGCTCCTCCTCCAGCACCGAGCCGGTGCGGTAGGTGACCCCGGCCACCGGCTCGGCGGGCACGCTGCGGCTGTAGGACACCACGTCGTGTCCGCGGCGGGCCGCCTCCTGCACGATGTGGCCGCCGGAGTACCCGGTGCCGCCAAGGACCGATATGCGTGCCATCTGCGCTCTCCTGATCTGCCTCGCGGCGTCGGGGCGGGGGGCCGCCCAGAGACGCCAACTGCGCGGGGTACCCCGTTCTTCCCCTGAGAGCGACAGGGACGTTCCGCGCCCCCCGATCCCGTCGCATCAAGGCGCCGCACTGAGCGAAGCGCTGGACGATGGGCCGTTCTTTCATGGCACGAAAGGCGATCTTCAGGCCGGTGATCTTTCTACGGATGGGTTTCGGTCCCACTCATCAGGATCCTCGGCGAGGTTCCTGATGGGACGCGCCTGACGCCAGAGGCGCTGGAGGCGTGGCAAGAGCGGCTGGCATCCCTGTGCGCGGACGAACGAGGCCAGATCATCACCCGAGTGGGCCGGCCCGGAGCCGCCGGTGACTGCGCCGCACACGCCGCCTCCGATCGACCGTTCGTGATAACCGCGAAGCGCATTCACCGAGTCGCCGATACGACCGGGCGAATGCTCGATATATGTGCCTTTCTTTCACCACCGAATGGGTGTCTTTCTCTGGAAACTCGAAATGCCGATAATGAGAGGAATCACAAGGCGTCGGGCAGAAGAGTAAACCCGACCCATATCGACTCGACCGAATAGGAGGGCTTGGATGGACGAGGACATCATTCGCGCCGAGGCCCTCGAACAGGCTGCCCACCAACTCCAGGCCAGCCACTCGGCTGACCCGTACCTGCGGTGGGGTGTCGCACACACGAGCGCGTTCCTGCGAGAACAGGCACGGGTCTACCGGATACACGCGACGGAACGCGAAACGCCGCGGCCAGCGGATGAGCTGCCCCTCCGCGCACCCTGATTCCGCGCTGACGGCCTAGCCCTCTCCGCTACCCCGCGCTCTGCAGGAGATCCTGCATGACGGGAGCGCCGGCGTCGTTGGCCGTGAGTGGTTGAAGGTCCCAGACTGCTTCCACCGTGTGCAGCAGCGAGTAGTGCGTGTAGGCGCGGTCCGACGAGTAGCCCCGCTTCGCAGCCGGGCCGGCGAAGATCGTGACGACATCGTTGCTCGCCCGATTGCCCTCGTCGAAGGTCACCACGAGCAGCGAGTTGCGGCTGAAGCCGGGCGACTCCAGGATCTTCGGCACCTCGCGGGAGAGCCATTCGTCCCCGGTTCCGATGGAGCAGTCGTGCATGTCGTTGCAGAGGTCCGGGGTGATGAAGACGAGGTCGGGCAGGGTGTCGGCAGCGAGGTCCTGAGCGAGCGTGTCGTAGGGAACGACGTGCTCCCGGCAGCGCGCAACGTCGCGCCCCACGTCCTCGTAGTACACGAATGGGATGTGCTTCGTCGCGTACTTCCCCGTGTTCTCGGTGCCACACGGCTGGGGCATGCCCTCACCGTAGATCCGCCAATCCCGGCCTGATGCCTCGACCAGATCGGCGATGTTCGGGACGTCGACGGTGCAGTCGCCGGGCAGGCAATCGGTGGTGATGCCGGCGGTGGTGCCGCTGGTGAGCGCGATGTAGTTCGGCAGGCTCGGATTGGCTATCGCGGAATAGTTGGCAGCGACGGCGTACTTCGATGCCAGCTCTGAGAGATAGGGCGCCGCATTCCCGCCCAGGACGTCATCGGCGGGCTTGTTCTCCTCCACGATGATCACGATGTGATCGGGAGGTGTCAGGGCCGTCGGTGTCCCCGAAGGGATCAGGGCGGACTCCGAGGGGGACCCGCCGGCGGCTGGAGTCGCGGAAGCCTCCGTGTGTCGGCCGGACGGGCCGCATCCGGCGAGCGCGAGCCCGCAGAGGAGAAGCGAAACCGCTGTCGCAGTCCGTCGGAACGACATCCAGGCACTCTAACGAGCGCGATCCCCCTGGCGCGTTGGTCCGGGGGAGTTCCAAGGCAGGGCGCCCGCGAGTGCACAGGAATGTCCGCCGTTCCCAGGACGGCAGAGCCGCACTGTGCTCTGCTGGTGTCGAGTTGCGGTCGGTGTGGTCGTCGCCGCGTGAGTGCTCGGGCTGGAGTGCTCCTGCTCCAGGGAGGAAACAATGAGAGTACTGATCGTCGAGGACGAGACCCGCCTGGCTGAGGCGATCCAGCGGGGCCTCTCGGCGGAAGGTTTCAACGTCGATCGCGCCGACAACGGAATCGACGGCCTCTGGAAGGCGAAGGAGAACGCGTATGACGTGATCGTCCTCGACATCATGCTGCCGGGGATGAACGGCTACAAAGTCTGCGAGAACCTCCGGGAAGCCGGGGTCTGGACGCCCGTGCTCATGTTGACCGCGAAGGACGGCGAGTACGACCAGACGGACGCCTTCGATCTGGGTGCGGACGACTACCTCATCAAGCCTTTCTCGTTCCTCGTTCTGGTCGCGCGGTTGCGCGCGCTGATCCGACGCGGCGGCGGCGATCGGCCTGTCGTGTTGCGAGCCGGTGACCTGTCCCTGGATTCCGTCCGGCACCGGGTGCAGCGCGGAGAGACGGAACTCACCCTCACGCCGCGGGAGTTCGGGCTGCTGGAGTACCTCATGCATCACCGGGGGGAGGTCGTGAGCAAGACCCAGATCCTCGAGGGCGTATGGGATCCCTACTACGAGGGCGACCCGAACGTCGTGGAGGTGTATGTCGGCTATCTGCGCCGGAAGATCGACGAGCCGTTCGGCCGCAGATCCATCGAGACCATCAGGGGCGTGGGCTATCGCCTGGCCGAGGGAGGGTGACGCCGGTGATCGGTCACCGCCGGGCGGGAGCGCCGGAGCCGGGCGGGGTGACGGGAAGGACGACCCGCAGCGCCGCCCCCACGTCGCTGTCGACCACGGCAACCGTGCCGCTGTGAGCGTGCACGATCTCCCGAACGATGGCCAACCCGAGGCCCGTCCCGCCGCCCGCGCGACCCCTGCTCTCGTCGAGCCGAACGAAGCGATCGAACACCTGCTCCCGCAGTTCCGGCGGAATGCCCGGCCCGTCGTCCAGAACCTCGAGCACGGCCTTCCCCCCTTCCGCCCGCAGGGTCAGCGTGATGCTGCTGGCGGCATGGCTCAGGGCGTTGTCCACGAGGTTCCGGAGCAGCTGCGCCAGCTGATGCGGCGAGCCCCAGATCTGCACAGCCTCGATCCGCGCGGTCACCTCGACCGAGCCGATCGCCCTCATGCGCTCCAACTCGGCCGTCAGAAGGTCGTCGAGGTCGACCTGTCGACGCTCGACGGGCAGGCCCCTCTCGTCGGCATGGGCGAGCAGCAGCAGATCGTTCACCAGTCGTTCCAGCCGCGTCGCCTCGGCGACGAACCCCTCGGCGAGTTCGGTGTCATCCCGCTGCTGAGGATGGAGGAGGGCGACTTCGGCGCTCGCCTTCAGCGTGGCCACCGGGCTGCGGAGTTCGTGACTCGCGTCCGCAACGAACCGGCGTTGGGCGAGCTGAGCGGCTTCCAGTCGATCGAGCATCTCGTTCATGGTCACTGCCAGACGGGCAACCTCGTCGCGGGTGGGCGGAACCGGCACCCGTTCGCCGAGCTGGTGCCCTCCGATGCGGGCGACCTTCGCTCTGATCGCCTCGACGGGCCGTAGCGACCGCCCTACCAGCCAGAAGGTGGATCCGCCGACGATCGCGAGCAGTATCGGGTAACCCGTCGCCAGCAGCGGGAGGACAGCGGAAGTGCTGCCATCGACTGGTTCCAGCGACTGTGCGGCGATGACCGTGTAGGTGCCCGTCGGGGTGTCCACCGCGGAGCTCACCAGATGGAAGAGCTCCTCCTCCTGGACAGGAAGCGTCCGGTTCTCACGGAGGAGCCCGTCCGCGACTGCGACCGGCGGAGCCAGTGGTGGCTCTCCCTCGATCTGAGGCGATTGGCCTACGACTGAGCCGCTGGAGGACAGCACCTGGAGCACAGCGCCCTGGCGGGAGGCTGCCCGCACCACCTCTCCCACCGCATCCGCGCCGGCGGGCGTGCTCGGGTCGTCGGGAAGCGCTTGGAGCTGACTGGCCACCTCCCGGATGCGGTCGGTGACGGCAGCGTCGATGCTGTCCGCGAGGGTGCGCTGCAGGAGAAGGATGAGCGCACCGGAGGCCACCGCCAGTGCGACCGCGACGATCAGGCTGGCTGCCACGGCAGAGCGAGCCCTGACTCCGACGAAGCGCTGCCACCAGGGAGCCCTGTCGGCGTCGAGACCCGCCGCCGCGCGCACCTGCGGCGGGTCCACTGTCATTGCCGCACCCTACCGTGGCGGAGGTTCGCGCATCGGAGGAAGGCTGGGCGGGCTCTCAGGTCGTCTCAGAGTCGCCACAGGACCGATCGCGGAGCATGGCACTCATCCGGATGCCAGATGTGCAGACCGGGATCACCAACAGAAGGAGCACAAGATGATGCGCATCTCCAAGCGGGCGGCCGTGACCGGGATTCTCGCCGGCGCCCTCGCGCTCGGCGGAGCCGGCGTCGCCATGGCATCCACCAGCGCCAGCACAGACGCAGCGTCGTCGGGCAGCGAGCAGCAGGACCCGTCCTACACCGGCAGTGTCGCGGCCCCGCAGAGCAGCACCTCGGAAGCGGCAGGCACAGAGGCGTCCGAGGCCGACGAGTCTGCGAGCCTGCAGGGTCTGGCCAAGGTATCGGCTGACGCGGCAACCGCGGCGGCCCTCGCCGCGGTCCCTGGCACGGCGGCGACGGCAGTGCTCGAGGATGAGAACGGTTCTGTCGTCTACGGGGTCGAGGTGACGGCGGTCGACGGCACGGTGACCGACGTCAAGGTCGACGCGGGCAACGGAAAGGTGCTCGCCCAGGAGGCCCAGGACGGCACAGAGGACAGCAGCGGCGACGCCACCGAGAACGGCGCCGAGAACTCCAACGACTGACCTCGACGGCGCCGGCCGGCGGCGGGACTCCATGGGCTGGGGTTCCGCCGTCGGCGGCGCCACGTCGCTGATACCGTTGTGGGGTGGGGCCGAGAGCCCTGCCCTCGCAGCCGGCCAGGCGTGATCGCCCTGCAATTCACGGGAGAAAGCGTGGACCTGTGATCTCACCCGACTCCGCCCTTGCCGCCGGCGGTCTGCTCGATCCCTCGGGCCTGCTGACCGCCGCCGGTCCGTGGGTTCTCGTCGTCATCGCCGCCATCATCTTCATCGAGACCGGCCTGCTGTTCCCCTTCCTCCCCGGCGACAGCCTCCTCTTCACTGCGGGGCTCCTCGCGACGCAGATGGGTCTGTCCCTTCCGGTCGTCATACTCACCGCGGCGGTGGCCGCCGTCGGCGGGGACCAGGTCGGCTACCTCATCGGGAGACGGTTCGGGCGCCGGCTGTTCAAGCCCGACGCGCGGGTGCTCAAGACCGTCTACCTCGACAAGGCGGACGCGTTCTTCACCAAGCACGGCCCCCAAGCGCTGGTGCTCGCCCGCTTCGTTCCCATCGTCCGGACCTTCATCCCGCCGATCGTCGGGATGTCGCAGCTGCCCTACCGAAAGTTCGTGTTGTGGAACGTGATCGGCGGGGTCGGCTGGGTCGTGATCGCGGTCCTCGCCGGATTCTGGCTCGGTCGGATTCCCGTCATCGCCGACAACGTCGAACTCATCGCTGTCGGCATCGTTGTCCTGTCGATCATCCCCATCGTCATCGAGACCTTCCGCGCTCGGCGTCGCCGGGCCGACTGAGCTGCCGGTCGTTACCCACAGGCCCGATCGGCGCTCCGGTTCCCGGTCGACGCCGCCCGGAGTCCGCCCGGTCAGCGGGCGCTTCTGCCCGTCGAGCGGCCCGGACAGTCGCCCTAGGCTTCGGTCATGCTCACGCTGATGGTCGTAGAGGATGACCCCACGATCGGGTCCACTCTGACGTCGGCGCTGCGCGCCAACGGCTATGCGGTCGTCTGGGAGAAGGAGGGCGGCTCCGCACTCCGCTCCGCAGAGCGGGCGGCACCGGACCTCGTCCTGCTGGATCTCGGGCTGCCCGACCTCGAGGGCCTGGTCGTGTGCCGGGAGCTGAGGGCGCTCCTCCCGTCCGCCGTCATCGTGATCCTGACCTCGCGCCGCGACCAGCTGGATGTGGTCTCGGGCCTCGAGTCCGGGGCGGACGACTACCTGACCAAGCCGTTCACACTCGTCGAGATCCTGGCTCGAGTTCGAGCTCATCTGCGCCGCCACCGGGGCGACGTCGAGACGGAGCGGATCGTCGTCGGGTCCCTCACCGTGGACCTCGCCGCCCGTCGTGCCTTCATCGGCAGCCGAGAGATGACTCTGCGGGCGCGCGAGTTCGACCTCCTCGCCCGACTGGCTCGGACTCCCGGAGTCGCCGCCGGCCGCGAAGAGCTCATGTCCGACGTGTGGGACAGCAACTGGTTCGGCTCCACGAAGACCCTCGACGTGCACGTCGCGGCGCTGCGACAGCGGCTGGCGGCGGCCACGGAGGAGGACGGCGGAAACGGCGGACCATCGCCCCGGATCACCACCCTCCGCGGGCACGGGTACCGGTTGGACCTCTAGGAGCGAGCGCGAGGTGTCCTGAGGCGGATCAGGCCCCGCGCAGGGATTCGACAGGCGGTTCCGCGGATCGGTGGGCGGCGAGGAGGGCGCTGGCGCAGATGGTCGCGATCGCGACACCCGCGATCGCTGCCAGCCCGCCCCAGGGAACCGCCAGCGCGTCGGGCGGAGGATCGAAGACCCCACTCAGCACAGACACCAGTGTCGAGGACAGGGCCCAGCCCAGGACGACTCCACCGACGAGGCCACCGGCCGCCACTGTGCTGGCCTCGACCAGGGCAAGGCTGCGCAGCTGCTTTCTGCTCGCCCCGAGCACGGAGGCGATGGCGTACGAGCGCCGACGCTCGGCCAGCCCGAGGGCGAAGACCACTCCGCCCGACCCCGCAGCCAGCAGGAAGGCGAAGACCAGCTCGATGCGGGTCAGCCCACCGAGATCGACGGAGGTGAGGCTGGATCCCACCGAGGACCGTGCGGCCCCGATCGGCACGACCGACGCGGACGTGCCGACCATCTTCTGCAGGGTGTCTGCCACGGTCGAGGGGTCGGCCCCGCCCGTGCTGATCAGCAGGGACGCGACGGAGTCATCGCGGGTCTGCTGAGCGACATAGTCCGCGTTGGCCACGAAGAAGCTGTCCTTCGGAGCGGTCGGGAACTCCTTGGCGATCCCGATGTACCGGAAGGGCACCGTGACGAGGTCGCCGGTGCCGGGCTTCTGCAGACGCAGGTTGACGGCGTCGCCCGTATGCAGCTGGTAGTCCTGGACGGTCTCGGCGCTGACGAGGATCGCCTCGGGTGTCGCGGCGAGCGCCTTCATGAGATCCGCCGCGGTGCCGCCCTGGAAATAGGCGTCCTGGAGCGAGGTGGCGGAGTCGATGGATGTCGCGCGCACCCCGAACAAGTCCTGCAGGTCGCTGCCCACATAGGCGAAGCGATGCTGCAGGGGCTCGACCGCCGCCACTCCGGCGACCCCCCGGTACCTCTGGGCGGCGGAAGCCGACGAATCGGATCCGGGGGGAAAGTTCATCGTGACGTCTGCCCCGTTGGTGAGGCGCGCGTCGACCTCGGACTGCTGCTGGTAGGTGGCGTTGAATGTGGCGGTCGACCCCGCGAAGGCGAACGCGAGAGCGAGCATCACGATGGAGCTCGCGAAGAGTGACCGCTGGCGTGCCATGCTCGCGGTCGCCGTGCCGGCAAGGTTCCGCGCGATGGGGCGGGACAGCATCGTCATCAGGCGTCGGCCGCGGCCCAGGAGAAGGCTCGCGAGCCGCCAGAGAAGCAGACCGATCCCGATCCACAGCAGCCCGGGGCCGAAGAACGCCCAGTAGTCGACTCGGATCGCTGCGACGCCTTCCGGGGCGAGCACGATCGAATACCCGTTCTGGGCCGTGATCGAGATGACGACGAGGGCGATCCCGATCAGGATCAGGTCCACGAAGGTGCGGATCCACCACGGGGCGCGGCGCTCGGGCACCTCCGCGCGGGCGCTGGAGATGACCAGCCCGCGGACATCGCGAAGCGCGGGGATCAGGACTGCGAGCACCGCGATGAGGAGACCGGCGATCACGGCGCCGACGGCCCAGCCCGCGCTCGCGCTGCCCGACGAGCCGTAGCTCGGGGAACCGAACAGGAGCGCGCCGATGAGTGCGGCGCCTGCGAGCCCGACTACCGCGCCCAGAAGCCCGGAGAGCATCGCTTCCGTTGCCACCAGCCTGCCGATGGAACGCACGCTTCCGCCGCGTGTGCGAAGCAGCGCCTGATCCCGCCTCCGACGGGGACGTGCTGCGTTGGCGATGGCCAGCGTGAGCATGCCGCTGAGGACGGCTCCGGGAAGGCCGAGGAAGAGGAACAGCACCGTGGCGTACGCGGCATCACCGCGTGCGGCATCCAGCGCCGCCCCCAGGTTGTCGCCGACCTGGCCCGTCCCGACGAGTGCGGCGTCGAGGTTGTGCGCCGCTGCGCCGATCGCGGTGAAGGCGGACGCCGGGTCGGCCGGGAGTGCATGCGAGCGCGCCACGTGCACCTGAGTCGAGATCAGATCGGCATGGCCGGCCGCGAGCTTCGCTCTGATCGCGTCGAACGCGGCCGGGGGAAGCAGCACGACATTGTCCGGTGGGGCTATCGGCTGCGACTGGGGCGATGCTCCCACGATCTGGAACAGGCTGTTCGCCTGGGGGAGGTCCACCACGCCGTCCACCGTGACGTCGACCGTCCCGGCGTCCGCCAGCCCAATGGTGATGCGGTCGCCCGGTCCGGCGTGCAGGTTGGAGGCGGTCTGCTGCGCCAGCAGCACCCCCTCATGTCGGCCCGTGAGGAACCGCACTTGGCCCGGAAACGTCGTGCTGTAGCCGGGTGGGATCTCCAGCGCCACCGCTGCTCCGGTCGTCTGCGTCGTGCCGCCGGTTGTTGCTGTGAGCCCGGCCAGCTGGGCGAAGGCGACCGGGAGCGCCGCGCGCACGCCGGGAGCGGCCAGCGCCGTGCGCGAGACGTTGGCCGGATCGGCGCCGGCGGCGACCTGGACCTGCCAGTCGACTGCCACGGTGGCCACGGCGCGCTCAGTCATCGACCCGTTCGCCGCAGCCAGGAAGGAGCCGAGGCTTGCCAGCAGTGCGACCGCGATCGCGATCCCTGCTGAGGTGGCCAGGAAAGTGCCCGGCCTGCGGAGCAGGAGTCCGCGGATCCACAACCAGGTCATCGCCGGACCCCCTCGCGGGAGATGCCTTGCGAGGCGGCGAGTGCGCCGTCCACGAGGCGCCATTCGACGTCGAGTCGTCGTGCGACCGACGTGTCATGAGTGCTCACCACCAGGGCGGCGCCGACCGAATCGGCGGCGTCGAGCAGGGCCTGCACCACCTGGGCGCCGGTCTCATGATCCAGCTGCCCGGTCGGCTCGTCCGCGAGGATCAGCTCGGGTGCCGCGGCGAGGACTCGGGCAATCGCCACTCGCTGGGACTGGCCTCCGGAGAGGCCGTCGGGCAGCTTGTCGGCCAGCCACTCGATTCCCAGCGTGCGGAGCGCCGAGACGGCGATGTCGCGAGCCTCGTCGTCGCCGGTGCCGGCGAGCACGAGCGGCAGACCGACGTTCTCCACGACGCTGAGCGCCGGAATGAGGCTGAGCCCCTGGTAGACCATGCCGGCGCTCCGCGGCCGCCCGAGCGGCGTGCCCGCGAACGCAGGCCACTCGATGGAGCCCGAGGTGGGCCGCTCGAGGCCTGCGAGGAGAAACAGAAGGGTGGACTTCCCGGATCCGCTGGGACCCGTGATCGCTATCCGGTCTCCTCGATGCACCGCGCAGGAGAGCCCATGGACAGCGACAACCGCGGTCGTTCCACGCCCATAGGTGTGACCCATGTCCTGGCAGAGCACCAGGGCGCCGGCGGCGGCCATCAGCTGAACCGCCCGTCGACCAGGTTGAGGGCACGGTCGGCGTGCGAGACGACCGCGTGACTGTGGGTGACAAGCACCACGGCTGCACCGGTGGAGGCGTGCTCCTGAAGCAAGGCCAGCACTTGCTCCTCGGTCGCGGTGTCGAGCTCGCCGGTCGGCTCGTCGGCGAGGAGGACCGCCGGCCGGTTGGCGATGGCGACGGCGAGCCCGGCGCGGGCCGCCTCCCCGCCGGAGAGCTGAGGGGGGAAGGCCGCGCTGCGCGAGCGCAGCCCGAGCTGCTCGAGCACGTCGTCGACCGGGACGGGCGTGCCGCTGCTCAGTCGCTGCGCGAGCCGGACGTTGTCCCGCACCGACAGATGATCGAAGAGGTTCGAGGACTGGAACAGCAGGCCGAGGCGCCGGGCACGGAGAGCCGCCCGCTCCACTTCGGGCCGGTGGCTCATCCGCTCGCCGTCCACCCGTACCGTACCGCCGTCCGGCTCGTCGACTCCCGCCAAGCAGGCGAGGAGGGTGGACTTCCCCGAGCCCGATGGCCCGGTCACCGCGAGCGTCTCGCCGGCTGCCACCTCGAAGCTGACCCCCTGGAGCGCGAGGGTCTCCTCGTCGCCCGCTCGGAAGAAGCGGTAGAGGTTCTCGGCTCGCAGCGCCGGCGTCGCTGTCACCGCCATGAGAACGAGTCGGTGATCTCGCGCCAGGGATCCACGTTGTCCGCCCCGACCGGTGAGGTCAGGGTGACGGTGACCAGGGTCCCCGACTTCCAGAAGAGGTACTCCTCGACGGCCTCCCGCCCGGTGGAGCTGGTCACCGCGTTCTTGGGCGCGTCCTGCTCGTATCGGATCAGGACAGCGTCCCCGGCCGAGCGAGTGACCGACGTGACATCAGTCAGGGTGAAGCCGGGCTGATCGGTCGCAAGTCGAGCCACGATCGTGCTCGTCGCGGACTCGACCGTCGGTGCCGTCGTCGAACCGGCCTCCTCGAACCGCGCCGCGTTGAGCTTGTCGGTGAAGGTCGTCGCCGCCCCGGAAGAACTCTGTGCCCAGCCCTCAGGCACAGTCACCGTGTAGGTCGCGCTCGCCGGCGTGTACGAGACGAAGGCCTGGTTGTCGGGGATGTCGCCCGCCGGATTCACCTCGGATGGGACAGCCGCCGAGGATGGCGTGGAGGAAGGCTGAGCTCCGCATCCCGCCACCCCCAGGGCCAGGACGAGTGCGATGCCCACCAGTGTGCTGACATTCGCGGATCGCGACAGAATACGAGCTGATGGCATGGGTCCTCCGACCGGGTCGAGCGTCGGGTCAAATCTAGGAACCGGTCGGGAAGCCGACGTTCCCTGCTGAGCAAGCGGAGGGTAAGGCGTGGCTGAGAATCGAGGGCTCGGGTGAGAAACCGCATCATGCGGGTGGCCGTGCTCAGCACGGCGATCGCACTCCTCCTCTTCCTGATCCCGCTCGCGCTGGCGGTGTTCGACCTGTCGGTGGCGGACGCTCGCTCGAGGCTGGCGCAGGACGCTCTCAACGCCGTGGCGCAGATCGATCCGCAGTTCTCCACGACGGACCCGCCCGAGGTCCCGGCACCGTCGAATCCCGCAACCCAACTCGCCCTCTACGACAGGGGGGGCACCAGAGTCGTGGGCACCGGACCGGCGCGTGCCGACTTGCCGGTCCGGCAGGCGCTCGCCGGGACATCGACCCAAGGAACCAGCGGCGGGCTCCTGATCGAGGTCATCCCGGTCAGTCAAGCGGAGCAGACGGTCGGTGCGGTCCGGGCCGCACTTCCCCTCAGCTCCGTGATCCTGGCCGATGTCGGGGTGTGGCTGATCATGCTGGCGGCGGCGTCGTTCTGCATGCTCGTCGGGATCCTCATTGCGCGGGCCTCGGTCCGGGCGGTCGTCGCGCCGGTCGACGACCTCATCTCCACGGTGCGGGCGCTGGGCAACGGCGAATTCACGGCGCGCACCACGCCATCCGGAGTTGCGGAGATCGATGCCGCCGGTGTCGCTCTGGCGGATACCGCGAATCGCTTGGGTGCGCTCGTAGAACACGAGCGACACCTGTCGCAGGATGCATCGCACCAACTGCGCACCCCACTCGCCGGACTGCGTGCCCTTCTCGAGCAGGCGCAATCCCAGCCGGGCGGGCCGCATGATCCGCTCTTTCCTCAAGCCCTCGAGCGGGTCGACACACTCAGCCGGACCATCGATGACTTCCTCTCGACGGAACATCGGGCCCCTGGCCGCTCGATCGATGTCGGCACCGAGCTTCGCGAGCTGAGCCGGCGCTGGCACGGCGTGTTCGCGGAGGCCGGTCGCCCTCTCCGGATCGACGCCCCGCTGCATGTCGAGCCCGTCGTGACGGTCGCTCGCACGTTGCACCAGGTCCTCGACGCACTGCTCGAGAACGCCCTCGTGCATGGGGCGGGAATGGTCGAGGTGAGGGCGCGAGAGACCCACGGCGCCTTGGCCATCGACGTCGAGGACCAGGGCGGCGGCATTCGGCTGGAGGACGACATCTTTCAGCGTGGGTACTCGACCGCGCGCCGGAGCGGTGTCGGGCTGGCTCTTGCACGCCAGTTGGCCGACGAGCTGGGCGGAACGCTTCTGCTCTCCGCTCGGGAGCCCACGACCCGCTTCACGATCCTGCTGCGCCGCGAGTCGTCGGGAAGCCGAACAGGAACGCCGGTGCCCCCGCCGAACTCCCGCCTCCCGGAGGGCGCATAGCACGAGGACCGATGCTGAGAGGGTGAGAGTTCCTTCAGGTGGCCGGCCCCTGAGTCCGAACGGGAAAGGGCTTCCATCTGCCTATGCTGACGGCTGCCGCGCTTCCGCGGCTGCGGCCGAGGGGATCGGAGATCTGTGATGTCGGATGCTGAGTCGCCGGCCGGGAAGGCGGACTCACGGCCGGAGGCCCGAACGGAAGTCGCGGCTGAGCGCTACGTCGGTGCCAAGGATCTGACCCGCTGGGACAGCAGGTTGGGCCGGGCGGTCGCCGCCGCCGAGCACCGCCTGAGTGGTCTGCTCGGCGCGCACGGGGCCCTCATCCTGATCCTCGCCATCGGGGCAGCCATCGCAGCGGGCGCCACCGTCGCCGTTGCCGGAATCTACGACGCCGTCACGGAGGTGGACGGCGTCGCCGGCCTGGACCGGCCCATGCTGCACGCCGCGATGAATGTGCGCTCGCCCTGGCTGGACACGGCCGCCACCTACTACACGGACATCGGCGGCGTGATCGTGATGCCGATCCTCGCCAGCCTTGCGATCGTCGCGCTGGTGATCCAGCGCAGGGAGTGGACGCCCCTCCTCGTCATCGGCGGGGCGGGAGTGGGATCCCTGCTCATGACCGTCGCCGGTAAGGGCCTCGTGGGGCGGGCAAGGCCGAAGCTGGCCGATGCCGTGCCGCCCTTCGAGCACTCGCCGTCCTTCCCCAGCGGCCACACGCTCAACGCGACGGCGATCGCGGGCGCGATCGCCTACGTTCTGGTGCTGCGACAAGCTCGGCGAGCAACTCGGGCGCTGACGGTGGCGGTGGCCGTGGTCTTCGCCTTCACCATCGGGCTGAGCCGCATCTACCTGGGACACCACTGGTTCACGGACGTGCTGGTCGCCTGGATGCTGGGGCTCGGTTGGCTTGCGGTCGTCATCACCGCGCACCGGCTCTACCTGACATCGAGGAAGAAGCAGATCCAGACGGGCGAGGCGCGATGAACTTCCTGACCGCGGTCCTCCTCGGCGTGATCGAAGGGGTGACCGAGTTTCTGCCCGTCTCCAGCACGGGCCACCTCACCGTCGCCGAGAAGCTTCTCGGGCTCCCCGTGGATGAGCCCGGTGTGACCGCCTTCACCGCCATCATCCAGGTGGGGGCCATCCTCGCGGTCATCCTCTACTTCCGCCGGGACATCGGCCGGCTGGCGGCAGCATTCTTCCGCGGCCTCGTGAACCGAGATGCGCGGCAGGAGCACGACTACCGGTTCGCCTGGTACGTGATCGCCGGTTCGGTGCCCATCGGCATCGTCGGCTTCCTCCTCCGCGACGTCGTCTCCGGGCCGTTGCGGAATCTGTGGATCGTGGTGGCCGGACTGATCGGCTGGAGCGTCGTGATGGCGATCGCCGAGCGGGTCGCCAGCCGAAAGCGGCCGGAGGAGAGCCTGACCCTGCGGGACGCGCTGGTCATCGGCGTCCTGCAGTGCGTCGCCCTGATCCCCGGCGTCTCCCGCTCCGGGGCGACGATCAGCGCCGGGCTCTTCCGTGGCCTCGACCGGGTAGCCGCAACCCGCATCTCGTTCTTCCTCGCCATCCCAGCCCTTGTCGCGGCCGGCGCCTACGAGGGGCTGTCCCAGGCCAGCGCGGTGTCGGACTCGGTCGGCTGGGGTCCGACCCTCCTCGCGACCGTGGTCAGCTTCGCCGTGGCCTATGTCTCCATCGCGTGGCTGCTGCGGCTCGTGAGCCGGCACAGCATCACGGTGTTCATCTGGTATCGCGTCGCGCTGGGTCTACTGGTGGCGGCGCTGCTGGCCACCGGAGTCGTCGCAGCGACCTGAGCGGGCCCATCCCGCCCTGCCGGCCGTTCGGGCGCCCCTGCGGTGCCTGCCCGAGCCGGCCATTCCCGCGGGGCGCCAGCCGTCGGTCGGGACCGGCACGCCGAGATGGCCCGGCCTGCCGGAGGACCGGGACCGAAGCCGGGGGAGCGCTCAGTCCCGGAAACCCTCGAGTCTCCGGGACCTCTCTGTCGGGATGACAGGATTTGAACCTGCGACCCCCTGACCCCCAGTCAGGTGCGCTACCAAGCTGCGCCACATCCCGTGACGAGCGGATCCTCGGGGCTTCTCCTGGCCGCCGACACGTGTCCGGCTGGGCAGGGGAAGGACACCTGGGCGTCCGCTGCGCATGACAGCCTATACGACGAGCGATGTGGTTCTCGTCGACCCCTTCGCCCTGCACAGGGCCAGGGTGGCGTGGCGAAGTTCAGGTGGTCCACGACCACGACCACGACGACGAGAGCGGCCGGAGGTGACGGAATGGACGCATGCTGCGATGGAAGCTGCTGCAGTGGGGCCTGCGCCGACGGCTGCGCCTGCTGCTGATCGGGAGCGCCGGCACCCGAATGGCACCGTCGTCCCGCTCGCCGCTCCTGTTGCCGATGCGCGGCTGAGCAGGCGCCCGTCGCACCCGCCGAAGCCCTTGTTCACGAGCCTGCAGAGTGGTCGGATGGGCGGCAGGGTGTCGGCCTGACGCCCGTGCAGTAGTCGGAGCGCTGATGAGTGACGACGAGGTCACCGACGTGCTGGTCGTCGGCGCGGGGCCGACAGGGCTGGTGGCCGCCCTCACGCTGCGTCGCCGTGGCGTCCGAGTGATCGTCGTGGACGGGAAGAGCGGCCCGACTCGCGAGTCGCGGGCCCTCGCCGTGCAGGCGCGGACGATGGAGGTCTACGACCAGCTCGGTATCGCCGGTGCGGCTCTCGCGGAGGCGGTCGTCGCCGACGCAATCGTTCCTGGCTACGGTCGCAGGGCCTTCACTCCTATCCCGCTCCGGGAACTCGGGCGAGGGCTGAGCCCGTATCCGCGGCTGTATGTCCTCGAACAGAGCCGCAATGAGCGGATCGTCACGGACGCCCTCGCGTCTGCCGGCGCACCGGTCGAGTGGGGCCGAACCCTCGAGTCGCTCGATGTCACGCCTGGCACCGAGCACCCGGTGCGGGCGACGGTGCTCGACGAGCAGGGCGGCTGCTCCGTTCTCCGGGCCCGATACTGCGTCGGCGCGGACGGCGCCTCGTCCCGGGTCCGCGAACTGATCGGGATCCCGTTCACCGGGGTCACCAATCCGCACACCTACTACGTCGCCGACGCGGTGGGGGTCACCGGCCTGGTTGGCGGCCGGATCAACATGCGCTTCGCCGGGGACGATTTCCTGCTCACCTTTCCGATGGGGGACGGCGGCCGGAACCGGCTGCTGGGAGTGGTGCGGACGGCGGAGCCCCCGCCGCCCGGCGCGCTGGAGGCCGAGGTGCGCGGGCGCTTGCGCCGGGTCTTCGGAGTCGACTACTCGGCGATCAACTGGTTCTCGACCTACCGGGTGCACCATCGCGTCGCCGCCCGGTTCCGTGCGGGTCCGGTCTTCCTCGCGGGCGACGCCGCCCACGTCCACTCGCCGGTCGGTGCCCAGGGAATGAACACGGGCATCCAGGACGGCCACAATCTCGCCTGCAAACTGGCGGATGTGCTCCTCTCCGGGGCGTCCGACCGGTATCTGGACCGCTACGGCGCCGAGCGACGACCGGTGGCGGTGCGGCTTGTCACCACGACGGACCGGATGTTCGGCGTGATCACCTCGCAAGAGCCGCTGCCGCGATTCGTGCGCGAGCGGATCGTGCCGCTGGTCGCTCCGCTTGCACCGCGCGTCATCCGGCTGCTGCCCGGCTCCTCCCGTCTCTTCGGGTACCTCTCGCAGACCCGAATCCGGTACGACATGACGCCTGGCCGGCACAGGGGGCGCGGTCGCGTCGTGGGCCGCCGACTGCCCTGGAACAGAGAGAACTACGGGGCCCTCCGTTCTCTCCGCTGGCAGGTGCACGCCTACGACCGGCGATTCACGGCGGAGGCGCAACGGGTTGGGGAGGCTATCGGCATCGCGTCGGCCGGCTTCCCGGATCCGGGACGCAACGGCCTTCGATCGACGCGGCTCTATCTGATCCGGTCCGACGGCTTCGTGGCCGCCTCTGCTCGTGCGGAGCAGGCGGAGGTGCGATTCCGGTCCGCGCTGCCGCTCTCAGTCCCTCGGCTGAGGTCCTCAACCGCCGTCGTTGGCGGCATCGGACGCCGGCTCGAGGCTCGGGCCAGAACGCAGGAAGAGCGCGGCGGTCATCGCGACCGCGGAGGCGAGGGACAGTGCGAGCAAGCCGACGGGCAGTGAGGCAGCCGCCGCGACGCCGCCGACCAGGAGCGGGCCGGCCGCGTCGCCCGTCTCGCGCCCCAGCTCCGCCGTTCCCATCGTGCGCCCGATTCGATCGGGCGGTGTGGTCGCGGAGAGATGCGTGAACGCCAAGGGGGTCGCGGTGCCGATGCCGACACCCAGCGCGGCTCCAGCGACGAAGACCGTGATCGCTGAGGGGACGAGGGCGGCGGCGAGGAGCGCGACCGTGATCAGGGCGAGCCCGACGACGACGCCCGCACGTACTCCGAGCCTGCCGGCGTCCCGGAGGCGCCCCACGAGAGGCTGCGTGACCGCCGATGCCACGGCGAGAACGGTCACGGCCGCCGTCGCGCCGAAGACGTTCAGGCCGACCTGCCTGCCGAGCGCGGGGAGAAGTCCGGTGGCCGTGCCGAGGGCGCCCGCGGCGGCTGCCAGGGCCACCGCGGGAAGGAGGAAGTCCCGATCGGTCACCTGCCTCACCAGGTCCATCACGGTGTAGCGCACGCGGGGCAGCGGCGGGATCGTCGGCAGCAGGGCGGCCACCGCCACCGCGGTGCCCGCGGACACCAGCGCGAGGGCGCCGAAGAGCCAGCCGGTGCCGCCCCAAGCGATCAATGCGGCGCCGAGGATCGGTCCCGCGGCGTAGCCGAGCCCCTTCCAAGACCCGTACCGGCCGAAGTAGCGGCCCGCCTGCCCTGGGGCGGTCAGCCGGGACACGGAGGCAGACGATGCCGGAGAGAAGGCGGAGGCGGCCGCCCCTTGAGCGAACCGCACGGCGGCCAGCGCGACCGGTCCTGCCGCCCAGATGCCGAGAAGGGACGCGACGGTGAAGCCGATCAGCCCGCCGACGATCACCGGCTTCGGTCCGATGCGGTCGCTCAGCGTCCCGAACAGCGGCTTGAGCAGGACCTCCGCAAGGTCGTAGACCGCAAGGAAGATGCCCAGCGTGAGCAGGGTCAGCCCGGCGTTCTCGGTGTTCGCGCCGAAGCCCGCGGCGACGCTGTGGGCGCCCGCGGCGGTGACGAAGCCCGCCGCGTACAGGGGGCTGAGACGCGGGTGTCCTGTGGTCATCCGCTGCTCCGTCCCCGAATGGATAGCCAGGCTACTTGGGCGGTCGCAAGCGGACGCGCCGGGGGGAGGTACGCCCGCGCATTCCGTTTCGTCGAGACTGCCGGAACACGGTACTCAATCCGGCGGGAATAGTGTCGCCGCTTGGCTTGCGGGAAGGCGAGCCGGGAAGTAAAGCCCGGATTCGGGGGGTTTACAATCGGCGGCTCTCAGCGGTAGATATTACGTGGCCAGGCTGACGAGATTCGTCATGCCGCGGTCGAAGAAAGCGAGCAAAGAAAATGAGTCTCGGTACTGGAATCGTTTTGTTTGTCATCGGCGCGATCCTCGTCTTCGCCACTGATTTCCAGCTGGATTTCATTGACCTCGACGTGGTCGGCTACATCCTGATGATCGCCGGCGTCGTGGGCGTCGTCCTCGGACTGGTGCTCCTCCTGCGTCGCCGCCAGTCCGTCTCGACCACACGCTCGGCAGTCGACCCTGTCGGCGGCGAACGCGTGACCGAGCGCGTCACGGATCGCGACCCGCTCGTCTGACGCGGACGGGCTTCTCGCCCACAAAAGGAAAGCTCCCGCATCGTCTTCGATGCGGGAGCTTTCCTCGTTGTGCGCTGCGGTTCAGACCCTTCCGCGGCCGCCGCGAACGCGGCCGAGGATGAACAGGACGACCGCGATGATGAGGAGCACGATTCCGACGTAGAGCAGGAACTGCACCGCCTGCGTGAAGCCGCCGATCAACAGAAGAATGACGGCCACTACGGCGATGGCGATGATGAGTGAATTGCTCATTGCTTATCCGTTCTTTTCGATTCGTTCAACCGCTGGCGCGCGGGCTCGAGAACATATCCCGAGGGTTGAACCTTAGCGATAGGTCGAGGGTTGGGGAAGGATTCGACATCCGCACCTCCCCGCGTGTCGGGCGGGGTCACCAGGTGTCCTGGCGGTGCGGGCACTTCCGCCAGCCGCGCGGGTTGGGCGCAACCCCGACTTCCGCGGGGTGAGGATCGGTGTCGGCGTGCACTGCATCGAGCCACTTCCGCGAGCACTGTTTTCCCTGTGGGGAACCTGCTTTCGTCTGCGGACCCGGTGTCGGTGGCTGGTGATCTACTGCGGGTATGGAGAACAACGGGGAGAGTCTCGAGGGGATCGAGGAGCTGGTCTTTCCCGAGGGCCGGATCGCGGTTCCGGCGGGCCGCCTGCTCGACCTGATCGAGGGCAACACCCGGACCGCTGCGTCGTTGGCGGCGACCCGGTTCCGTCTGCTGCACGGCCTGCAGCGGCAGTGGGACGCGGACCGCGACACCGCCAGCGACCCTGCACGGATCTCCTTCCGCAGCCTCCGTGCGGAGATCGCGGCAGCGCTCGCCCTGCCGGAGCGGACGGTGGAGTCGATGCTCGGGATCGCGGAGATCCTGGTCTCGTCACTGCCCACAACGTTGGATCGTCTTGCCGAGGGTCGGTTCAGTGAACGCCATGCCCGGGTCCTCGCCGAGGTCGCGGCGGGCCTGGAGAAGGGGGTGCTGGCGGAGTTCGAGCGTCGCGCGCTGGACTGGGCGGACTGCCTCACGGTGGCGAAGTTCGACAGGAAGATCCGCACTCTGCGGGAGATGCTGCAGCCCTCGGCGGCGACGGAGCGGCACCGTGCCGCGGTCGCGGAGCGGGAGGTGCGCACCCAGCCGGCCCGCGATGGGATGGCCTACCTGACGGCACTGCTGCCGGCTCCGAAGGTGCTGGCCATCGACGGCTATCTCACCGAGCTGAGCCGGAGCCTGCAGGTGGAGGGCGAGGAGCGCACCCTGACCCAGCTGCGGGCCGATGTGCTCGCCGACCTGCTGCTGGACGACGGCGCGCTGCTTCCGCCCGGCGAGGGCGAGGCCGAGCTCCGCGAGCGGACCAAGGGCCGCGGGATCGTCCCGACGGTGCATGTCACCGTTCCGGCGCTCACCCTGACCGGCCGAAGCGACGAACCGGGCATTCTGGAAGGGTACGGGCCGATCGATCCGGAGACGGCCCGCGAGCTGTGTGGTGCTGCGACCGGTTTCCACCGGATCCTCACCAACCCGGGAACCGGTGCGGTGGTCTCCTTCGGCCGCGACCGGTACGCGGTCCCGGCCGAGTTGAGGGCCTACCTGCGGGCTCGGGACGGGACCTGCCGGTTCGTCGGCTGCGGCAGGCCGGCCCGGTTCTGCGACCTCGACCACACCAGAGACTGGCTCTACCAGGGCGAGACGAACGCCGGCAACCTCGCGCATCTCTGCCGGAGTCACCACCACCTGAAACACGCGAGCAGCTGGAGACCGGAGCACGTCGACACGGCGGGCACGCTGGAGTGGACCTCCGCGCTGGGCCGCCGCCACCGCACCCACCCCGAACTCGCGCTCCCCGACGCACCGATGCCGCAGACCGAGTGGCGTGAGGACGACCCGCCACCGTTCTAGCTTCCAGCACGAGTGCCCACCCGCCTTCGGCGCTCCTCGACCACCGGAATGCTCTCCCGGCACTGTCGCTGATCCGTGCGGGCACGCACCGACGACGGCGCAGGGGAGGCCCCCGTCAGGAGTGTCGGGGCTTCCTTGCGGGGCCCTCGCGGCGGGCCCCTGCTGCGCCACGGTCGGGGCGCAGCTGGATGAGCTTCCCGCTGATCCGCGTGCCGCTCAGCTTGTTGAGCACCTCGTCGGAGAGGTCGGCAGGGAGCTCGACCAGGGAGAAGTCGGGGCGGATGTCGATGCCTCCGAAGTCGTCCCGGGTGAGGCCACCCTCGTTGGCGAGTGCGCCCACGATCTGGCGGGGTTCGACCATCTGGCGCTTGCCCACCTCGATGCGATACGTGGCGAGGGTCGAGCTGGAGGGTCGGTTGCGCCGCTCCGGGCGCTCTCCGTCGTCGCGACGATCGCTGTCGCCGCGCGGGGCTCGAGTGCCGCGGTCGCGGTCGCCCCGGTCGCGGTCCCCGCGGTCCGGCCGCTCGCGGTCGTCGAAGCGCTGCTTGCGCTCATCCTCCGGGGAGAGCAGCAGCGGCGTCTCACCCTGGGCGACGACGGCGAGTGCGGCCGCGACGTCGGCCTCGGGAACGTCGTGGTGCTCGACGTAGTGGCCGATGATGTCGCGGAACCGCGCGATCCGCTCGCTCTGCTCGAGGGCGGCCGTGATCTGGTCGTCGAAGCGGCTGAGCCGGGTGGCGTTGACGTCCTCGGCGGTGGGCAGCTGCATCTGCTTGAGCGGCTGACGCGTGGCCTTCTCGATGGCGGTGAGCATGCGGCGCTCGCGCGGGGTGACGAAGCTGATCGCGTCGCCCGACCGGCCGGCGCGGCCCGTGCGCCCGATGCGGTGCACGTACGACTCGGTGTCGATGGGAAGGTCGTAGTTGACCACATGGCTGATGCGGTCCACGTCGAGTCCGCGCGCCGCCACGTCGGTGGCGACGAGGATGTCGAGCTTGCCGGACTTCAGCTGATTGACCGTCTTCTCGCGCTGCGCCTGCACGACGTCGCCGCTGATGGCTGCCGCGGTGTAGCCGCGGGCGCGCAGCTTCTCGGCGAGCGTCTCGGTCTCGTTCTTGGTGCGGACGAAGACGATCATGCCCTCGAAGTTCTCCACCTCGAGGATGCGGGTGAGGGCATCCACCTTCTGCGGGTAGGACACCACGAGGTAGCGCTGGGTGGTGTTCGCCGAGGTCGTCGTCTTGTTCTTGACGGTGATCTCTTCTGCGTCGTGCAGGTACTTGGTGGAGATGCGGCGGATCTGCGCAGGCATCGTCGCCGAGAACAGGGCGACCTGCTTGTCGGCCGGCGTGTCGGCGAGGATCGTCTCGACATCCTCGGCGAAGCCCATCTTGAGCATCTCGTCGGCCTCGTCGAGCACCAGATACTTGAGGTGCGTGAGATCGAGAGTGCCCTTGTCGAGGTGGTCCATAATGCGGCCCGGGGTCCCGACGACGACGTGCACCCCGCGCCGCAGCGCGGACAGCTGGGTGCCGTAGCCCTGGCCGCCGTAGACCGGCAGCACCCGCACGCCGCGGAGATGCGCGGCGTACTTCTCGAACGCCTCGCAGACCTGCAGGGCCAGCTCGCGGGTGGGTGCCAGCACGAGGGCCTGGGGCGTGGTCTGGGAGACGTCGAGGCGGGAGAGGATCGGCAGTGCGAAGGCTGCCGTCTTGCCCGTGCCGGTCTGCGCCAGGCCGACGACGTCGCGTCCGGCGAGGAGCGGCGGGATGGTGGCCGCCTGGATTGCGGACGGGGTCTCGTAGCCGACGTCCTTCAGCGCTTTGAGCACCGAGTCGGAGAGACCGAGGTCGGCGAAGGACTGGAGGGCGGGTGCTTCCGCCTCATCATGGGCGGCGGACTCGGAAGATGACACCTTCCAACGGTACCCGCCCTGGTGCCTGCCGTGTTTCCGCGCCCCAGGATCGGCCGTCGCCCTCCGCGGGGAAAAGCTCGGGCGGCACCGCGCAGGACGAGTTCCTAGACTTCCGCCCGTGAGTGCGTGGAACGAGCGGAGCGGCATCGGCAGCGCAACCGGCGCCGCCGCACCCGGCGCAGCCGCACGTGCGGCGGAGGTGCTCGCCGCGGTCCGGCACGACCCGGCTCTGCTGTCGCGCTTCGTGAGTCTCCACCCCGGGACGCTCGACGCCCTTTCCGCCTTGCACTGGGTGGCGACGGGGGAGGGTCGCGCGGTCTTCGAGCGGCGGGAGGAGGTGCAGCGGGATCAGGCCGTCGCATACGGACGTCATGCGACCGAGACGGACCGCAGGGCCGCTCGCGCACGGCTGAGCGCACTCGAGCGGGACATCGCGGCCGACCGTGACGCGGTCTCCCGGGCAGTCGATGCCTTCCTCCTGACCCGCGACCCGCCGTCCGAGGACGGGGGCGGCCGCTCCGGGGGCGACGATCCGGTCGGCGACGCGGGTCCGCTGCGGCGACGCTTTCCCCGCGCACCGGTGGCCGGGGTGCTCGCGGCCGCGCTCCTCGCTGCGCTGGCCCTTCCCGCCCTGCGGCCAGGCCAGCAGGGGGACTCGATGGCCGTGTTCGACCGCGCGCAGACCGCGGAGGACCGAGGGGACCCCAGCCTGTTCCGCCACCTGCTGGTCGCGAACGACCTCATCGACCGCACGGAGGCCGCCTGGGTGGAGGCCCAGCAGGACATCCGGCTGCTCGGCAGCAGCCGAGGGGTCAGCGTGTACGCGGGGCAGGTTCCCGGCGGCCTGATCTGCGTCGCTACGGTCCGGGATGCGGCGGCCGCGAGCGGCACCTGCGTGACCGAGCACGCCTTCCGCGACCGCGGCGTGCAGGTCGACAGCTACGAGCTCCCCGATCCGGACGATCCCGGTCTGCAGGGCGTCATCCACTTCTCCTGGGGACCGCAGGGCGGTCTCACCGCGGAGTACGCCCTCCGTGCGGTCACCAGCGACGCCTGAGCCCCCGGCGGCCGGCGGCGGCTGAGCGCCGAGTCCGAGGTGCAGGTCTGACCCCGCTTTGGGGCGCCGCGGCGCGGCCGGGTCGCCGCGCGCCTCCCCGTGCCGAGCGGATGCCACTGCAACCGTGACTCATGCAGGTTCTTGAGACTCCCGCACAGCGCTACGACCGGCTTCTGCTCGGCGGCATCCTCGCCTTCACGGGCGATGGCCTCGCCCAGTGGTGCTTCGCATGCCGCACCCAGGTGGTGCAGCCGCACCCTCCCGAGATCACCCATGAGGCGATCGACTCGCTCGCGGACAGCTACATGCGGCACTGCGGTGAATGCTTCCTGCAGCGGCACGGCCAGAGGCTGTGAGCGACCGCCCCCGGCAGCGGACTCGGAGGCTCACTCCGACGGCAGAGGGCCCTGCTCGCCGAGGCCCGGGGCCGCGTCGCCGGAGGCCTTGCGGGTGGCATCGAGCAGCTCGGTGAGCTCGTCGCGGATGCTCTGCAGGAACTCGACCGGCAGGCCCAGCCGCTGCACGACCGCGCCGGGAACCGCCTCGGCAGCCGCCCTCAGGGTGCGGCCGCTGTCGGTGAGGCCCACGCTCAGCTCGCGCTCGTTGTCCGGGTTCCGCACCCGCGTCACGTGCCCCGCAGCCTCGAGCCGGCGCAGCAGCGGCGTCAGCGTGGCGGACTCCAGGTACAGCGCGTCGGCGATGTTCCGGACGGTCCGCGGGCTCCGCTCCCACAGCGCGAGCATCACGAGGTACTGCGGGTGAGTGAGCCCCAGCGGTTCCAGGATGGGCCGGTAGAGGCCCACCACGCTCCGGCTGGTGGCCGCGAGCGCGAAGCACACCTGGCGGTCCAGGGCGAGGAGATCGGCCACGATCTCATGATACGACGACCGTTAGTGCGCTAACTGCTGTCGGTGCTCGGCCAGCACCGTTGTGGTCTCTCGCCCAGCAGGCAGAATTCGCTCCAGCAGGCGGAAGGCCGGTCTGGGAGGCCACTCTCGCGAGGAATGCCTGCTGAGCGACAGGGCGCGGGCACCCGGCGGCGCGGGCCACCCGGCGAGGCCGGCCACCCGGGCGGGGTCGGTCTAGACGCCGCCGACGATCACGTGGGCGCCGCCCGCCGCCCCGTCGGTCGTGCGTGCGACCGCCACCACGAGGGCGCCGTAGGGACCGATCCAGGCGCTCAGCGGCTCGGCGGGCGCCGGGACCGACGCTTCCGCCCGGAAGCTCGTGCCCTCCCGGAGCACCTCCACCGGTCGTCCGTCGACCGAGACCGTCAGAGACTCGAGCCGGCCGCCGCCCTCGACGCTGCCGGACACCCAGACCGTCACCAGGCCGTCCTCGCCTGCCTCGGACACCGAGGCGCTGAGGGCCACCTCGGGCGCGTCGCCGTCGCCCACCTCGCGCTCCGGCAGCCCGTGCAGTGCCGGCGTCCGCGGGGGAGCCGCGCGCCGGGCTCCCGACGCCTCGAAGGCGCTCGCGTAGCGGAGCAGGTCGGAGTCCCGGTAGGCGGCGGCGGCGAAGGTGAGCCCGACCGGCATGCCGATGTCGCTCATCCGGCCCATGGTCACGGTGACCGTGGGGATGCCGAGGCGGCGCACCATCACGTTGCCCGTCGCGACCCGCACGCCGTTGCGGAGCGCGATGTCGTTGGCCGCCACGTCCCGGTCCGCGTTGGCGGGCGCCACATCGACGGCGGTCGGGAAGACGAGACCGTCGAGGCCGAGCGAGTCCAGCCAGTCCTCGAAGTCCACCCGGCGCACCTCCTCGAGCCCCCGCACGGTCCACTCCAGGTCGGGGATGTCGTCGAGGCCGATCGGCCCGACCTCCTGGGCCCGCGCGATGAGCTTCTCGTTCCGGTCCTGATCGTCGAACCGGTCCGGCAGCTCTCCGGAGGCGACGGGGAACACCAGGCGCCCGTCCACCTGGTCGAGGCCCGACAGCTGCGGGTCGCCGTTGCGGCGGAGGAAGTCCTCCCACGAGTACCGCTCGAGCGAGTCCACCTCGTCCTCGAGGTAGGTGGGCGGAAGGATGCCCCGCGAGACCGCGTTCCGGGCGCCGGGCCGGTCCTCCTCGTCGTTGGACAGGGCGGGGAAGTCCACGTCGACGATGGTCGCGCCGAGCGCCTCCAGGTCGCGCCGGGCCGAGCTCCAGAGTTCCAGCACTGAGGGCCGCGGCACGATCGGGTCCCGCTGCTCCGGATCCTCGCCGAGGAACATCCGGGGAACGCCGAGGCGCACGCCGGACAGGGCGCCGGAGTCGGCGAGCCCCCGATAGTCGCCGGGCCGCACATCGCTCGGCCGCGGCAGCTCCACGTATGGCTGCACCCGCCAGAAGTCCCCGCTGGGGTCGGCGTCGTCCGCCACGATCACCTCGAGCACCTCGAGCAGGTCCGCGACGCTTCGGGTGTGCGGCACGGCCACATCGAGGGAGGGGCAGAGCGGCCAGAGGCCGCGCACCGAGAGGATCCCGCGCGAGGGCGTGTAGGCGACGAGTCCGCTGTTCGATGCGGGCGCGCGCCCCGACGACCACGTCTCCGAGCCGAGCCCGAACGCGGCGAAGCTCGCGGCGGTCGACGTGCCCGAGCCGTTGGAGGAGCCGGACACCCAGGCGGCGGCGAGGAAGTCGCCGTTGTACGGGCTCTCGGCGCGGCCGTAGAGGCCACGCTGCATTCCCCCGTCGGCCATGGGGGGCATGTTCGTCAGCCCGATCAGCACGGCCCCCGCGGCCCGGAGCCGGGACACGAGGAACGAGTCCTGGCGTGCGACGAGCGTCTCGAATGCGGGGGAGCCGCTCGTCAGCGGCATGCCCGCCACGGCGTAGCTCGCCTTCACGGTGTAGGGGATCCCGTCCAGCGGACCGCGCGTCGCGCCTCGGCGGCGGCGCTCGTCGGAGGCGGCCGCATCGGCGAACGCGTGGGGGGAGAGCACCGGGATCGAGTTGAGGCGGATGCCCCTGCGGTCGTAGACGCCGATCCGATCCAGCGACGCGGCCACGAGCTCAACGCTCGTCACCGTGCGGTCGTCGAGCGCATGCCGGAGCTCCGCGATGGAGGCCTCCACGATCGACAGGAGTGAGCGTTCGGTCTGCTCGGCCATCGCGTCCCTTCAGTGCTGCCCGCCGTGGGGGGGAGGCCCACACTATCGGCACCCGGATGAGCGGCCCCCGGAGGCGTGCCCCTCCAACTGGGCCTGAACTGGGGCTCCCACCAGCCTTTATCGTTGCCGCGGGGGAAAGTCGTGGAGTCAAGCAATCGGAAGTCTCGCTCGGGGCGGTCCGCGGCACGCACCGTGTCGGCGGGGATCGCCGCGCTCGCCGTGGTGCTCTCCGCGCTGGTCGCCACGCCCGCACTCGCCGACGCATCGGAGAGCGAGTACCTCGTCTCCGTGACCGGCGACGCGACCGACTTCCGGTCCACGATCGCCGCGGCCGGCGGAACCGTCGAGGACGTCTACGACAGGCTCGACGTGCTGGCCGTGACCCTCCCGGACGTCGCAGCGGAGGCACTCGACCGCCGCCGTGACATGCTCCTCGAGCCCAACCTTCCCATCACCGCGCTCGCCGTGCCCTCCTACGGCATCGACCGCCTCGACCAGCGGGATCTGCCGCTCTCCGGGACCTACACCGCGCCGGCCGGCACTCGTGGCCTGGGCGTCGACGTGTACGTCGTGGACACCGGCATCCGAGCCGATCACGGCCAGTTCTCCGGGCGGGTGGCCGCCGGCTACAACGCCGTTGAGGACGGGCGGACCGCCACCGACTGCAACGGTCACGGCACGCACGTGGCGGGGACCATCGCGGGCACGACCGTCGGCGTGGCGCCCGAGGCGCGGCTGATCCCTGTGCGGGTCCTCAACTGCTCCGGCTCCACCAGCACCGGATTCGAGGTGCTGGACGGCCTGGAGTGGGTCGTGGCGAACCACCAGGCGGGCGCGCCGGCCGTGCTCAACATGAGCATCGGCGGCCCCGTGAGCCACTGGTTCAACGACGCGGTCGCCGCCGCCGTCGCGGACGGCATCACCGTGGTCGCCGCAGCCGGCAACGAGAACTCGGATGCCTGCCGCACCTCGCCCGCGAGCGCGCCCGACGCCCTGACCGTGGCCGCCGCGAGCCCGACCGACGCTCGCGCGTCCTATTCGAACTGGGGCACCTGCGTCGACGTCTTCGCACCCGGCGGCGACTACTCCAAGCCGATCTACTCGGCGTCCACGGGAAGCACGACCGGACTCGCCGGGATGATCGGCACGTCGATGGCGGCACCGCACGTCGCCGGGGTCGCCGCGCGCTACCTCTCGCAGTTCCCGCGGGCCACGCCGGCAGAGGTGGCGACCGCGCTGCTCGGCGCGGCCACGCCGGCGAGGATCTCCGACGTCGGCCCTGGCACTCCCAACCTCTTGATCTTCGCCGATCCGGCGGGCTTCGCGCCGCCCGCGCCGCCCTCAGCCCCGACCGGACTCACCGCCGTGCCGTCCGGCGGAAACGTGCTCGTCACCTGGGACGCGGTGTCCTCCCCGGACGCTCCCGTCACGGACTACACGGTCAGCATGTCCGGGCCGCCCGCCGCGGGAGGACCGCTGTCCCGATCCGCGGGCACCGCCACCCGCCTGCTCTTCCCCGGGGTCGGGAGCCTCCCGCGCAGCTTCACCGTGCGCGCCACGAACCCGGGCGGCACCTCCGCAGAGAGTGCGCCGAGTCGCGTCGTTGCCGCAGCTCCCCTCGCACTGTCCCTCGGGCCCGTTCCCATCCTGCGCGGAATCCCGGCCGTCGGCGAGACGCTGACCATGTCCATCGGGACCTGGGGACCCGGATCGGTCACGGGCACCTTCCAGTGGAGGCGCTCGGGCGCCGTCATCCCCGGTGCCACCGGCCGGACGTACACGCTCTCCGCCGCGGACGCCGGACGATCGATCAGCGTCACGGTCATCGCGAGCAAGCCGGGCTACGCGTCAGCCGCCCGCAGGAGCGCCGAGGTCGCGATCGGCCGGGTGCTGACCGCGACACCTCGGCCGACCATCTCGGGGACGGCAGTCGTGGGCAGGACCCTGTCCGCCGCCGCCGGCGCCTGGGCGCCCGCAGCGGTCGCGATCCGCTACGAGTGGCGACGAGACGGCGTCGCGATCACGGGCGCCACCGCCTCCACCTACAGGGTCCGCTCCGCTGATGCCGGCAGGACGATCACCGTCACGGTGACGGGCTCCAAGTCGGGCTACACCGCCGTCTCCAGGACCAGTTCGGGGAAGAAGGCGGCCACGCGCTGACCCGCGCCCCCGCTCGCACGCCCCCGGAATTCTGTGGCCTGCGCCGCGGTTGCACTGGCTCACGCCCCTGCATCCGCACGCCCGCGCACCGCAAGGTGGTCGGAATGATCGCCGACGCAGGGGAAAATGGGTGCGGCGCGCCGAAAGAACCTGCGCGCCGGCAAGTCGACAGGAGCCGTGTGGACGGGAACGCAACGTGGAGACATCACAACGTGTCGCTGCTTTCGGTGGCGAGCACGGTTGCTCCACGAGTCACGACCTCTGAGCAGATCGACAACCGGCTCCGTCCGGTGCTCCGTCGCCTGCGGCTGCCCGAGGGGCTGCTCCAGCGCGTCGCCGGGATCTACGAGCGGCGCAACTGGGGCAGCGAGCAGCAGTTCGACGACGCCGCCATCGACGCGGGACGGCGGGCCCTGCGCGAGGCCGGAGTCGCCCCCGAGTCCGTCGGCCTGCTGATCAACACCTCCGTCACCCGCAAGCACCTCGAGCCGTCGGTCGCCGTCCGCCTGCACCACGGGCTCGGCCTGCCGTCGTCGGCGATCAACTTCGACATCGCCAACGCCTGTCTCGGCTTCGTCAACGGCATGAGCCTCGCCGCCCAGATGATCGACTCGGGCCAGATCGACTATGCGGTCGTCATCGACGGCGAGGATGCGGACGAGATCCAGGCCAACACCATCGAGCGGCTGACCCGCGAGGACATCGGCCGCGCCGACTTCATGAGCGAGTTCGCGAGCCTCACCCTCGGCTCCGGCGCGGCGGCCGCGGTGCTCGGGCGCACCGACCGGCACCCCGACGGTCACCGCCTCGTCGGCGGGGTGACGCGGGCCGCCACCCAGTTCAACGAGCTCTGCGTCGGCAGCGTCGACGGCATGTTCACCGACGCCAAGGCGCTCCTGAAGGGCGGCATGGAGCTCGTCGTGTCCGCCTGGAAGGAAGCCACCCGCGACTGGAAGTGGCAGAGCATGGACCGCTACATCCTGCATCAGGTGTCGGACGTGCACACCAACGCCATCGTGAAGGCGGTCGGCCTCGATCGCGCCCGGGTCCCGCTCACCTACCCGCGCTACGGGAACGTGGGACCCGCCTCCATCCCGATGACCCTGGTGGACGAGGCCGAGAAGCTCCGCCCGGGGCATCGGGTGCTGCTGATGGGCGTCGGCTCGGGGCTCAACACCTCGATGCTGGAACTCGCCTGGTGAGCGCGGGGGAGTCGCCTTCGCGGGCGACGCCCGCCTCGCTGCCCGCCGCCGTGCCCCCTCGGGGGCTGCCCGGGCTCGATCCGGCCTTCTCCCGGCTCCTCGACGTGCCGGAGAGCGGCAGCGGCGCCGTGCGCACCTGGCACCTGCTCGACAACGGTCCCGCCCTCGCCGCGCTCGGCACGACCGCGGTCGGCACGATCGTCGCGGTGCACGGCAATCCCACCTGGTCCTACCTCTGGCGTCGGCTGCTCTCCGCCGCGGTCGAGCAGGCCGCGGCAGGCGGCGATGCCTGGCGGGTGATCGCTCCGGACCAGCTCGAGATGGGCTTCTCGGAGCGCACCGGCACGGTCCGCCCGCTCGCCCGGCGGGTGAGGGACCTCGGTGACCTCACGGATGCCCTGCAGCTGGAGGACCCGGTCGTCTCTCTGGGTCACGACTGGGGCGGGGTCGTCGCCCTCGGCTGGGCAGTCGACCACCCCGACCTGCTTGCGGCGGTCCTGTCCCTGAACACCGCCGTGCACCAGCCGGAGGGGTACCCGATCCCCGCGCCGCTGCGCCTCGCCCTCCGGCCCGGCGTGCTCGACCTGGCCACCCGCAGCACTCCCGCCTTCCTGGAGACCACTCTCGCGCTCGCCTCGCCGGCGCTCGGCCCCGACGTCAAGGACGCGTTCCGTGCCCCGTACCGGGAGCCGGCCCGGCGGAGCGGGATCCGGGACTTCGTCGCGGACATCCCGGTCGACGAGCGCCACCCGAGCCGGCCGGAGCTCCAGCGCATCGCGGAGGGGGCGCGTGCGCTCGGCGTTCCATCCCTCCTGCTCTGGGGGCCGAAGGACCCGATCTTCAGCGACCGCTACCTGGACGACCTGTCCGATCGCCTCGGCGGCGACGTGCACCGCTTCACCGGCGCCGGACACCTCGTCGCCGAGGACGCCGACTATGCCGAGGCGGCCCTCTCCTGGCTGTCCAGGAAGGGACCGACCGCGGCCGAGGTGGCGCAGCCGGGTGAGGCAGCGACGCCGGCCGAGGGTGACGCAGCGGACGATCCCGAGGTTGTCTCGCCGCCCCTCTGGAGCCGCCTCGACGAGCTGCGCGAGAGCGACGACGTCGCCCTGGTCGAGCTCGCACCGTCCGGACGCGCCGAGCCGCGGACGGTCTCCTGGCGGCTGCTCTCCCGCCGGGTCCGGCAGCTCGCCGCTGGCCTGGTGCGCTCCGGCGTGCGCCCGGGCGATCGGGTGTCGCTCCTCGTGCCGCCGGGAGCCGACCTCACGGCCGCCCTCTACGCCTGCCTGCGGATCGGCGCGGTGGTCGTGGTCGCCGACGCCGGGCTCGGCCTCCGAGGGCTCAGCCGTGCGGTGGTCGGCACCTGGCCCGATCACATCATCGGCGCCCGGCCCGGACTGGCCGCCGCACGCGCCCTCGGCTGGCCCGGACAGCGCATCTCCACCGGTGAGCTCTCGGCGCCTCTGCGGCGCGCCCTCGGCGTCTCCGCCACCTTCGGCGAGCTCCTCGAGCTGGGGCGCGACGAGATCCTGGCTGCCGAGCCGTCCGCCGAGGACATCGCGGCGATCCTCTTCACCTCGGGCTCCACCGGGCCCGCGAAAGGCGTGGTCTACACCCACGGCCGGCTCCAGGCCCTCCGGGACGTGCTCGCCGTGCACTACGGCGTGGGCGTCGGCACCGGCCTGGTCGCGGGCTTCGCGCCTTTCGCCCTGCTCGGTCCCGCGCTCGGCGCCCGCTCGGCGACGCCCGACATGGACGTCACCGCGCCCGCAACGCTCACCGCGCCGGCCGTCGCGGCGGCGGTCGCCGCCGTGGACGCCACGGTCGTGTTCCTCTCGCCGGCCGCCGTCGCGAACGTCGTGGCGACCTCGAAGTCGCTGACCCCGGCGGACCGCACCGCGCTCACGGGGGTCCGCACCGTCCTGTCGGCAGGCGCTCCCGTCGACCGGGGGCTGCTCGAGGGCATCGCCCGGCTGATGCCCAACGCCACCGCATCGACCCCCTACGGCATGACCGAGGGCCTGCTGCTGACCGACATCACGCTCGACGAGCTCCGCTCGGTCGGCGACGGCCCCGGAGTCTGCGTGGGCACACCCATCCCCGGCGTGCGCATCGCCGTCGCTCCACTCGACGACCGGGGAGTCCCGTCGGCGACCGCCACAGCCCGGCCCGGCGCTCCGGGCGAGATCGTGGTGTCGGCCGCGCACCTGAAGCGCGGCTACTCCCGTCTCTGGGTCACCGATCGCGACGCCGACTTCCGCTTCCCCGACGGCGCCCGCGGGCACCGCACCGGCGACGTCGGGTCGTTCGACCACGGGGGGCGGCTCTGGATCGAAGGCCGACTGGTGCACGTCCTCAGCACGGCCGACGGCGTCCTCACCCCGGTGGCGCCCGAGCAGCGGATCGGGCGGGTGCCGGGCGTGCGTCGCGCCGGCCTCGCGGGCGTCGGCCCGCTGGGCACTCAGCAGGCGGTGGCGGTCGTCGAGACGGAGCCCGCCACTCGCCGGCCCGCCCTCGCCGCACCGCAGCTCGCCGCCCGCGTGCGGGAGGCTGCCGGCGTCCCGCTCGCCGCGGTCCTCGCCGTGCCGCGCCTGCCCACCGACATCCGGCACAACTCGAAGATCGACCGTGCCCGGCTCTCGCGCTGGGCGGAGCGCGTGCTCTCGGGGAAGCGGATGACGGCGCCGTGAAGGTCCTCGTGACGGGGGCCAGCGGGCTCCTCGGCCGGGCGACCGCGCGGGCCCTTCTCGCCGCAGGCCACGAGGTGCGCACCCTCCAGCGTCGCCCCTCGGGGATCGCCGGGGCCGAGGACGCCCTCGGCACGCTCACGTCCGCCGCCGACGTCCGCTGCGCCGTGGCGGGGACCGACGCGATCGTGCACCTCGCCGCGAAGGTGTCGCTGGCCGGAGACCCCGCCGAGTTCGCAGCGGTCAACGTGCAGGGGACCCGTGCGGTGCTGGATGCCGCCCGGGCAGCAGGGGTGCCCCGGCTCGTCCACGTGTCCTCGCCCTCGGTGGCCCATGGTGGAAGCTCGCTCGCGGGGCAGGGCGCAGCGCCCGCCGACCCGGATCGGGCCCGCGGCGAGTACGCGCGAACGAAGGCGCGGGCGGAGCTCCTCGCCCTCGCCGCCGACTCGCCCGAGCTGCGGGTGGTCGCGGTGCGCCCGCACCTGGTGTGGGGACCCGGGGACACCCAGCTCGTGGCGCGGATCGTCGAGCGCGCCCGCAGGCGGCGCCTGCCGCTCCTCGGCTCCGGCGCCGCACTCATCGACACCACCTACGTGGACAACGCCGCGTCGGCGCTGCGGGCCGCCCTCGACCGCGTCGACGACGTGCACGGGCGCGCCTACGTGGTCACCAACGGGGAGCCGCGCCCGGTCGCCGAGATGCTCGCGGGCATCTGCGCGGCGGCCGGAGTCCCGGCGCCGGCCTGGAGCGTGCCTCCGGGCCTCGCCCGGTTCGCGGGCTCGCTCGTCGAAGCCGCCTGGCGCGTGCGCCCCGGCGCCGACGAGCCGCCGATGACCCGATTCCTGGCCGAGCAGCTCTCCACGGCGCACTGGTTCGACCAGCGGCTCACCCGGCGGGACCTGCGCTGGGCGCCCGCCGTCGATCTCGACGAGGGCCTCCGCCGGCTCGCCGCCTCCTACGCGTCGAGCTGATCCCTCAGCTCCGCTCGGAGGAGCGCCCCGGCTCGGAGGATGCCGAGCCGAGGAGCCGCTCGATCTCCCGGCGGTCCCGCTTGGTCGGCCTGCCGCTTCCTCGGTCGCGCACCATGCCGAGGGCGACCTCGGTGCGCGGCGGGGGAGGGGGCGTCCGATCCTCGACCGCCTCCGCGGCGACCGCGGCGCCGACCCGCTTCCGCAGCAGGGCCCGGACCACGAGGATGTGCTCGCGGTCGGTCCGCGCCCGGACCTCGTCGCCGACCCGCACCTGAGCGGCGGCCTTCACCCGGTCCCCGTTGATCCGCACGTGCCCAGCCCGGCAGGCGGCCGTCGCGATCGAGCGCGTCGTGAAGACCCGGACGGCCCACAGCCACACGTCCACCCGCACCGGTTCGGTCACCCCTCGAGACTACGGCGCGCCCGCGCCGCCGCCCTCGCGCGTGCGCGACTGCCTCGCCGTGCGCCGCTCGGGGCGCCCCGCCTCCAACCGGAGCGCAACTGCGGTATAGACGTAGGCATGGACGGAACGAGTACCGCCCCGGGACGGCGCCGGGCACCCCTCGTCCGCGCGGCCATCCGCACGGCGCAGCTCGTCAGCCGCATCGACCTGACGGCGGGCACCGTGGTGCTCGCCTGCCTCGCGGCCATCGTCCTGCTCGCCGTCGAGACCCCGATCGCCGTCCGCGTCTACGACGTGCCGCTCATCGTCGCGTTCGCCCTCGCCGGCCTGCACGTCGGCGCCCTGCCCCTCGCAGTCCTCCGCCCCACTCTGGCGACCCTGATCTCTCTCGCCGCGACCCTCGGCCTGCAGACCCTCGGCTCGAGACTGGAGGCGGGACCGTGGCCGTGGTGGGTCGTGCTGCTCATCACCCAGACCCTCGTGGTGTTCCTCGTCGCGCTGCGCGCCGTCTGGCAGGTCTCGATCGCCGGCTGGCTCGCCAGCGTGGTCCTCTCCACGCTCGTCGCCGTCGCGCTGCACCCCGCCAGCACCGACGAGGTGTCCGCCAACCTGGTGATCTACGTCTCGATCTCCGGCGGAGCGCTGATCGTCGGCATCATCCTCGGCCAGTGGCAGCTGATCCGCCGTCAGCTGCTGCGGGAGCGCGAGGTGAGCGCCGAGGAGTACTCGCGGCGCACGCTGGCGGAGGACCGGGCGCGCATCGCCCGCGAGCTGCACGACGTGGTGGCGCACAGCATGTCGATGATCAACATCCAGGCGAGCACCGCGCGCTACCGCAACCCGGACATCGACGAGCGCTCGGTGGAGGAGTTCGAGGAGATCGCCGCCTCCTCCCGGCAGGCGCTCCGCGAGATGCGTGGGCTGCTCGGGGTCCTGCGCACGACGGAGGGGCCCAGGGAGCTCGATCCGCAGCCGGGGCTCGAGAGGATCCCCGAGCTGATCGACCAGGCGGCCCGCGCCGGGATGCAGGTGACCCTGGACTCGGCGCCGGAGCTGGGCGAGGAGATGACCGAGGTCGTCGGCCTCGCCGCGTACCGCATCGTTCAGGAGGCCCTGACCAACGCCTCCCGGCACGCGGCGGGGACCGCGGTCACGGTGCGCTGCGAGCGAGCGGGAGACGACCTCGTGTTGACTGTGCAGAACACGACGCCTTCCTCGACCGGGGGCACCAGCGGATCGAGGCTCGGGTTGATCGGGATGACGGAGCGCGCCGCGAGCGTCGGCGGAACGGTGACCGCGGGCGATGCGCCCGACGGCGGCTTCCTGGTCCGCGCCGTCCTGCCCCTGCACGGCGTGCCCGACATCGGTGACCAGCCGTGAGCGTGCGGGTGGTGATCGCCGACGACCAGGCCATGGTCCGGGCGGGGTTCGCCGCGCTGCTCGGCGCCCAGGAGGGCATCGACGTCGTCGGCGAGGCGCGCGACGGCGAGGAGGCGGTGGAGGTGGTGCGGGAGCTCGCGCCCGACGTCGTGCTCATGGACGTGCGCATGCCGGTCCTCGACGGCATCGAGGCCACGAGGAGGATCGCCGAGTACGACACCTCGGTCCGCGTGATCATGCTCACCACCTTCGACATCGACGACTACGTGTTCGCGGCCATCCGGGCGGGGGCGAGCGGGTTCCTGCTGAAGGATGCCCTGCCCGCCGAGCTCGTCACGGCCGTGCGGGTCGTGGCCCGCGGCGACGCCCTGCTCGCGCCGAGCGTCACCCGGCGGATGATCGAGCGCTTCGCCACGGTGCCCGCCGTGCGCCGGCCGGCTCCGGAGGTGCTGGCGGGACTGACGGACCGCGAGCGCGAGGTGCTCGTGCAGGTGGCCAGCGGCAAGACGAACCTCGAGATCGCGCACACCCTGTTCATCGCCGAGCAGACCGTGAAGACCCACGTGAGCCGGGTGCTGGGCAAGCTCGGCGTGCGCGACCGCGCCCAGGCGGTCGTCGTCGCGTACGAGTCCGGTCTCGTCGTCCCCTCCGCTCAGGACTGAGACGAGGGGGTGACAGGGCGGCCTCCGTCGGGCCCAGCTCGCGGCCCCCTACGGGGGTATCACTACGACGGCACCGGGGAGTGACGCGGCCTTCGCTTTGCGAACGTACTGTCGAAAACATGACCAGCACCACCACTCCCGGGTTCCGCACCACCGTTCCTCGCCGCACCCGGCCGGGCGGCGCGCAGGCGGCCCACGCGAGCGACTACACCGCCCTGGCCAACGAGATCAAGGCCGCCGGCCTGCTCGAGCGCCGGCCCCTCTGGTATGCCGTCCGCTGCCTGGTCCTCGCGGCCGCCGTGGCGCTCGGCTTCGTGCTGCTGTTCACGCTCGGTCAGACCTGGTGGCAGCTGCTGGTCGCCGTCTACTTCTCCATCGTCTTCACCCAGGTCGCCTTCCTGTCGCACGATGCCGCGCACCGGCAGATGTTCGAGTCGGGCAAGCGCAACGAGTGGTTCTCCCGCATCGTCGGCAACTCGCTCGTGGGCCTCAGCTACGGCTGGTGGATGAACAAGCACTCCCGTCACCACGCCAACCCGAACAAGGTCGGCAAGGACAACGACATCACGCCGGGCGCCATCGCCTTCACCAAGGAGGATGCCGAGCAGCGCACCGGCGCCGCCCGCTGGATCACCCGCAAGCAGGGCTACTTCTTCATCCCGATCCTGCTGCTGGCCGGCATCGACCTGCACGTCAACGCGGTCAAGCTCGTTCTCGGCAAGGAGCCGCTGAAGCACCGTGCCGTCGAGGCCAGCCTCCTCGCCCTGCGCCTCATCGGCTTCCCGGTGCTCGTCTTCCTCGCGCTCGGTCCCCTCCTCGGTGCCGTGTTCATGCTCGTCCAGCTCTTCTCGTTCGGGCTCTACATGGCCGGGAGCTTCGCCCCCAACCACAAGGGCATGATGATCATCGGCGAGGACGTCAACATCGACTTCCTCCGCCGCCAGGTGCTCACCTCGCGCAACATCAGCGGCTCGTGGGTCATCCCCACCGCGATGGGCGGCCTCAACTACCAGGTGGAGCACCACCTGTTCCCCAACATGCCGAGCGTCAACCTCCGCAAGGCCCGCCCGATCGTGATGGCGTACTGCGAGAAGCTCGACGTGCCATACACGGAGACCAAGCTGCTCGACTCCTACCGGATCATCGTGCGGTACATCCACAAGGTGGGCATCGGCGCGGCCGACCCGTTCGACTGCCCGCTCGCCGCCGCCTACCGCACGGTGTAGCGCCCCTGTCCGCTCGCCGGCCCTGACGAGCGCGGAGCGCGGCCCGCCGTTCGGCAGGCCGAGCGAGAGGGCGTCGGACGCCCCGTCCGACAAGCCGGAGAGCGCGATCCGATCCGATCCACTCCGGGTCGAGGGCGACGCGGTCGACGACGAGGCCCCGAGCCCGGTGGACCGCGGCCACGTCCGGACCGAACCGGCCGAGCACCGCATCCCAGGTGGACGAGGCGGAGCCGGGCGCGAGGAGGAACCCCCTTGCGGCTCGAGGCGGCCGCTGTCGGGCCGCGCTCGTAGCATGGAAGCCGCGCGGCCGGGCGCCTGGGGAGGGAGCTCGGTGGCACTGTGGATCGGCGACGGTCCCGTCCGGATCGGACGTGACGAATGGGTGCTGATGCGGGACGAGCCGCGCGTTCCTGCCGCTGTGGTGAGGCTCATCGACCGCGGGGGACCGGATGAGCACTACCGCGTGGTGTCCTTCGACCTCGACCCGGCCCGGCGGCGGCTCATCGGCCGCTACACGTCCCTCGAGGCCGCGGATCGCTCCGTCCTGTTCTCCCCGCCCGGGCCGTATCGGCAGGGCGTGTACGGCGGCCCGCCGAACGGCCGCGCCGCAGCAGACAGGGGCTGATGGGGAGGGGAAACCCGCATGCAAACCCGGTTGACGGAAGGCCTACGATGGGGGAACGTGAAGAGCAGAGGTCGCGGCCTCGCGCCCCTGCCGCTCTGGTGGTTGCGATCGATCGAGGGGCAATCATGGGAAAGCTGACGTATGACTCCACTCTGGTTGTGGACTTCGATGACAGGGTTCTCGCACATCTGCAGATCGTGATCGGCGCGAAGCTGCGCCGGAACGAGTCGTTCTACTTCTCCTGGCGGGACGACTCGCAGATCGGCGACGGGCGCTCGGTCATCTGGCTGCACCCGGCCATTCCGATCTTCTACAAGTTCTACGGCGGCCGTCCGCCGGCGATCAACCGCGCCTGGATCGACGACCTGATGACGGCGGCGAACTCGGCGGCCGGTCTGCGACTCGTGCCGGAGCCCGCAGAGCCGGGCAAGAAGGAGTCCGACGATGGGCAGTAGGGTCTACGTCTACTACGGCGGTCGCGAATACTCGGTGGCGGGCGAGCGCATCGATGAGGTCCGCGCCCAGATCGAGTCGGTGCTCGCGTCGGGGACGCCCGGCTGGCTCGAGGTCAACGTGGGCGAGGGACTGCCGAACGCGGCTCAGCTCCTGATCACGCCCGGGGTTCCGCTCGAGCTGCACCAGGTGACCGCCCCATCGGAGGCGGAACTGGATCACGCGACCGTGGGACGGCGCTGACCCGCCGGCAGGCTCTGCCTGAAGCGACTCGCCAAGCGACCGACCGCACCGACGACTGACCTACCGGCCCTGTCACCGACCGGCCCTGGCCGTCCTGCTGCCGCGCCCGCCCGAACGCCCTGCTCGGCAGGGGTCAGGCGGCGAGGGAGCCGACCGAGAGGCTGCGCTGAAGCGCCCGCTTCGCGTCCTCGAACGTGCGGAAGGCGGCCCAGCCCTCGCTGGGAGCGTTCCAGCTCACCAGGAAGTACTGGGGGGTGCGCTCGACCCGGGCGAACACGCGCGCGCCGTTTCCTGGGGCGATGCGGCTGTCGCCCACCCGCCATTCGGTGTCGCTGACCGCGACCAGTTCGAGGATGTCGGTGCCGGGCGCGTCGCGAATCGTCATGCCCTCACCGAACCATCCGGCAGGACGCCGAGACCAGGGATTGACGCCGGGGGCGTCTGCGAGAAGGCATCGACGGCGGGCGCCCCCGTCCGGTCGCGGGCGATCCGCATTGCGGCGGTCAGCGGTTGCCGGCGTGTGCCGGGCCGATCTCCTCCGCAGCGCGGGCTAGGAGCTCGACCGGCGATTCCGAGCGGGGCCGAGGAGCAGGCGTGCGCCGATCCCGGCGGCGAGCACGGCGATGCCGGTCAGCAGCGCCGGCAGGGGGACGGTCGCGACGAGCAGCAGGCAGCCGATCGCGCCTCCTGCCGCGAGGAGCCGAGGGTATCGGCGGGCCGCGGGTGCCTGGCGGAGGGCGGACAGGTTGGCGACGAAGTAGTAGAGGAGCACCCCGAAGGACGAGAACCCGATCGCGGTGCGAAGATCCGTCAGGGCGACCAGGAGGCACGCCGCGATCCCGACGGCGAGCTGCGCGCGGCGGGGCACGCCCGAGCCGGGATGCACGTGGGCGAGCAGGCGGGGAAGGTCGGCTTCGCGGGCCATCGCGAGCATCGTGCGGCTGATCCCGGCCGTGAGCGCCAGCAGTGCCCCCAGTGCCGCGGCGGCCGCTCCGATGCCGACGGCGACGGCCGCTCCTGGCCACCCGCTCCGTTCCGCCAGCTCGGCGAGGGGGGCCGCCGAGGCGCTGAGCCGGTCGACGCCGAGACCGCCGAGGAGCGCCACCGCGACCAGCAGGTAGAGCAGGAGGGCGCCGGCGAAGGCGATCCCGATGGCCCGGGGGATGGTCTTCGCCGGATCGCGCACCTCCTCGCCGAGGGTCGCGATCCTGGCGTAGCCTGCGAAGGCGAAGAAGAGCAGGCCGGCGGCCTGCAGGATCCCGTACGGGCTGCCCTGCAGCGCCGACTCGGCCGCCGCGCCCGGGCGCCAGCTCGCGAAGCCGGCCGCGACGGCGACGATCAGGGCCGCGACCGCCACGCTCACGATCGCCCGGGCGGCGCTCGCGGTGCGGGTGATGCCGAGGCAGTTCACGAGAGTCAGGACGGCGACGGCCGCGATGCCGAACGGGCGCTCCCAGCCCCCTGGGGCGACGTAGGCCCCGAAGGCGGTGGCCATCGCCGCGCAGCTCGCGGTCTTGCCGATCACGAAGCTCCAGCCGGCCAGGAACCCCCACCATGGCCCGAGTTCGGTGCGGCCGTAGGCGTAGGCTCCACCGGCCACGGGGTGCGCTGCCGCGAGCTGGGCCGTGGAGGTCGCGTTGCAGAACGCGACTGCGGCGGCCAGCAGCAGGGCGAGCAGCAGGGCGCTCCCGGCCGCTGCGGCGGCCGGGGCGAAGACCGTGAAGACGCCAGCCCCGATCATCGAGGCGAGTCCGAGCACCACCGCGTCGGCGGTGCCCAGCCGACGGGAGAGGGAGGCGGTCGTCACGTCAGACGGTGCCGGCTCAGACCGTCCGCAGGATCGCGGCGACGGAGTCGAGCGATCCGGGGACGAGGCGGTAATAGGCCCAGGTGCCGCGCTTGGACCGGGTGAGGAAGCCGGCGTCCACCAGCACCTTGAGGTGGTGCGACACGGTCGGCTGCGCGAGGCCGAGCGGCTCGGTCAGATCGCACACGCACGCCTCCTGGTCCGCGTGGGCAGCCACCAGGGACACGAGGCGCAGCCGTGCCGGGTCGGCGAGCGCCTTGAGGGCGCGGGCCAGCCCCTCGGCAGCTGAGGCGGGCATCGCCGCGCGGGTGAGCGGCGCGCAGCAGGCCGTCACATCGGTGAGGGGGAGCAGTTCCGCGACGGGCATGTTCTCAGTGTGCCGCAAACATTGACGGACGTCGATGAACGAGGGAATACTCGATGCATCGAGCCCTGTCGATGAATGAGGAAGGCCCCATGACCGACTCCCGTCCCACCGTCCTGTTCGTCTGCGTCCACAATGCCGGACGGTCCCAGATGGCGGCAGGCTTCACCGCCGCCCTGTCCGAGCAGGGAGTCCGGGTGCTCTCGGCCGGCAGCGAACCCGCCGATCGGGTGAACCCCGTCGCGGTCGCCGCCATGGCGGAGGAGGGCATCGACATCGCCGGCAAGCAGCCGGAGCTCCTCACCGTCGACGCGGTCCGCGAATCCGATGTCGTCATCACCATGGGCTGCGGCGACGTGTGCCCGGTCTTCCCCGGCACGCGCTACGAGGACTGGGAGCTCCCGGATCCGGCCGGGCTCGGGATCGACGAGGTCCGCCCGATCCGCGACGCCATCCGCGACCGCGTTGCGGCGCTCCTTGCCGGCCTCGTGCCCGGCGAGGTGGCACGGTGACGCTGTCCCTGCTCGACAGCCCCGTGGTCCGCGCGCCCCGCGTCGTCCGGGGGCTTCCCGTCGCCGTGATCGGCGCCGGACCCGTGGGGCTGGCCGCGGCGGCGCATCTGCTCGAGCGCGGCCTTGAGGTCGTGGTCCTCGAGGCCGGGGCTTCGGCGGGATCGGCCATGCACGCGTGGGGCCACGTGCGACTCTTCTCCCCGTGGCGCTCGGTGGTCGACGCCGCCGCCGAGCGTCTGCTCGCGGAGCAGGGCTGGCGCGCCCCGGACCGGGAGGCTCTGCCCACGGGGAGGGACGTCGCGGAGCAGTATCTGGCCCCCCTCGCCGACGCCGCGCCGCTCCGACCCCGCATCCGCTACGGGACCGCGGTCACCGCAGTCACCCGGCAGGGCCTCGACCGGACGAGGACCAGAGGGCGCGCCGCCGCGCCGTTCCTGCTCCGCCTCCGCACCGGGTCCGGCGACGAGGAGCTGCTCGCCGGAGCGGTCATCGATGCCTCCGGCACCACGACATCGCCGAGTCCTGTCACGGCGAGCGGACTGCCGCCGCTCTCCGCGGCCGGGGACCGGCTCGTCTCGGGCATCCCGGACGTCCTCGGCGTCGACCGCCGCCGCTTCGCCGGCCGCCGGGTGGCGGTCGTCGGATCCGGCCACACCGCCGCCCACCTCCTCCTCGCGCTCGACGAGCTGTCGCGGCTGGAGCCCGGCACCGAGGCGGTCTGGGTCCTGCGCAGCGCCGACTCCGACCGGCTCTACGGATCGGCGGAGGACGAGCTGACGGCACGCGCGTCGCTCGGCTCGGCGGTCCGCGAGCTGGTCGAGAAGGGCCGGGTGAGGAGGATCGCCGGCTTCGCCGTGTCCGACGTGGTGCACACCTCCGACGGGGTTCGGCTCGTCAGCAGCGCCGGGGACATCATCGAGGCCGACATCGCGGTCACCGCCACCGGATTCCGTCCCGAGCTCGGCATTCTGCGCGAGCTGCGCCTGGCCCTCGACGACGTGGTCGAGGCGCCGGTGCACCTGGCCCCCCTCATCGATCCGGAACTGCACAGCTGCGGAACCGTGCCGGCCCACGGGGCGGCCGAGCTCGCCCACCCGGAGCCCGGCTTCTACCTCGCGGGCATGAAGAGCTACGGCCGGGCGCCCACCTTCCTTCTCCTGACCGGCTATGAGCAGGTGCGGTCGATCGCGGCAGAGCTGGCAGGGGACGACGAGGCCGCCCGGAGGGTGGAGCTGGTGCTTCCCGAGACCGGGGGGTGCTCGGCGAAGGGCCCGGACTCTCCCTGCTGCTGATCCCCGCGGACGCCCCAGTTCCCCGAGTTTTCGCGGAGACCGAACGCCCCCGTCGGGGAGCATGTGCTTGACTGAATCGGGATGAGCGGGGGTCGGAAGTGAGCACAGTGCAGAGCCAGGCCGAGGCGTCCCTGCACGGCCGCTACCGGCTGGGCGCCGCGCTCGGGCACGGCGGGATGGCGGCCGTCTACGAGGCCCGCGACGAGCTCCTCGGCAGGGACGTGGCCATCAAGGTCTTCCGCTCCAGCGGGCTGACCGACGACGAGGTCCGGCGTCAGCGCACGGAGGTGAAGCTCCTCGCCGGCCTCTCGCATCACAGCGTCGTGACGCTGCTCGACGCGGGGGTGGATCTCGACGACGACGGCACACCGCGGATCTACCTCGTCATGGAGCTCGTGCGCGGACTCGACCTCAAACAGCGCATCGCGGAGGGTCCGGTCTCACTCCTCGAGGCGGCGGAGATCGGCTGCGACCTCGCCGACGGGCTCGAGTACATGCACGGCGTCGGGGTCGTGCACCGCGACATCACTCCTGCGAACATCCTTCTCGGTGAGCCGGGGACGGGCCGTCAGGCGCGGGCCAAGCTGACCGACTTCGGCATCGCCGAGGTCGAAGGGCGCGTGCCGGGACCCACTGAGCTGATGACGGGAACCGCGGCCTATCTCAGTCCGGAGCAGGCGCGCCGCGAGCCGGTCGCGCCGGCCAGCGACGTGTACTCGCTCGGGCTGGTCCTGCTCGAAGCCCTCACCGGGGTCGTCGCCTTCCCCGGGGCGACGCGGGTCGAGTCGGCGCTGCGCAGACTCACCGAGGACCCGGAGGTGCCCGAGTTCCTCCCCGAGCACTGGCGAGCCCTGCTCCGAGCGATGACCGCCCGCGACCAGGCGGACCGGCCCACCGTGCCCGAGCTGCTGCTGGCCTTCCGCCAGGCGGCGAAGGAGGAGAGCGGCCGGCACCGGGATGCCGAGCCGACGGCGGATCGGACCTCGGAGGACACCCGGCTCACTGCCGCCCGGCAGTACGAGGTGCTCGACTCTCGAACCGACGAGACCTTCGACCTGCTGACCGCCCTCGCGGCGCGCGTCCTCAGCGCTCCGGTGTCGATGGTCAGCCTCCTCGACGAGGACCGGGTCTGGTCCGCGGCTCGTCCCGGCGTCGACGTCGGGGAGCTCTCCCGCGAGGCCGGCCGTCGTGCGGCCGCGCTCCTGCGGACGTCGCCGTGGATCATCGAGGACATGCGCACCGACCCGAGGGCGGCGAGGAATCCGCTGGTCGCGGGCGACTTCGGCGTGCAGTTCTACGCGGGGGTGCCGCTGCGCACCTCGGAGGGACGCATCATCGGGACGCTCTGCGTGCTCGACTTCACGTCCCGGACGATCTCGCCGGACGAGATCCAGACCCTCGAGGACCTCGCCGCGATGGTGCGGAACGAGGTCGAGCTGCGGGCAGCGGCCATCCCGCTCCCCGTCGCCGCCGCCTGACCCGCGCGAGCGCCGTGGGGGGCCTCAGGCCTCGATCGGCGTGAGCACGAAGACCGGGATCAGCCGCTCGGTGCGCTTCTGGTAGTCCGCGTACGGCGGATACGCCTGCACGGACCGGGCCCACCACACGTCGCGCTCCTCCGCGGAGACCTCGCGGGCGAGGTAGTCGCGCTTGACTGGCCCGTCCTGCAGCTCGACATGGGGATGGGCGATGAGGTTGTAGTACCACACCGGGTGCTCGGGGGCTCCGCCCTTGGAGGCGACCACGGCATATTCGCCCTCGTGCTCCACCCGCATGAGCGGCGTCTTCCGGAGCTTCCCGGAGCGTGCGCCGATCGTGCTGAGGACGATGATCGGCCGCCCGGCCAGCAGCCCGCCCTCCGCTCCGCCCGTGCGCTCGAAGAGCTCGGCCTGCTCGCGGGCCCAGTCGGAGGTGCTCGGTGCGTACTCGGCGTCCAGGGGCATGGGAGAGGGAACCGCCGACCGGTCGGGATCATTCCCCGGCCGGCTCGCGAGGATGCGCACGCGCGGAGCCCCGCCGGCGGCGCAGCGCCCGGGACAGCCGATACGGCGGGAGCTCGTCCGGCCAGTGCAGCACGATCGTGTGCAGGCCACGCCGGAATCGCCGCGCCAGCGCGACGCGGTCGAAGAAGGGCCGGGCGGAGATGCCGACCACGAGGCCGGGGGAGAAGCGCAGCCGCGTCCGCGTGCCGAGGTGCACGCTGAGGTCGAGGTCGTCGTGCACCTCGGGGTCGAGACGGTGCACGTCCTCGCGCACGGACCGCCACGCGCTGCTCCGCATCCCGAGGTTGGAGCCGAACAGCGGGGCGTGGCCCAGGGCGACGCCGCACGCGACCACATAGGCGCCCAGGTAGAGCGCGCTGAACGGGCGCGACAGGCGGCGCAGCGGCGCGGGGAGGTCGTAGAAGCGGCCGGGGCCGGACAGTGCGCCCAGTCGAGGATCGCGGAAGGCGTCGACCACCCGCTCGATCCAGTCGGGGGGCAGGCGGGTGTCGGCGTCGATCCGCAGGATCAGTTCCTCGGTGACCGCGTCGTAGCCCGTCGCTGCGACGACCGGGATCCCCGGACGGAGCTCGGCAAGGACGACGGCGCCGGCGCGCACGGCCACGGACCGGCTCTCGTCCGCACTCCCGTTGTCGACCACGATCACCCGGTCGGCGCGGCGGGACTGGCGCCCGAGGTCTCGCAGGCAGCGGGCCAGGGGCGTCGCATCGTCCTTCACGGGGATGACCACGGCCACCGTGACCGGGGCGCGTGCGGTCGGTTCCATGGGGTCTCCGCTCGGATGCAGAAAGGCCCCCGTCCGAGGACGAGGGCCTTTCGTGGATCAGCTCAGCTGATCGAGCTCAGGCGAGGCCGCGGATGTTCGCAGCCTGCGGGCCCTTGGCGCCGGCGACGACCTCGAACTCGACGCGCTGGTTCTCCTCGAGCGAGCGGAAGCCGCGCGCGTCGATGGCGGAGTGATGAGCGAAGACGTCGGCGCCTCCGTCATCGGGAGCGATGAAGCCGAAGCCCTTTTCGGCGTTGAACCACTTAACGGTGCCAGTAGGCATGTCGTTCTCTTTCCATTTCTCGGTGTGACGACGCGGTACCGCGGCGCCTCTGTCACGCTGTCGATTCCGCGATTCCGAACCGGCGCCGGCTGACCGGCAGCCGAGAAATGCAAATTCACAACACAACTACTCGGAACAGACTACACGGCCGGGGCATCGACGGGGGAAGGGGCTGCCGAATCTCGCGAGTAGCACGGACCCCCGCTGGGCGAAAGCCCCACCCGACTCGCGATTTCCCCGCGCGTCGTGCCCCGGCTTGTCCTCACCATGATGGACACTCCTGGCCATGGCGAGAACCCGGAGGAAGGTGGCGCACGCATGACAACCACAGGAATGATGCTCGACGACGACGCTCTTGACGAGGCTCTCGACGCCCCGATGGCCCCGCCGGCTCCGGTCTCGGCGGTCGCGGCGGTCACTGAGATCACTGAGGCGCCGGCGCCCAGCCGTCGCCGGCAGCGCGAGGCGCAGCGGGCGGTGGAGGCACACGATCGAGTGCCGGCCCTCGCCGCGCTCGACTCCGCCGACGACTTCGTGCTCGTCGTCCGTGAGGGCGGCCGGCTCCGGATCTTCTCCGAGGGGCGCCTCGTCCTCCAGGACCAGGACGGCGCGCCGGTCGGCGAGGACGCAGCACTTCCCCTGCAGATCACTGAGGCCGAGGTGCAGCCGCTGCCCGCGTCCATCGAGCAGACGGCGTCACCGGCGTCGGCCGAGGCTCAGGCCGCACTCGCGGCGGCGGTGGGTGTCGCCGAGCCCGCCGCGGTGGCCGACGAGCAGCCGCAGGCCGACGAGCAGCCGCAGGCCGACGCCGCGGACGACGCCGCGGACGACGACGACGCGGAGGACGCTGAGGAGGACGCCGATCGGACCGATCGAGTGGCCGGCTTCGAGCGCGGCTCGTCCCTTCCCTCGCTGCCCGACCGGGTCGCACCGGAGGGGCCGTTCCGCTCCGCGGGGCTGGTGCTCCCGGATGGACGGCATGTGGCGGTGGAGGGCGCGGTCCTCGTCGGCCGCAGCCCCAGCGCGGCCGGCTACGAGGCGGAGTCGCCCGAGCTGATCGCCCTGCCCGCGACCCTCACGGACATCTCGCGCAATCACCTCGAGATCCGCAGCGACGGCGACGCCCTGCTGGCTCGCGACCTGGGCTCGACCAACGGCACGATCCTTCTGCGCCCCGGGAATCCGCCCCAGCTGGTCCCCACCGACACCCCGGTGCTCGTCGTTCCCGGAGACGCTCTCAGCCTCGGCGGCTCCGCGACCCTGGAGGTCGAGGGCCTGCGCTGACCGTGTCGCCAGACACGAGGAACGGCCTCCGCTCGCTCGAGCGGAGGCCGTTCCTCGTGTCCCCGTCAGTTGACGGCGAGGATGTCGATCACGAAGACGAGCGTCTTGCCCGCGAGTGCGCTGGTGTTGTCCGTGCCGGCCTTGCCGTAGCCGAGGTCGGGCGGGATCACCGCGAGCACCTGGGAGCCGACCGTCTGGCCGGCGATCGCCTGGGCGAAGCCGGGGACGACGCCGGAGAGCGCGAAGGTGGCAGCCGGCTTGCCCCAGCTCGTGTCGAACGTCTCGCCGGTCTCCCAGTCGACGCCGAGGTACTGGACCGTCACGGTGGCGGTGTCCGGCACCACGTCGCCGTCACCCTTCTTGAGCACGGCGACCTTCAGGTCGGCGGGCGCATCCGCCGACGGGATGGCGACGCTCGGAGTGCCGTCGTCCGCGAGGGTCACCTTCGGCAGGCCCGCAGGCACGTCCTGATCCACGCCCGTCGCGCGAGTGGGAACCACGGACTTCACATCGATGACCGCGACGAGGGACGCGCCGGCCGCGACACCGACCTGATCGTTGCCGGAGGCGCCCCACGCCTCCGCGGCCGGGATGACGGAGACGATCCGGGACCCCACGGTCTGGCAGCCGATGGTCTTGGCCAGGCCGGGGAGCAGCGCCGCAGCGTCCGCTGCGAAGGTGACGGGCTGGTCGTCCTGGTAGCCGTAGCTCTCGATCAGGTCGCCCGTTGCGCCGTTGTAGATCGAGTAGGCGACCTCCGCGCTGGTCCCCGCGGCGACCTCATCGCCGGTCCCGCTGACGAGGATGCTGCGCTCGGTGGTCTTCGCGTCGATGCCCTTGTCGAAGCTCACCTCCGGCGCCGCGCCGAGGTCTCCTGACACCTTCACCGCCTCCGACGCGGTGCCGGCATCCGCGGAGCAGACGTCGATGGCGGCCGCAGCGTCTTGAGCGCTCGGGGCGGCACTGCCCGACGGCGTCGGCGATGGCGTGGCTGAGCACGCGGAGAGGCCGACCAGCAGTGCGGAGGCGGCGAAGAGGGGCAGGGCGCGGCGCACGCGGCTTCCTTCCGAGGAGTGGACACAAACGCCGACAACCGTACCCGCCGTCCCGGGCACTTCGGCCCGGTGGAGGTGGGGAAAGGCCTCGAATCGGATATGAGATGTCCCAGGGGAGAGGCGTGCGGCGTCCCCCTCGGGCGGGAGGAGGGGGGAAGTAGGCTGTGCCCAGGATGAGCTTCACGCGACGAACCCTCCTCGCCGGCGCCGCCTCCGGCCTCTCGGTGCTGGTGCTGGCCGCATGCACGCCGACCCGGTCCGTCCCGTCCGGCACCCCGTCCGCGCCGCCCTCGCCCGTGCCGTCGCCCGCCGTGCCGTCGCCGACCGCGATGGCACGAAGCGCGTGGGGTGAGGACCAGTTCGCCCGTGGGGCCCACAGCTTCGTCGCCCTGGGCGCGTCGCCCGAGCAGCGCGCCGTGCTGCGGACCCCGCTCGGCGACCGCGTGTTCTTCGCGGGGGAGGCGACCTCCGACGACCAGCCCTCGACGGTGGCCGGAGCGCTCGACTCTGGCCTGCGGGCCGCGGCGGAGATCGAGGCGCTGACCTCCGGCACCGAGCGCGTCGCGGTGATCGGGGCCGGTGCCGCCGGAGCGGCGGCCGCGCGTCGGCTCACCACCTACGGCCACGAGGTCACCGTGCTCGAGGCGCGGGACCGGGTGGGCGGCCGGATCTGGACGACGCAGACCGAGAGCTGGCCAGTGCCGGTAGAACGCGGTGCGGCGTGGGTGCGGGGCGCCGACGCGGCCAGCCTCAGCGCGCGGCTCGAATCCCTCGGCATCGCGACCGCGCCGGTGGCAGACCCCGCGCTGCTCGTGAGCGGAGCCGGGCTGGCGCAGTCCCAGTCCGCCGACGGCGAGGACGCGGTGGCCGCCGCGCTCCGCTGGGCGCTCGACCAGGCCGCCGACGTCTCGCTCGCCGACGCCGTGACGGCGACGGCGGGCACGCCGAGCGCGGAGGGCGATCCGTCCCCGGAGGACCGGCTCGACGCCTACCTCCGCGACCGCGTCGGCATCCCGCTCGGCGCCGAAGCCGATCAGCTCTCGTCCTGGTATGCACGCCTGGACGCCTCGGCGACGAGCGGCGACCTGGTGCTCGGCGGCTTCGACGGAATCATCCGCGAGCTGCTCGAGGGCATCCCGGTGTCCCTCTCCACCCCGGTCACCGGGGTCGGCTACAGCGACTCGGGGGTGAGCCTGCGCCTCGCCACCGGCGAGGGGGTCAGCGTCGACCGGGTGATCGTCACGGCTCCGCTGGGAGTCCTCAAGGACCGGGCCATCGCCTTCGACCCTGCTCTGCCGTTCGCGCAGCGCACCGCGATCGCCGAACTCGGGGTGGGATCGGCTGACGCCGTCTGGCTGAGCTTCGCCGAGGCGTTCTGGGACACCGATGCGGTGCGCTGGGTGGTCCTCGACAGCGCGCTGCCCATCACCGACTGGATCAACCTCCAGCCGCTGACCGGGCAGCCGATCCTCGTGGGCCTCATGGGAGCGGGGACGGCCGACGCGCTCGCCGTCCTCGACGACGCCGCCCTCACGGCCGCCGCGCTCGCGAGCCTCGCACCCTTCGTGCCGGTCGGCTGAGCAGCAGCAGCGCCAGGCCGAGCAGGGTCGGGCCGTGGTCCGCCCCGTGCCGACGCCGGGGCAGCTCCCGCTGACCGAGGGGCGAGGTCCGGCTCGCGGCGATCAGACCCGCGGCCACTGCCACGAAGAGCGCGAGGGCGCCGGCCGAGTAGGCGAGAAACGACAGCGGATAGCCGGGCAGCCTCGGGTCGAGGAAGAAGTAGGGGTACCACCCGACCAGCTGGCCGCGGAGAATCGTCCCGATGCCCCACACCGTCGGGTAGCCGAGCGCGCCGACGAGGGCACGCCAGCGGACCGGTCGGCGCCCCGGCGTGATCAGCCAGTCGGCCAGCGCGAAGGCCGGCAGATAGAAGTGCAGGACCTGGTCCGACCATGGCACGTCCAGCCGGTACCCCTGAGCCGGCGCCTGGCTGGCGAGCAGCGCGAACACGAATCCCGCGACGATCAGGAAGCTGGCCACCAGCGCACGCGCGGTCGACAGCGCCCGGGTCTCCGGCACGCCGCGGAGGAGACGGATCCCCGCGACGGCGCTCACGACGACCGCCGCGATGTTGCTCTGCATCGTGAGGTAGGCGAAGTAGTTCGCTGATCCGAAGCTCGGGAACCCCAGACCGTAGAGGAAGCGCGCGACGAGTGCGACGATGCCGGCCGCTGCGGCGAGCAGGCGCGCCGAGCCCATTGCGGTGCGCCACGCCATGATCCCCCGACGATACCGGGTGCCCGCAATCCCTCCGGTCCCGCGGGCCGCCCTGCGCCGCGCCGCGTTTGGCGTGTCGCGCCAGGACGGCTTATCGTTCCTTCATTCGAACATATCTTCGAACGGAGCGGCTGATGAGCATGGTGGTGGCGACGACCGATGTAGCGGTCTGGCTGGTCAACGGGATCCCGGCACGGCTCGTCTGGGATCGGGTGCGCTATCGGGTGACCGATACCCCCACGCCGCTCGCCGAGGACGCCTGGAGCCCGCTCCTCACGCACGCCGCACGGCGCATCGTGGGCTGGCGCTTCCAGGGGACGACCGCGAACGGCTTCTCGCTGATGTTCGAGATCGTCGAGGGCGACCGGGGCTGGCGGGTCGTCCGCGTCTACGACTGACGGCCGCCGCTGACGGCTCCGGCGGCGCACGCGAACCCCGCAGGAGCGCCGGTCTACCCTGGAGGGGTGAGCAGTCGATGACCGCCGAGGACCTGCAGGCGCCTCCGGCGCCCGCGGTGCCGACCGCGAGCCGCGTCGGCGCGGTCGAGGCGGTGCTCCTCGGCTGCATCCCGCTCGCCGCCCTCCTCCTCTTCGCCGGGCTCCTCATGACGGGAGCCCTGGGTGGCGCTCTCCTCGCCGATCCCGGCCCGCTCGTGACGCGCGGCCTTCCTGTCGCGCGGCTCGTGTCGGACGGGGCCGCCGCGGTCACGATCGGGCTCCTGCTGCTGTCGACCTTCGCCCTGCCCGGGCAGCGCGCGATCCCCGGCGAAGCGAGCGAGAGCCAGCGCGCCGCGCTCCGCTTCGCCCGGCGCTCCGCGGCGGTCTGGCTCCTCGCGTCGGCCGCGGTGCTCGTGCTGACCGGCGCGGACGTGCTCGGCGGACCGCTCGGCAGCGCCGCGTTCCGCACCCAGTTCCTGTTCTTCGCCACCCGGCTCGAGCTCGGTCAGGCCCTGCTGCTCTCGCTCGCCTGCGTCGCGATCGTCCTGCTCACGCTGCTGTGCACCCGCCGCGTCTCCTGGATCGCCTTCGCGGGGGCGCTCGCAGTGTTCGCGCTCCTGCCCCTCTCCCTCTCCGGGCACGCCGCCGGCTCCGACGAGCATGGCAACGCCGTGAGCAGCCTCGCCATCCACCTCGTCGGGGTGACCGCCTGGTCGGGCGGGCTGGTCGCCCTGCTCCTGCTGCGCCGTCGGGTGGGAGCGGCGTTCGGATCGGTCGCCGCTCGCTACTCGGTGCTGGCCGGCTGGGCCTTCTTCGCGGTCGCCCTCTCCGGCATCGTCAACGCCTCCCTCCGGCTGGAGTCCCCGGCGGACCTGCTCACCGGCTACGGACTGCTCGTTCTCGCCAAGTCGGTGCTGCTCGTGCTGCTCGGTCTGGCCGGCATCTGGCATCGGCGTCGCATCCTCCCGCGGCTCGCGGCGGCGCCCGCCGACCGGCGCGCATTCGTTCGGCTCGCCCTCGCCGAGGTGCTGCTCCTCACCGCCGCGATGGGCCTCGCCGTCGCGCTGTCCCGATCCACCCCGCCGGTGTCCCAGGCGGCGCCCGCCGCCGACGCGTTCCGCGGCCTGGTCGGCTACCCGGAGCCGCCGCCGCTCACCCTCGGCCGGATGCTCACCGAGTGGCACCCCGACTGGGCCTTCCTGACCCTCGCCGGCATCCTGCTCGGCACCTACCTGGCCGGCGTCGTCAAGCTGCGCCGCCGCGGGGATCCCTGGCCCGTGCTGCGAGGAGTGTCCTGGGTCGCCGGCTGCCTGGCTCTCGTCTACCTCACGAGCGGGGGCCCCGGCGTCTACGGGCCCACCAGCTTCAGCACCCACATGATCCAGCACATGGGCCTGATGATGGGCGTGCCGCCGCTCCTCGTGCTCGGCGCCCCGATCCTGCTCGCGATGCGGGCGCTGCCGGTGCGGCACGACGCCAGCCGCGGCCTCCGCGAGTGGCTGCTGCTCCTCGTGCACTCGCGCGTCGCCGGGGTCGTCTCCACCCCGATCGTCGCCGCAGGCATCTTCGCCACCAGCCTCGTCGCGTTCTACTACACCGGCTGGTTCCCGTTCTCCCTCTCGGAGCACCAGGGTCACGTCCTGATGGTGCTGCACTTCCTCCTCAGCGGCTACCTCTTCTACTGGGTGCTGATCGGCGTCGACCCCGGTCCGCAGCGGCCCAGCCCGCCGCTGCGGCTCCTGGTGCTGCTCGCGACCATCGCCTTCCACGCCTTCTTCGGGCTCGCCCTGATGTCGCAGACCGAGGTGCTCGCGCTCGACTGGTGGCATGCGCTGGGCCGAACGGACGACGCGGCGCTGCTCGCCGACCAGAACACGGGCGGCGGCCTGGCCTGGGGTGCGGGGGAGGTGCCCACCGTGCTCGTCGCGATGATGGTCGTGCGCCAGTGGATCTCCTCGGACACCCGCACGGCGCGCCGCACCGACCGGGCCGCGGAGCGCGACGGCGACGCGGAGCTCGCCGCCTACAACGAGCGCCTCGCAGCGCTCTCCCGCCGCGACTAGGTCTGCCGGACCTCTCGCTCAGCAGGCAGTTCCGCCGGACCTCTCGCTCAGCAGGCGGTTCTGCCCTGAACAGGCAGAACCGGCCCCATAGGCGGGGTGGCGGTCATTCTGCCTGCTGAGCGAAGGTGCGGAGTGCTAGGAGGGCGGCGGCGCGTCCAGGTGGCGCTCGTCGGGGCCCACGTAGGCGGACAGTGGCCGGATCAGGGCGTTGGCGGAGAGCTGCTCCATGATGTGGGCCGTCCAGCCGACCACGCGGGACGCGACGAACAGCGGGGTGAAGGTCAGGGTGTCAAAGCCCAGCAGGTAGTAGGCGGGACCGGACGGGTAGTCGAGGTTCGGCAGGATGTTCTTCCGCTCGGTCATGCCCGCCTCCAGCGCGTCGTACAGCTCGGTCACGTCCGGGCGGCCGTAGTGCGCGACCAGCCGGTCGAGCGCCGCCCGCATGGTCGGCACCCGGGAGTCCCCGTGCTTGTAGACGCGGTGGCCGAATCCCATGATCTTGCGCTTCTCGCGGAGCGCCTCGTCCAGCCAGGCGGTGGCGCGATCCGCTGATCCGGGGCCGAAGCCGATCTCGTCGAAGGTGTGCATCACGGCCTCGTTCGCGCCGCCGTGCAGCGCGCCCTTCAGCGCGCCCACCGCTCCGGTCACGGCCGAGTAGAGGTCGGCGAGGGTGGAGGTGATGACCCGGGCGGCGAAGGTGGAGGCGTTGAACGAGTGCTCGGCGTAGAGCACCATCGAGACGCGGAAGGCGTCCACCTCGATGTCGCCCGGCTCCTCGCCGAAGGTCATCCAGAGGAAGTTGGCCGAGTAGTCCAGGTCGTCGCGCGGGTCCACCGGCGGGAGACCTTGCCGACGGCGCTGATCCCACGCCACGACCGCGGGCAGGGCGGCCCAGAGCAGCTCGGCCTTGGCCTGGTTCGCCGCGGGGGAGCTGTCCTCGGTGCCGGCGTCGAGGGTGCCGAGCACGCTCACCGCAGTGCGCACGACATCCATCGGATGGGCGGTCAGCGGGAGCCCGGAGAGGAGCTCCCGCAGGCGCGGGTCGAGGGCGCGCTGCGCCCGCTCGCGCGCCACGAGGGCCGCCAGCTGCTCGGCGTCCGGCAGCTCGCCGTGCCAGAGCAGGTAGGCCACCTCCTCGAAGCTCACCCCCGCCGCCAGCTCCTGCACCGGGTAGCCCCGGTACAGCAGCGAGTTGGTCTCCGGGTTCACCTTGGAGATGGCAGTCCGGTCGACCACCACGCCGGCGAGGCCCTTGCGGATCTCCTGGTCGTCGCTCATGTCCGCTCCTTCGCGTCCGTTCTTCCCGTCCGTCAGAGCCCCGAGGAGCCCTCGAGGGTGAAGTTGAAGATCCCGTCGTCGAACCGGTTGTAGCCCGCATAGTCCAGCAGGTCGTACAGCTCGGCGCGGGTCTGCATCTCCGGCACAGCGCTCGCCAGCGAGCCCTGTTCCGTGAGGGTATCGAGTCCCCGCATGGCAGCTCCCATGGCCAGACGCAGCAGCGAGACGGGGTAGATGACGATCGAGACGCCGGCGCTCTCCAGCTGGCTTCGGGTGAACAGCTCGCTCTTGCCGAACTCGGTCATGTTGGCGAGGATCGGCACGCCCACCGCCTCCCGCATCGCCTCGAACTCGCCCAGATCGAGCATCGCCTCGGGGAAGATCGCGTCCGCACCGGCGTCCACGAGCTGCTTGGCGCGGTCGAGCGCGGCAGGCAGGCCCTCCACGGCGCGGATGTCGGTGCGCGCGAGCACCAGGAGGTTCGGGTCTCGCCGGCCCTCGACGGCGGCGCGGATGCGCTTGATGGCCACGTCCGAGCCCACCACCTGCTTGCCGTCGAGGTGACCGCAGCGCTTGGGGTTCACCTGGTCCTCGATGTGCAGGCCCGCGACTCCGGCGTCCTCGAGGATCTGCACCGTGCGGGCGACGTTCATCGGCTCGCCGAATCCGGTGTCCGCGTCGACGAGGGTCGGCAGCGAGGTGACGCGGGCGATCTGGCCGGAGCGGGCGGCGACCTCGGTGAGCGTGGTGAGCCCGATGTCGGGCAGCCCGAGGTCTGCGGAGAGCACGGCGCCGGACACGTACACGCCGTCGAAGCCCTTCTGCTCGATGAGGCGCGCGGAGAGCGGGTTGAAGGCGCCGGGCAGCTGAAGCAGGCCGCCCTCGGCCAGTCGGGCGCGCAGTGCCGCGCGCTTCTCCGCCGCAGGGGTCGAGGAGTGCAGCATCAGAAGAGTCCCTTCGGCAGGGGAACCGCGTCGAGCAGTCCCGGGCGGGCGGTGAGAGTGAGGCCGCCCAGGTCCTCGGGTCGCAGCTGCGGGAGCCGCTGGGCGACGTCGAGGAACCGCTCGATCTCCGCGGGCTCCAGCACATCCTGCGCCAGGGTGCGGAACTTGGCGACGTACTGGTCCCGGGCGAACGGCCGCGCCCCGAGGGGGTGCGCATCCGCGACGGCGATCTCGTCCGCGATGGTGGTGCCGTCGGTGAGGGTGACCACCACCCGCCCGCCGAACGCCTTCTCGGCGGGGTCGACGGAGTGGTAGCGGCGCGTCCACTCGGGGTCCTCCGCGGTGCGCACCTTCTGCCAGAGGGCCACCGTGCCGGGCCGCTGCGCACGCTCCGGGGCGTAGCTGCGGGTGTGGTGCCACTCACCGTCCTGGAGCGCCACGGTGAAGATGTACGGGATGGAGTGGTCGAGCGTCTCCCGCGTCGCGGTCGGGTCGTACTTCTGCGGATCGCCCGAGCCGGTGCCGATCACGTTGTGGGTGTGGTGCGACGTGGCGATGAGGATCGATTCGACCCGGTCCGGGTCGGCGAGCTCAGGGTGCTCGCGATGCAGCCGCCGGGCGAGGTCGATCAGCGCCTGGGCCTGGTACTCGGCGGAGTGCTCCTTGGTGTAGCTGTCGAGGATCGCCCGCTTCGACTCTCCAGGCTCCGGCAGCGGCACCTCGTAGTGCGCGTCGGGACCATCCAGCAGCCAGGCGATCACGCCGTCCTCTCCCTCGTAGATGGGGGTGGGGCTCGTCTCGCCGCGGAGGGCCCGGTCGACCGCCTCCACCGCCATCTTCCCCGCGAAGGCGGGCGCATGCGCCTTCCAGCTGGAGATCTCGCCCTTGCGCGACTGACGGGTGGCGGTGGTCGTGTGCAGGGCCTGCCCCACGGCCTGGAAGATCGTCGCAGGATCCGATCCCAGAAGGGTGCCGATGCCCGCGGCCGCCGACGGGCCGAGATGGGCGACATGGTCGATCTTGTGGGCGTGCAGGCTGATCGCCCGCACCAGGTCGATCTGGATCTCGTAGCCGGTGGCGATGCCGCGGAGGAGAGCAGCCCCATCACTGCCGGCGTGCTGCGCGACGGCGACGAGCGGCGGGATGTTGTCTCCCGGATGCGAGTACTCCGCGGCGAGGAAGGTGTCGTGGTAGTCGAGCTCGCGCACCGCGACGCCGTTCGCCCAGGCCGCCCACTCCGGCGAGACCCGCCGCTCCGCCGGCTCACCGAACACCGTCGAGCCGGCTCCGCCCGCGCTCGCCGGATGCGCGAGCGCCTGGGCCCGCGCGGACACCACCGGCCGGCGCACCAGGGAGGCCGCCGCGACGGCGGCATTGTCGAGAACCCGGTTCACGATCATCTCGGCGACGTCCCCGTCGACGGGAACCGGGTCCGCCGCAACCTCGGCGATGCGCCAGGCGAGCTGATCCTCCCGCGGGAGGAGCTCCGTGCTGCGGGCGACGCGGACGGACGAGGTTCTCACGGGGACGCCTTCCGGTGGACGGAGGCCACCGTTGGGCGGCCGCTCTGCAATCTATATCGCGAGGCGACCCGGTCCACTCGCGAGGGGCTGGCAGGCGGTCTCCTCACCTGCTGCCGAGCGGCTCCATGAGAGGGTGAAGGATGCCCGAGCAGCCCGCCTCCGTGCCTCCGGCGGCCGTGCACGCCGACGGCGTCGGCCTGCCCCGGCGGCCGCTCGGCTCGGGCGACGAGTGGGTCGAGCTGCCCGACGGGCGCCGCTTCTGGGGCCGCTACGGCGCCGCAGGACTGCTCGTCTCCGCGCCCGGCGCGGGCGTCCTCCTGCAGCACCGCGCCGGCTACAGCCACTTCGGCGGCACGTGGGGACTTCCCGGCGGTGCCCGGCACGAGGACGAGAGTGCGGTTCAGGGAGCGATCCGCGAGGCGGCAGAGGAGGCGGGCGTTCCCGGCGGTGCCCTGCGTCTGCGCTTCGCGAGCCGCCTGGACCTCGGCGTCTGGAGCTACACGACCGTCGTGGCCACCGTGGATCAGGCGTTCCCGCCGGTGATCGGCGACGCGGAGAGCGTGGCTCTTCGTTGGGTGCCGCTGGAGGAGGTGCCCGCGCTGCCCCTGCATCCCGGGCTCGCGGACACCTGGGACCTCCTCCGGCCGCTCCTGGAGGTGCGTCCCACCCTCGTGGTCGACGGGGCGAACGTCGTCGGCTCCCGGCCGGACGGCTGGTGGCGGGACCGGGTAGGGGCTGCGGCACGCCTTCGCGCCTCGCTGGGCGCGCTCGCGACGGCCGGGGTGCCGGGGCGGGAGCTCGGCCTGCCGGCGGAGCACTGGTGGCCGGAGATCGTGCTCGTGCTCGAGGGGCAGGCGAAGGCGCTCGAGGACGACGAGGACGGGCCCGTGCGGATCCTCCGCGCCGAGCGGGACGGCGACTCCGCCCTCGCCGCCTTCGTGCAGAGCAGCGGGCCGGCGACGACGGTCGTCACCGCCGACCGGGCGCTCGCCGCGCGGGTGCCGGAGGCGAGCATCCTGCGTCCGGGCCGCCTGCTCGAGCTGCTGGACGCGGTGGGCGGGGACTCCTAGCGCCCGGAGCGGGCCGTCGAGCGCAGGTCGTCAGCGCGGCAGCTCAGCCGGCAGGCGTCGCCGCCGGCTTCCCCTCCTGCTCGGCCAGGGAGGCCTTCCAGCTGACGAGGCCGCGCACCACGCGGCTGCGGTCGTTCGCGAGCAGCTCCATCGCATCGTCGGGCACGAAGTAGTTGAGCGCCACGAAGCCGCGCACCTTCTCTGAGCGGTCGGTGGCGAGCTGGCGCAGCACCTCGCACGGCGCCGACTCGTTCCGGGCGACGCAGGCGCGCACGCCCTCGTCGGGATCGGCGGCCAGGGCGGGGAAGAGGTCCTCAGGCGTGTTGCGGCTGCTGGCCACGCTCTCCCGGATCTTCGGGTTCGCGTGCGCGGCGAGCTGCCTGAGCCGGGCGATCTTGCTCGGCGTGACGGCGGGGGAGAGGTGCAGGAGTGCTGCGTCAGCGGAGGTGAGGTCGAGACGCATCTGTGCTCGCATGGCGGGGGTGTTGAAGCGGATGCACGACATGCGTCCACGCTAGCCACGGCGGCCCCGGGACCGGCAGCGGGTCGCGGCGATTCCCCGGGCGCGCTGAGGCCGACTCGGGCCCGTCAGGGCAGGGGAGCGGCGGTCGGGTCCTCGGGCGGATCGTCCACCGCCTCCTCGCCGGGCTCGCCCGGCCGGGCCCGCTCCAGCAGCCCGCGCCAGCCGTCGTCCCACCGGGACTCGGGGATCACGAGGACCTCGTCTCGGGCGCGGATCCGGTAGGTGTACCGGTCGCGGTCGCGGGGCGGCTCCTCGTCCATCGGGGTGCGGGAGCAGAGCCGCCGCCACTCCTCGTGCTCGAGCAGCAGGTGCCAGGAGCGGGAGAGTCCGGCGACGCCTCCGCTGCGAGTGATGGTGACGGAGATCACGCGCGGCCCGGCTCGATGCCGACGGTGCGCCAGGCGTCGACGACCGCCTCGCGCTCGACGGCCGCCGATCCCCAGCGCCGGGACGCGGCGCGGACGGTGGCGCCGGCGAAGGACGCGAAGTCGCTGTCCGGAACGAGCTCGCCGGAGGTGAGGGCGGCGTACCAGACCGCGCCGACGCCCTCCCAGGCCCGGCCGCCGACCGCGACGGCTGCGAGGGCGAACGCCCGGTTGGGGATGCCCGAGTTGATGTGCACGCCGCCGTCGTCCTCGTCGGTCTGCACGTACTGGTCCATGTGCGCCGGCTGGGGGTCCTGGCCGAGCAGCGGATCGTCGTAGGCGGTGCCCGGCGCGGCCATCGAGCGCAGCGCGCGGCCGTGCACGGCCTCCGTGAACAGGCCCTCGCCGACCAGCCAGCTCGCCTCGTCGGCGTTCTGGCCGCGCCGGTGCTGCTCCACGAGCACCCCGAAGACGTCCGAGAGCGACTCGTTGAGCGCGCCGGACTGGCCGGAGTAGGCGAGGTTCGCGGTGTGCTGGGTCACGCCGTGGGTGAGCTCGTGACCGATGACCGAGAGGGAGATGGTGAAACGGCGGAACACCTCGCCGTCGCCATCGCCGAAGACCATGCGCTCGCCGTTCCAGAAGGCGTTGTCGTATTCCTCCCCGTAATGCACGGTCGCGTCGAGCGGCAGCCCCCGGCCGTCGATGGAGCTGCGGTCGTAGGCCTCGTCGAAGAGCGCGAAGGTGGCCCCGAGTCCCTCATAGGCCTCGTCCACCGCAGGGTCGCCCGAGGCCGTCTCGCCCTCCCGCCGCACCGGGACGCCGGGGACGGTCTCGGTCGACTCCGCATCGGAGATGGTGCGCCGCGGCGAGCGCGGCGACCCGAAGTCCTCGGCGGCGAAGGGCAGGATCTCGCGTCGCCGGGCCGCGTGCACCATCGGGGTCTCCGCCAGGGCGCGACGTGCGGCCCGCGCGGCGGCCGGCATCGCCCGCTCCTCGGCCGCGGCAACGATCCGGGCGAGGAGGTACGGCGGGACGATGCTGCAGCGCACCCTGCGATTCTCCCCGCAGCACTCCGGCCCGTCCAGGGCGCAGCCCGCCCGGGCGAGCGCACCAGGACGGGCAGCGACCGCGTGGGGTCTCCTGCTCCGTCGCGCGTGGCTAGGCTGAGGGAGTGAGCGGCGCTCCGCAGACTTCCGATCCGGGCCCCGTGACCGAGCGGGTGATCACCCTGCCGAACCTGCTCAGCTTCGTGCGGCTTGCCCTCGTCCCGGTCTTCCTCGTTCTGCTCCTGAACGGGCAGGACGTCGAGGCGCTCGTCGTGCTCGTCGTATCGAGCGTCACCGACTACCTGGACGGCTTCCTCGCCCGCCGGCTGCATCAGATCTCACGCCTCGGCCAGCTCCTGGATCCCGCGGCCGACCGGCTCTTCATCTTCGCGACCCTCATCGGGCTCGCGGCCCGGGGAATCCTGCCCTGGTGGCTCTTCGCCGTGATCGTGGGCAGGGACGTGTTCCTGCTCGTGCTCGGGATCGTGCTCGCCAACGCCGGGTACGGCCCGCTGCCCGTGCATCACCTGGGCAAGGTCGCCACCTTCTGCCTCTTCTACGCCCTGCCGATCATCGTGCTCGCCGCGGCGTTCCCCGCTGCCGCGTTCGTCGCCATCCCCGTCGGCTGGGCATTCGCCGCCTGGGGCGCCTTCCTCTACTGGTGGGCGGGCATCGTGTACGCCGTGGAGACCGTGCGGGTGGTGCGTATTCCTGCGGACGGCTCTTCTACTCCATCCGCTAGGGTGTTCCGCTAAGGAGGTAGCCCCATGGTGGATTCCCGCGACGGCGTTCCCGGTCGCCCTGGCGACCCCCGAAAGAACCCGGACTCGCAGCTGAGCGCCGATACGACGGCGTCGTTCGGCGACGACTTCCTGGCCCAGGTGGCCGCGCTCGACACGCGAGCCAGCACCGAGGAGATGACCGCCGTCGCCGCGCTGCCCTCCGGCTCTGCGCTGCTCGTGGTGCGCCGCGGTCCGAACAGCGGAGCACGCTTCCTGCTCGACGCCGATGTGACCACGGCCGGCCGGCACCCGAGTTCGGAGATCTTCCTCGACGACGTCACGGTCTCCCGTCGGCACGCGCAGTTCCTGCGCCACGGCACGGCATTCGAGGTCAAGGACCTCGGCAGCCTCAACGGCACCTACTTCGACGGCGTCCGCATCGACACGGCGCTCCTCACCGACGGCGCCGAGGTGCAGGTCGGCAAGTTCCGGCTCACCTTCTACGCTTCGCGGCACGACCTGGCCAACGTGGGCGCACGCTGAGCATGTCGACGTCCCTCGCCCGCATGCAGGGAAGTGCCGCTCCGGCGTCGCTGCTCAACATCGGCCAGGTGCTCGCGAAGCTCAAGCCGGAGTTCCCCGACCTGTCCCCATCGAAGCTGCGCTTCCTGGAGGAGCAGCGGCTGGTGTTCCCGGCCCGCACCGAATCCGGCTACCGCAAGTTCTCGTCCCGCGATCTGGACCGCCTGCGCCTCATCCTCACGATGCAGCGGGATCACTACCTGCCGCTCAAGGTGATCCGCACCTACCTCGCCGACCTCGAAGCGGGAAAGAATCCCGCCTGGCCTGGGGCGACAGCGCAGGCCCCGCCCTCCATGCTCGGCACCGAGCGGCGCTACACCCGCGAGGAGCTGCTGCGCGAGGCGGGAGCACCGGTCACCCTGCTCGACGAGGCGGTGAGCGCATCGATCCTGCCGCCCGGCGAGGTGTACGGCGATGAATCCCTGGGCGTGCTCCGTGCGCTCACCGAGCTGCGCCGCGTCGGCATCGAGCCGCGGCACCTCCGCGGCTTCCGCGCCGCGGCCGAGCGTGAAGCGGCCCTCCTCGAGAGCGCGGTGCTCCCCGCCATCAAGCGCCGGGACGGCGCGAGCCGGGCCCGTGGTGCCGAACTCGCCCTCGAACTGGCCGCCCAGCTCGACGTGGTGCGGGCCAGCCTCATCCGCGGGTCCCTCGACCGGCTCGGCAGTTGACGCGACACGCCGGGGTCAAAACCCGGATGTCGTTGCCGCGCCCCCCTCGGGTCGGTACCGTTGAGAAGTCCCAGAGATGAACGGTAGGCAGCCACAATGAATGAAGTCAGCCGTAGCGACGATCGCTACGATCTCGGGCTGCTCTTCACCGACGGCATGCCGGATCACGAGGACAACAACGGCTTCCGCGGGGCGATCGCCGCCCGCGCGGCCGGCATCAGCTACCGCCAGCTCGACTACTGGGCCCGCACCGGCCTGGTCGAGCCCACGGTTCGCGGCGCGGCAGGCTCCGGCTCGCAGCGCCTCTACGGGTTCCGCGACATCCTCGTGCTGAAGCTCGTCAAACGACTCCTCGACACCGGCATCTCGCTCCAGCAGATCCGCACGGCGGTCAACCAGCTCCGCGAGTCCGGCATCAACGACCTGGCCCAGACCACGCTGATGAGCGACGGCGCCAGCGTCTACCTCTGCACCTCGAACGATGAGGTCATCGACCTCGTCAGCCGCGGTCAGGGCGTCTTCGGCATCGCGGTCGGCAAGGTCCTCCGCGAGGTCGAGTCCAGCCTGGTCGAGCTCGACACCCAGGTGCAGGACCCGCAGGACGAGCTCGCCATGCGCCGCGCCACCCGCGTCGCCGGCTGACCCGCTCCTCCCCGACGCTTCCCGCGCCCCGACGCCGAGCGCTACCCGAGACGACGAGCGCGCCCCGTGCACGGGGTGCCCTCGTCGTCTCGGGTAGCACTCGATGGGTCGGCGCGCGGCCGGGCCGCTAGTTCTCGGCGGGTCCGGCCTCGATAGGCCGTGGCGACCGCTCATACCGCGCTTCACGAGGACCGGTCCTCGCATCTGGCAGGCTCGACGGGTGACCTCATACCGCGCCGCCTTCGATGCCGACGTCAGCTTCGCCAACGGGGGAGGTCTCACCGCGCAGGGCTTCCGCCTCGGCCTGCCCTCTGCCGACCTCGATGAGGAGCAGATCGGCCGGCTGTTCGTGCGGCACCTCGGACTCGCCTTGGTGTCGGAGGTGCGGCTACGGAACGTCCGCGTCGTGGAGGAGGAGCACAAGGGGAGTCCCGGCTTCACCCGGGCGTCCGGCACGCGGTCCTCGGACCCGTCGTCACCTCTCGTGGACCTCAGCCACACCATCCGCGACGGACAGGTCACCTATCCGGGCCTTCCGGCGCCCCGCATCCGGGCCCACCTCAGCCGGGCCGACTCGCGGCAGCGCTACGCGCCGGGCACCGAGTTCGAGATCGGTGCCATCCACATGGTGGGCAACACGGGCACCTATCTCGACAGTCCGTACCACCGCTACGCGGACGGCGGCGACCTGGCCAGCCTGCCCCTCGAGCGGCTGGTCAACCTGCCGGCCGAGGTGTTCCGGCTGACCGACTCCGAGCGCCGTGGCATCCGGGCCGGGGTCTTCCTCGACCGGGACCTGCGGGGCGCGGCCGTGCTGCTGCACACCGGCTGGAACCGGCACTTCGGCACGCCCGCCTACGGCGAGCCCGCGCCGTTCCTCACCGAGGAGGGCGCCCGGCACCTCGTCGAGGAGGGCGTGGCACTGGTCGGCATCGATTCGCTCAACATCGACGACACCTCGGCGGAGGCGGCGGGAGCACGCCCCGCCCATTCGCTGCTGCTCGCGGCAGGCATCCCGGTCGTCGAGCACCTGACCGCGCTCGAACGCGTCCCGCCCAGCGGCGCGCGCTTCACCGCGGTGCCCCCGCGAGTCGAGGGCTTCGGCACCTTCCCGGTCCGGGCATTCGCCCTGCTGCCCTGAGCGACGCCGAAAGCAGGCGCGGCCGGCCGGCCTTCACCGAGTGCACCCCGAGACGACGAGCGCGCCCCGTGTACGGTGGGCCCTCGGCGTCTCGGGGTGCACTCGGTGCCTCGAGGTGCGCTAGTTCTGCGCGGTCCGGGCCTCGAGCTCGGCGTACTCGCCGACCCGACCGGTGCGCATCACGCGGTCGAGGAGCTGGTCGAACATGCCCGCCATCTCCTGAGCGCTCTCGCCCGGCCAGATGTGCAGCGGCTTCGCAGCCCCCTGCGCCTGCTGCAGAGAGGTGCGCTCGGGCAGCTGCGGGCTCAGCACGAGGGGCCCGAACATGTCGCGCAGCTCCTTGATCCGGAACTGGTGCTCGAGCGACTGCACCCGGGCGCGGTTCACGATGATGCCGAGCGGCTGGAGCCGCGGGCTGAGGCCACGCCGGATCTCCTCGATGGCGCGGAGCGCCCGGTCGGCGGCGGCGACCGAGAAGAGGCCCGGCTCGGTGACCACGGCCACGCGGTCGCTGGCGGCCCAGGCCGTGCGGGTCAGGGCGTTGAGCGACGGAGCGCAGTCGATGAGGACCAGGTCGTAGTCGTGCTCGACGCTCGCGAGCGCCTCCTCGAGCTTCCAGATGTCACGGATGCTCGGGTGCGGGCCGTCGAAGTTGATCGCGGAGGGGCTGCCCACCATCACGTCGATGGTGCCGGAGCGGCCGCGCGTCCAGCCGCTCGGGGCGATGGCGGCGCGGACCACCTTCTCCTTGGGAGAGGCGAGCACATCGGCGACGTTGAGGTGCCCCTGCACCTGCACGTCCATGCCGGTGGAGACGTCCGACTGCGGGTCGAGATCGACCACCAGAGTGCTGAGCCCCTTGGCGAACGCGGCCGACGCGAGACCCAGGGTCACGGTCGTCTTGCCCACTCCACCCTTGAGGGAGCTGACGCTCAGCACATGCACGAGGTCAAGGCTACCTTCAGTAGTCTGGGGGAACCCAAACGACAGACGGATCGGCGCGGGCGCCGGAGGAGGCTCCTCGTTGTTTTCCAAGATCCTGGTGGCCAACCGCGGCGAAATCGCGATCCGCGCGTTCCGTGCGGCGTACGAACTGGGTGCGAAGACCGTCGCCGTCTTCCCCTACGAGGACCGCAACTCGATGCACCGCCTCAAGGCGGACGAGGCCTACCTGATCGGGCAGCCGGGGCATCCGGTCCGCGCCTACCTGGATGTGGCCGAGATCATCCGCGTCGCCAAGGAGTCGGGCGCGGACGCGATCTATCCCGGCTACGGCTTCCTCAGCGAGAATCCCGAGCTTGCGGAGGAAGCCCGCGCGGCCGGCATCACCTTCATCGGCCCTCCTCCCGAGGTGCTCGAGATGGCGGGCAACAAGGTGGCCGCCAAGGAGTATGCGACGAAGGCCGGCGTGCCGGTCCTCAAGTCGAGCCTTCCGTCGGCCGATCTCGACGAGCTGATCGCCGCCGCCGACGAGATCGGCTTCCCCATCTTCGCCAAGGCGGTCGCCGGTGGCGGCGGGCGCGGCATGCGCCGGGTCAACGCCAAGGAGGACCTCCGCGACGCCCTGACCGCGGCGATGCGGGAGGCGGACAGCGCCTTCGGTGACCCCACCATGTTCCTCGAGCAGGCGGTGCTGCGGCCCCGGCACATCGAGGTGCAGATCCTCGCGGACGGCCAGGGCGGCACCGTGCACCTCTTCGAGCGCGACTGCTCGGTGCAGCGCCGGCACCAGAAGGTCATCGAGATCGCGCCGGCGCCGAACCTCGACGAGGACCTCCGGCAGTCGCTGTACCGGGACGCCGTCGCCTTCGCCGAGTCGATCGGCTACGTGAACGCGGGCACGGTCGAGTTCCTCGTCGACACCGCGGGGGAGCGGGCGGGCACGCACGTCTTCATCGAGATGAACCCCCGCATCCAGGTCGAGCACACGGTGACCGAGGAGGTCACCGACGTCGACCTCGTGCAGTCGCAGATGCGCATCGCCGCGGGCGCGACGCTCGCCGAGCTGGGGCTCACCCAGGACAAGCTGCGCCTGCGCGGCGCGGCGCTGCAGTGCCGCATCACCACCGAGGACCCGTCGCAGGGCTTCCGCCCCGACACCGGCAAGATCACGACCTACCGGTCGCCCGGTGGAGCAGGCATCCGCCTCGACGGCGGCACGATCGCGCAGGGCGCCCAGATCAGCCCTCATTTCGACTCGATGCTCGCCAAGATGACCGCCCGGGGCCGTGACTTCCCCGCTGCGGTGGCGCGCGCGAAGCGCGGGCTCGCCGAGTTCCGCATCCGCGGCGTCTCCACCAACATCCCGTTCCTGCAGGCCGTGCTCGACGACCCGTCGTTCGTCGCGGGCGACCTCAGCACGTCCTTCATCGACGAGCGCCCCGGCCTGATCCAGAAGGATCCGTCCCGGGACCGCGGCACCCGCATCCTCGGCTGGCTCGCCGAGGTCACGGTCAACCAGCCCTGGGGTGCGCGGCCCCCCGGCGCCAACCCCGCCGACAAGCTGCCGGCGATCGACCTCAGCGCCCCCGCGCCGGCGGGCTCCCGCCAGCGGCTGCTCGAGCTCGGCCCGGAGGGCTTCGCCGCGGATCTCCGCCGGTCGACCGCCCTCGCCGTGACCGACACCACCTTCCGGGATGCCCACCAGTCGCTGCTGGCGACCCGCGTGCGCACCCGGGACCTGGTCGCAGTCGCGCCGCACCTCGCCCGCTCGCTTCCTGGCCTGCTCTCGGTCGAGGCGTGGGGCGGCGCCACCTACGACGTGGCCCTCCGCTTCCTCGGTGAGGACCCCTGGGAGCGCCTCGCCGCCCTCCGCGAGGCGATGCCCAACGTCGCCCTGCAGATGCTGCTGCGCGGCCGGAACACCGTCGGCTACACGCCGTATCCCACCGCGGTGACCGACGCCTTCGTCGCGGAGGCCGCCGCAACCGGCGTCGACATCTTCCGCATCTTCGACGCGCTCAACGACGTCGCGCAGATGCGGCCGGCGATCGACGCCGTCCGTGCCGCCGACTCCGCCGTCGCCGAGGTGGCGCTCTGCTACACCGGCAACCTGCTCGACCCCGCCGAGGACCTCTACACCCTCGACTACTACCTGCGCCTCGCCGAGCAGATGGTCGACGCCGGCGCGCACATCCTCGCCATCAAGGACATGGCGGGCCTGCTCCGCCCCTACGCCGCGGCCAAGCTCGTCGCGGCGCTCCGCGAGCGGTTCGACCTGCCGGTGCATCTGCACACGCACGACACCGCGGGCGGGCAGCTCGCCACCCTGCTGGCCGCCAGCGAGGCCGGCGTGGACGCGGTCGACGTGGCGAGTGCCGCGATGGCCGGCACCACCAGCCAGGTCTCCGCCTCCGCGCTCGTCGCCGCGCTGGCCGACACCGAGCGCGACACCGGACTCGACCTGCAGGCCGTGGCCGACTTCGAGCCGTACTGGGAGGCCGTCCGCGCGCAGTACCGGCCGTTCGAGTCGGGACTGCCCGGCCCCACCGGGCGCGTCTATCACCACGAGATCCCGGGCGGCCAGCTCTCCAACCTCCGCCAGCAGGCGATGGCGCTGGGCCTGGCCGACCGCTTCGAGCTCATCGAGGACCTCTACGCCGCGGCCGACCGCATCCTCGGCCGGATCCCCAAGGTCACGCCGTCATCCAAGGTCGTCGGTGACCTGGCGCTGCACCTCGCGGCCGTCGGCGCGGACCCCGGCGACTTCGAGCAGAACCCCCAGAACTACGACATCCCCGACTCGGTGATCGGCTTCATGGCCGGCGAGCTCGGCGACCTGCCGGGCGGCTGGCCGGAGCCGTTCCGGTCGAAGGTGCTGGCCGGCCGCACGGTCGACGTCTCGGTCGCGGAGCTCGGCGACGACGACCGCGCCGCGCTCGAGCAGGCGGGGGCGACCCGGCGATCGGCGCTCAACCGGCTGCTGTTCCCCGGTCCCACCCGCCAGTTCGAGCAGGTGCGCGAGCAGTACGGTGACGTGTCGGTGCTCGAGACCTCCGACTACCTCTACGGCCTCGAGCGCGGGCTCGAGCACACTGTGCGGATCAGCCGTGGCGTCCAGCTCTTCGTCGGCCTCGAGGCCATCGGCGAGGTGGACGAGAAGGGCATGCGCAACGTCATGACCACCCTGAACGGCCAGCTGCGGCCGATCGCGGTGCGCGACAAGAGCGTCGAGGTCGACCTGAAGTCGGCAGAGAAGGCGGATCCCGCCACGCCGGGCCACGTTCCCGCGCCCTTCTCCGGAGTGGTCACCGTGAAGGTGGCCGTCGGCGACACGGTGGCCGCCGGGCAGTCGATCGCGACGATCGAGGCGATGAAGATGGAGGCCGCGATCACGACCCCGACCGGGGGCACCGTGGCTCGCATCGCCATCGCGCCGACGCAGCAGGTGGAGGCGGGCGACCTGATCGCCGAGATCGCCTCCGTCTCGTCCTGATCCGCGGGATTGCGGGCATTTTCTTCGGCGTGCCGCCGCGCGGCAACCGTGCTCCCAGGACCCTTCGACCTAGCTTGGTAAAATGAGCGTGCTGAAGACGGAACGGAAGGCTGGGCCTGTGGCGACCAAACGCAAGAAGCCCGAGCCTCCCGGGCAGGTGCTCGAGACTCCCGCCGACGCGGCGCCGGACCCGGAGCTGGACTTCGACGAGTACCACGGCGTGCTGATCGACGAGCCGGGGGAGCGTCTCGCGACGAGCCTTCCCGAGTCTCTGACGATCTCCATCGACCTTCCTCCCGTCGAGGCCCGCGACGTGCCCGCCGATGAGGCCGCCGTGCGCATCTCCGACGTGGCCATCACCCCGAGCGCGATGCCCGGCACCCTCACCGGCGAGATCGCGCTGGGCGAGATCGCTCCGCCCCGGGAGGAGCCCGCTGCGCGCACCCCGTACCGCCGCACCGGCAGCGCGTACGACGCGCTGCTCGGCAGCCGCACCTACGGCAGCAGCTACAACACCGGCGAGATCCCGCGACTCACCACGAGTGAGGTCCCGCGGCTGACCGGCGAGCTGCCCCGGCCCACGGGCGACGCGCTCCGCCCGAGCGGCGACCAGTCTCGCTTCACGGGTGAGGTTCCGCGGCAGACCGGAGACCTCTCCCGAGTCACGGGCGAGGTGCCCCGGGTCGAGCCAAGCACTCCCGGCAACGGCACCACGATCAGCCGGCGTGAGAGCCTCCGCGGCCGTCACGCCGAGGGGCCCGAGACGGCGTCGATGCTCACCGCCGACCGTCTCATCGAGTCCCGGGGCCGGCGCACGCAGCCCACGGGGCGCTGGAACAAGTTCGTCTACGGGGTCACCCTGCACAAGGTGAACCTGGGCGACTCTCCGGCCGAGCGGGCGCGCAAGGAGCTGGACACCCGCATCGACAAGCAGTTCGAGGGCGGCACCCGCTTCGTGCCGATCCTCACCCGCAAGGGCGGCGTCGGCAAGACCACGGTCACGACGCTCCTCGGCATGGCGATGGCAACGGCCCGTGAGGACCGGATCATCGCGATCGACGCCAACCCCGACCGGGGGACGCTGTCGGAGCGGGTCACGAAGCAGACCCGCGCCACCGTGCGCGACGTCGTGCACCGCGCCGCGAGCATCAACGGCTTCACCGACTTCACCGCCCTGGTGTCCCGGGACGAGACGCGGCTGGACATCCTCGCCTCGGACACCGATCCGCTGCTCAGCGAGGCGTTCGACGAGAACGACTACAACGTCGTCGCCGACCTCACCGCGCGCTTCTACTCGATCGTGCTCACCGACTGCGGGACCGGCATCGTGCACTCGGTCATGCGGGCCACCCTTCAGCGGGCCGACTCGGTCGTCATCGTCTCCGGCGGCAGCGTCGACGAGGCGAGGCTCGCGTCGGAGACGCTGACCTGGCTCGAGGCGAACGGGTACGGCGCACTGGTGAAGAACGCGATCGTGGCGCTCAACACGGCGACCCAGGGCACCAACCTCGTCAAGCTCGACGAGATCGAGATGCACTTCAAGTCCCGGGTGCGGGAGACGGTCCGGATTCCCTACGACCCGCTGCTCGCTGCGGGCTCGGTCGTGAGCTACAAGGATCTCAAGCAGACGACCAAGGACGCGGCGCGTCAGCTCGCGGCCCTGGTCGTCGATGGCCTCCCCGTGCGACGAGGTGCCTGAGCGTCCCATCCGGCTCTTCGGCGATCCGGTGCTGAAGACCGCCTCGGCGCCTGTCGGGGAGATCGACGAGCGCGTCCGCGCAGTCGTGGCGGACCTGCTCGACTCGGTGGCCATCCCGGGGCGCGCTGGTGTGGCCGCGTCGCAGATCGGGGTCAACCTGCGGGCGTTCAGCTTCAACGTGGACGGCCGCATCGGCTATCTGCTGAACCCGGTCCTCGTGGAGCTCGGCGGTGACCCGGAGCTCGTGGAGGAGGGCTGCCTCTCCGTCCCGGACCTCTGGTATCCGGTGCGCCGATCGCCGTGGGCTCGGGCCGAGGGGATCGATCTGGACGGGAATCCGGTGTCGGTGGAGGGGGCGGGCCTGCTCGCCCAGGCGCTCCAGCACGAGGTGGACCACCTCGACGGCATGCTCTACCTGGACCGCCTCGAGAAGGACGCCCGACGCGACGCGATGCGCCGCATCCGCGAGTCCTCCTGGTTCTGACGGCTCTCGAGCAGGGAAGGGCTGCCGGCTCCTTCCCCACCCGGGGGACTAGTGCACGAGGGTGTCCGTGGCGGTCGGCGCTCCGCGGTAGAGCTCCTCGATCGCGGCCGCGAAGTCCTGGAGGATCGCGTTGCGCTTGATGCTCAGCTTCGGGGTGAGGTGTCCGCTGTCCTCGGTGAACTCGGTGGGCAGGATCACGAACTTGCGGATGGACTCCGCCCGGGAGACGTGGGCGTTCGCGGCGTCGATCGCACTCTGGACCTCGGCGCGGACGGCCGGGTTGTCGACGGCCTGTTCGAGCGGCATCGCCTCGTCCTGACCGTTGTTCTTCAGCCACACGGGCAGCATCTCCGCGTCCAGTGTGATGAGCGCAGAGATGAAGGGGCGCCGGTCGCCGAGGACGACGACCTGACCGACGATCGGGTTGGCGCGGATGGGGTCCTCGAGCGCGGCGGGGGAGACGTTCTTGCCTCCCGCCGTGACGAGCAGCTCCTTCTTCCGACCGGTGATCCGGAGGTGTCCGTCGCTGTCCAGTTCGCCGATGTCGCCGGTGCGGAACCACTCGCCGTCGAACGCCTCGGCGGTGGCGGCAGGGTTGTTCCAGTACTCCCGGAACAGGTTGACGCCCTTGGTCTCGATCTCGCCGTCGTCGCGGATGCGGATGGAGACTCCGGGCATCACGGGGCCGACGGTGCCGATGCGGAAGCTGCTCGGACGCCCGACCGAGACGGGCGCGGTGGTCTCAGTGAGCCCGTAGCCCTCGAGGATCAGGATGCCGAGGCTGCGGTAGAAGTGGCCGAGCCGGTCGCCGAGCGGGGCGGAGCCGGACACCGCGTGGGTGACCTTGCCGCCCATCGCCGCCCGGATCTTGGCGTAGACGAGCTTGTCGAACAGCGCGAACTGCAGTTTGAGGCCGAGCGGGACCGAGCCCGCGTCGAGCGCCTTCGAGTGGGCGACCGCCACATCGGCCGCTTTGCGGAAGATCTTGCCCTTGCCGCCGGCCTCTGCCTTCTGCTCGGACGAGTTGTAGACCTTCTCGAAGACGCGCGGGACCGCGAGGAGATAGGTCGGCTTGAAGGTCGCGAGCGAGGGGAGCAGCTTCTTGGTGTCGGGCTGGTGCCCGGTCTTCACGCCGCTGTAGATGTTCACCACCGCGATGAACCGGGCGAAGATGTGCGCCAGCGGGATGAAGAGGAGGGTGGTGCTGCCGGGGCGCAGCACCTCGGGGATGGCGGCCTGGGTGTTGCGGCTCAGCTCCACGAAGTTCTCGTGCGTCAGCACGCAGCCCTTGGGGCGTCCGGTCGTTCCCGAGGTGTAGATGATCGTGGCGATGTCGTCTTCGCCGGCGAGGGTGCGGCGGCGCTCGAGCTCCTCGTCGGGAACCGCGGCGCCGAGCGCGGTGAGCTTGTCCAGGTCGCCGCGGTCGATCTGCCACACCAGGCGCACCTGGGGGAGGTCGCCGTGCACCTCGTCGAAGTTCGCGAAGTGCGACGGGCTCTCGAGGAAGACGGCGATCGCGCCGGCGTCGCTGAGGTTCCACTGAACCTGGGCCGGCGCGGAGGTCTCGTAGATGGGCACCACGATCGCGCCGGCGAACCAGGCCGCGAAGTCGATGAGCGTCCACTCGTAGCGCGTCCTGGCCATCAGGCCGATCTTCTCGCCCGGCTCGATGCCGGACGCGACGAAGCCCTTCGCGAGGGCGCGGACCTGGTCCAGGAAGTCCCGGGCCGAGACGTCGACCCACTTCTCGCCCTGCTGGCGGGCGAAGAGGGGGACATCCGGGGTGAGAGCGACCCGCTCGAGGAGGAGGTCCGTGGCGTTGGCCTGCGGGGTCGGCTCCGTCATGGGGGGCGCGTCGATCTGGTGCACGGCAACTCCTTCGGTACCGGGATGCTGCCGCCAGTCTAGTGGGCGGGGGTGCACCGACCCCTGGCGGCGGCCGCCCAGTCCGGGGTACGCACGCCACTAGGCTTCCTCCGTGCACGCGATAGGAATCGACATCGGCGGCACGAAGATCGCCGGCGCCGTGGTCGACGATCTCGGCGCCATCGTCGCGGAGACCCGCAGGCCCACCCCCGCCGGCGACAGTGCCCTGCTCGAGGATGCCGTCGTCGAGATGGTCACCCAGCTCGCCGCGGATCACGAGGTGGCCGCCGTCGGCGTCGCCGCAGCAGGGTTCATCGACGCCGCGCAGTCGGTCGTCTACTACGCGCCCAACATCGCCTGGCGCAACGAGCCCTTCCGGGACAAGCTCGAGGCGCGCCTCGGGCTGCCGATCCTGGTCGAGAACGACGCGAACGCGGCCGGCTGGGCGGAGTTCCGCTTCGGCACCGGCCGGCTCGTCAGCGACATGGTGATGATCACGATCGGCACCGGCGTAGGCGGCGCGATCGTGCACGACGACAAGCTCTTCCGCGGCGGCTTCGGGGCCGCCGCCGAACTGGGTCACCTGCGGGTGGTGCCCGACGGGCTGCCCTGCGGCTGCGGTGCGCGCGGCTGCATCGAGCAGTACGGCTCGGGGCGGGCCCTGCTGAGGATGGCGAACGAGATGGCAGACGCAGGGGGCATCGGCAATGCCCTCGCGGCCGCGCGGACCCGCACCGGCGCCTTGACCGGCACCGACGTCGGCCGGCTGATCGGCGAGGGGGACCCCGGCGCCCTGTCCGCGCTCCGGCAGCTCGGCGGCTGGCTGGGCCAGGCCTGCGCGAGTCTCGGCGCGGTGCTCGATCCGCAGCTCTTCGTCTTCGGCGGGGGAGTGTCGGAGGCGGGCGAGGCGCTGCTCGAGCCGGTGCGGGCGGCCTATCTGGATGCGCTTCCGGCTCGCGGCTACCACCCGGAGCCGGAGTTCCGGGTGGCCGAATTCGCGGGAGGCGCGGGCGTCGTGGGCGCCGCCGATCTGGCCCGCGCGCACTTCCTCTCGGCCGGCGACCCGTCCAGCTACTCCGCGCACGGCGACGCCGCGGCCGGCTCCTGAGCCCCGGCTAGGCTGAGCGCGAGGGAGGTACCATGCGCGTCTTCTACTGGGTGCTGAAGTACGTCTTTGTGGGCCCCTTCCTGCGCCGGACGTTCCGTCCGTGGGTCACGGGCATGGAGAACGTGCCCAAGCGCGGCGCCGCGATCCTGGCCAGCAACCACCTCTCGTTCATCGACTCGGTGATCCTGCCCGTCGAACTGGACCGGCGGATCTCCTTCCTCGCGAAGGCCGAGTACTTCACCGGCAAGGGGCTGAAGGGCTGGGCGGTGCGCTCCTTCATGCTCGCCACGGGCCAGCTGCCCATCGACCGCTCCGGCGGCAAGGCCTCCGAGGCCGCCCTGAGCACCGGGCTGAGTGTCCTGCGCCGGGGCGAGCTGCTCGGCATCTACCCCGAGGGCACCCGCAGTCACGACGGCAAGCTGTACCGCGGGCGCACGGGCATCGCCCGGATGGTGCTCGAGGGACAGGTTCCCGTCATCCCGGTCGCGATGATCGACACGGAGAAGGCGATGCCCATCGGCAGCAGGATGCCGAAGGTCCGCCGGATTGGCATCGCCATCGGGGAACCGTTAGATTTCTCCAGGTTCTCCGGGCTGGAGGGCGACCGCTTCATCCTGCGCTCCATCACCGACGAGATCATGTACGAGCTCGCGCGTCTGAGCGGGCAGGAATACGTGGATGTCTATGCATCTTCGGCTAAGGGGGCGGCTGTCCCCGCCGTCCGCTAGACCCGCTCTCCCTACACCTGCCGAGGAACCCTGTGCTCGACTCCACCGAAACGATCGTCGCCGCCAGCCCTGACGTCCTGGCAGGCCTCGACCACTGGCGCACGCTCGAGATCAAGCACCAGCCGGCCTGGCCGGACTCGACCGCTGCAGCAGCGGCCTCCGCGAAGATCGCCACCATGCCGCCGCTGGTGTTCGCGGGCGAGATCGATCAGCTGCGCGATCGGCTGGCACGCGCCGCGCGGGGGGAGGCGTTCCTGCTGCAGGGCGGCGACTGCGCCGAGACGTTCGCGGGTGCCACCGCCGACCAGATCCGCGCCCGGGTGAAGACCCTGCTGCAGATGGCCGTCGTCCTCACCTACGGCGCCTCGATGCCGGTGGTGAAGATGGGCCGGATGGCCGGGCAGTTCGCCAAGCCCCGCTCGAGCGATGTGGAGACCCGCGGCGGCGTCACACTGCCCGCCTACCGGGGCGACATCGTCAACGGCTACGACTTCACCGCGGAGTCGCGGCAGCCGGACGCCGACCGGCTCGTCCAGGGCTACCACACGGCGGCCGCCACCCTGAACCTGGTCCGCGCGTTCACTCAGGGCGGCTTCGCGAGCCTCAAGGAGGTGCACAGCTGGAATCGCGGCTTCGCCTCGAACCCGGCCAATGCCCGCTACGAGGGCCTCGCGCGCGAGATCGACCGCGCCATCCGCTTCATGGAGGCGGCGGGCGCCGACTTCGACGAGCTCAAGCGCGTCGAGTTCTACACCGGCCACGAGGGCCTGCTGATGGACTACGAGCGCCCGATGACCCGGATCGACTCCCGCAACGGGACCCCGGTGGCAACGTCCGCCCACTTCCTCTGGATCGGCGAGCGCACGCGCGACCTCACCAGCGCCCACGTCGACTGGTTCTCCCGCATCCGCAACCCGATCGGCGTGAAGCTCGGTCCCTCCACCACGCCCGCCGTGATGGAGGCGCTGATCGACAAGCTCGATCCGAACCGCGAGCCGGGGCGACTCACCTTCATCACCCGGATGGGTGCGGGCAAGGTGCGGGACGCGCTGCCGCCACTGCTCGAGCATGTGAAGACCCTCGACGCCAACCCGCTGTGGGTGACCGACCCCATGCACGGCAACGGGGTCACCACGCCCCTCGGCTACAAGACGCGGCGCTTCGACGACATCGTCGACGAGGTGAAGGGCTTCTTCCAGGCGCACCGTGCCGCGGGCACGCACCCGGGCGGCATCCACGTGGAGCTCACCGGCGACGACGTGACCGAGTGCCTCGGCGGCTCCGAGCACATCGACGAGGCGACCCTGGCGACCCGCTACGAGTCGCTGTGCGACCCGCGCCTCAACCACATGCAGTCGCTGGAGCTCTCCTTCCTGGTGGCCGAGGAGCTGTCCGCCCGCTGACGCGCTCGCGCGGTGCGCAGACCGACCGCGGGTGAGGGCACCGCGCGTCGCCGCTCGCGCCGGGCGACGCGGCTCCTAGAAGGCGACGCTGACGGTGGAGCCGCGGAGCGCCGAGTCTCCGCCGACCGGGTCGGTGGCGGTCACCACCACGCTCGGCAGGTCGTCTGCCGCCGTGTTGTAGGCCAGAGCGAAGCCGGCCTCGTCGAGGAGCGGGCGCGCCTCCGACCAGCTGAGGCCGACGACGTTCGGCACCACGACGAGATCCATGCCGAGCGAGACGTGCACCGTGACGGTGTCGCCGGGCCGGAACGGGCGGTCGTCGCCGTCCTTGTCGGTCGCCTTGTCCACCGAGAGGATGTCGCCCATCTCGCTGTCGCCGCTGTTGTCGTACGAGGCGTCGCCCTCGGCGAGCTTCAGGTCGACCTTCTCGAGGGCGGCGGTGGCCTGGGCGACGGTCATGCCGACCACGTTCGGGACCGGCCCGGCCGACAGGACGAGGGAGAGGGTGGCGTGGTCCGGGTAGAGGGCGCCCTTCTTGATCGCCTTGCCGCGGCCGTCGAGCACGCGCAGCACCTCGCCGGCCGCGGCGTCCTCGGTGAACTCGCGCTGCACGTCGTCCGCGACCTGGAAGCGCGCGTCGGCCAGGGCGGCCCGGGCCTCGGCCTCGGGGGTGCCGACCACGGCGGGGACGGGCAGCGGCTCCGGGCCCTTCGACACGTGCAGCGTGATGGGGGTGTCGCGGAGCACCGAGTCGCCGGGGGCGGGATCGGTGGAGGACACCAGGTCCTTGTCCGTGCGGTAGTCGAACACCTGGTCCTGGCCGCCGACCGTGAAGCCGGCCGCGGCGAGCTCGGCGGTCGCGTCGCCCACGCTCAGGCCGGCGACCGAGGGGACGCCGACGTGCGCGCCGGGGCCCGACCCGAAGTACCAGCCGGTGCCGCCGGCGACCGCGGCGAGCATGAGCACCAGGCCGAACAGCCAGAACCCGCGGCGCCTGCGCCGATGCACGGCCGCCGACAGCTGGCTCGCGCTCTCGAGCGCGACGGGTCCGGTGCGGCGCGCGCGGCTGAGCACCTGCGTCTCGCCGGATTCGTGCACCGTCGTGGTCGGCGACCCGGCGGCCGGGAGCACCATGGTGCGCTGGGTGGCGGTGGAGACGCCGCCCAGGCCCTCGCGGATCAAGTTCTGGGTCTCGAAGAGCTGGTCGAGCAGGGCGCGCGCGTCGCGGGGCCGCTGCTCGGGGTCGCGGGCGGTGGCCCACAGCACGAGCTCGTCGAGCGCGACCGGAATCCCGGGATTCCTGGTGCTGGGAGCAGGAACGGTCTCGTTCGCGTGCTGATAGGCGATCTGCACGGGCTGGTCGCCCTTGAACGGCTGGTCGCCGACCAGCATCTCGAACATCATGATGCCGACCGCGTAGATGTCGCTGCGGGTGTCGGCGATGCCACGGGTGACCAGCTCGGGGGAGAGATACGCGATCGTGCCGAGCAGGGCCTGACCCGTCGCGGTGTTCGCGGTGGCGGCGCGGGCGAGGCCGAAGTCGCCGATCTTGATGCGCCCGTCGTCGGCGAGCAGCACGTTCTCGGGCTTCAAGTCGCGGTGCACGATGCCGGCCTTGTGCGCGGCGGCGAGCCCCGCGAGCACGGCCTCCATGATGTCCATGGTCTGCTCGGGAGTGAGCTTGCCGTACTCCTTGAGGAGGTCGCGCAGGGTGATGCCCTGCAGGTACTCCATGACCAGGTAGGCCATGTCGGAGTCCTGGCCCTGGTCGAAGACGTTCACGACGTTGGGGTGGGCCAGCCGGGCGGCGGAGCGGGCCTCCTGGATGAAGCGGTCGCGGAAGGCGGCGTCATCGGCGAGGTGGCCGTGCATCACCTTGATGGCCACCCGGCGCTCGAGGCGCAGGTCGGTGGCGAGATAGACGGTCGCCATGCCGCCCCGGGCGATGCGAGCGCGCACCTGGTATCGCCCGTCCAACAGGCGCCCGACCATGGGGTCGGTCTGGCTAGCACTCACCGTACGAGTGTACGAAGGACCGTTCCGGCGGAGGGGCCTAGGCCCGCGGCAAGTCGATTATTCGCTTGCTCGGCCGTCTGCCGTCGAGCTCAGCCGAGCTCGCCCAGCCATGCCTCGGCAGAGATCTCCCACTTGGCGTAGGCGTCCGGGTATGCCGACAGCTGAACCGCCTGTGCCGCCTCGGAGAGCGCCATGCTCTCCCAGCCCTCGATGTCCAGCAGGCCGGACGTGTCCTCGTTCGGGTTCTCGGGGCCGCCGAAGAAGGCGCGCACCGAGTGCTCCGGGTCGAGGATCTGCTCCGGAGTGCCCCAGCCCATGCCGGGACGCTGCTGGAACAGGCCGACCGAGTCGAGATGTCCCCAGTCGAGGTTGTGCAGGGCGGACTCCTGTGCGGCGGCGGCCAGTGCGATGACGAGGCCGCGGTCGCTCACCCCCAGCTCGCGCCCGATGCGGATGATGCTGCGGGCGTTGTCGCGCATCGCATCCGAGAGGCCGACGACGGACGCGGACGAGACCGGCGGGACGGCGGCGCTGCGCTCCAGTGCGGCGGCGGGGGAGTCGACCGGGAGCACGATGCTCTGGCCGGGGAAGATGATGCTGTCCCGCCCGAGCCCGTTGGCGGTGAGCACGGCGTCGGTGTCCACGCCGTACGAGCCGGCCACGCCGCTGATCGTGTCGCCCTCGGAGATCGTGTACCGCACGAGCGGGCTGTCCGCGGGGATCACCGCGGTCGACGCCGTGTTGAGGCTGAGCACCTGGCCGGGGAAGATCAGTGACTTCCAGCTCAGGCCGTTGAGGGTGAGCACCGAGGCGGTGGAGAGGCCGTAGCGGCCCGCGATGTCGCTGACCGTGTCGCCCTCGGCCACGGTGTACTCACGCGGCGCGTAGCTCTGTGCGGGGCCGGTGGCCGCCGAGTGCACGCCGGCCCCGTCCGCACCGGCCGTGGCAGGCGTCGGGACCGATGCTGCGGCCGCCGCCGCGCCGGAGATCCTGTTCTTCGCGGCCTTGATCACGCGGACCGGCTTCGCGGGACGCTTGACCGTGGTCACCTCGGCGGCAGCGCCGCCCAGCGTCAATGCGAGCGAGCCGGCGAGCACGACCGGCAGGACGCCGAGGAAGCTCCGCCCGGGCGCCCGGCCTGCGGCGGCGACATGCCTCCCGCGCGCACCCGGCGCGCGCAAGAGTCGTTCGAGAGTCCTGGCCATCGTGGTCCCCATCCATGGTGCCGTGCTTCGTCCCTTTTCCCCCAGGGACGCCGATCACGGTGCCATAGAAGGAGGACGGAGTCAATCCAAGTGGCTGATGTGACGGGGGTTCATCTGATCGTAACAATCCGCTGTGCCGGTCCCCGGGGCGCTCGTGGACCACGGAAAGCCGCAGAACTGGCATCCTTGGAGGGTGGTTGCGACCGAAGAGCAGGACTGGCTGACCCTTCCCGAACTGGCCGAGCGGTTCGACGTGCCGCTCAGCCGGGTGCGGCGGATGATCGAGGAGCGGTACCTGATCGCGCTCCGGGTGGACGGCGTCCTCCGCGTGCCGGCGGACTTCGTCGACGAGGACGGGCCGCGGCACGAGCTGCGGGGCACCATCATGCTCCTCGGCGACAGCGGCTACTCCGACCAGGAGGCCGTCGACTGGATCCTCAGCGAGGACGAGGTGCTCGGCACCCGGCCGATCGATGCGCTCCGCGCCGGGCGCAAGGCCGAGGTCCGGCGGGTCGCCCAGGCGCTCGCCTTCTAGGCTCTCGCGTCGTTTCAGCTCGTCCGCCGGGTGAGCGGCTCGACGAGCGCCGCGAGGTCCCGACGAGCGGTGCTCGAGATCGGTGCGACCGCGAGCGCCTCCCGCGCCCGTCCGGCGTTCTCGTCGATCATCCGCTCGACGAGCTCCACCGCTCCGCTTCGCCGGATCGTGGTCTGCAGCAGCTCGATCTGCGCCGGCTCCAGATCCGGATCGCCGAGGAGCTCGTCGAGCAGCCGGCGGGGTCCCGGCGCGAGCGTGGCGCGGGTGAGGGCGACGAGGACCGTGCGCTTGCCCTCGACGAGGTCGTCGCCCGCCGGCTTCCCGGTCACCTCCGGGTCCCCGAAGACGCCGAGCAGGTCGTCCCGCAGCTGGAAGGCGATGCCGAGCGGCACGCCGAAGTCCCGGAGCGCAGCCACCTGCGCCAACGAGCCGCCGGCGAGGCTCGCCCCGATCACGAGCGGGGCCTCAACCGAGTACTTGGCGGACTTGTAGAGGATCACGCGCTCCGCGCGGGGGAGTGCGTCCGCCTCGGACACGACCGGCCAGGCGCGCTCCTCGACGAGGTCGAGGTACTGGCCGGCCGTCACCTCCAGTCGCATCCGCTCGTACTCGGCCCTCGCGGCCGAGGCCGCGGTCGGCGAGGGGATGCGGCGCAGCCCCTCGGTGAGCAGCTCGTCGCTCCAGCTCTGCAGCAGGTCCCCGAGCAGGATCGCCGCCGCCCGGCCGAAGGTCTCCGGATTCCCCGAGTAGCCGCTCTCGACGTGCAGCCGCTCGAATCGGCGATGGGCGGACGGCGCGCCCCGGCGGGTGTCCGAGCTGTCGATCAGATCGTCGTGCACGAGGGCAGCGGCGTGGAACAGCTCGAGGGCGCTGGCGGCCGTCACGACCGCGTCGAGGACGTCCGGATCGGTCGTCCGGTCGTCGTCGACGCACTGCCAGCCCTCCCAGCAGAAGAGGGCGCGGAATCGCTTGCCACCTCTGAGAAATTGCCGGGAGATCCCCGCGAACGGGGTGGCCTCCTCGGCGATGGCGGTGAAAATGGAGGCGCGCTCATCAACGTGTCGATCGAGTCGGTTCTGGACGAGATCGACGAGACGGGCGCCCTGTGTCACAGCGCCTAGCCTAGCCACGGGTGCACGGCTAAGATTTGGCTCTACCACGGGCCCGACCCGCCCTAGCGAGCCGAGGTGAGGAGAAGGAAATGCCGCTCTCAGAGCAAGAACAGCGCCTCCTCGACGAGATGGAACGCAACCTGTATCAGAACGACGCCGAGTTCGTGGCGACGGTCGGCGGCAGACGCGGTCGCATCAGCTACACCGCCCTGGTCGTGGGCGTCCTCGTCGCTGTGCTCGGAGTGGCCGTGCTCGTGGCCGGCGTCGTGCTGCGCCAGCCGATCATCGGCGTCGGCGGCTTCGTCGTGATGTTCGCCGGCGTGCTCGTGGCACTGGGATCTCCTCGGCGGCCCTCCGCCGCTCCCCGTTCCACTCCCTCTCGGGGCGGTCGCGGACATTCCTCCGGCGGTGGCTTCATGGACCGGATGAACTCCCGCTGGGAGCGTCGCCAGGGCGACATGGGTCGCTGACCCTCACCTCCTTCTCTGCGACACGAGCCGGCCTTCGGGCCGGCTCTTTCGCGTTGCGCCCACGCTGAGGACCGGGCGCGCCACAGGGCCGCCCCGGGGCCCCACTTCCCTCCATAGGGCCCGATTCCGTGCGCTCGTCCTCCACTTCGCCTCCGGATGCGCCGACGACCCGCCTGGTTCCGGGGATCCGGGTCGACGGCGGCCGTCGGAACCCTCCTTCCGTCGACTGTCGCTCCCGTCGGCTCCCCCCGGACTGGGGCCCGGAATCCCGCGCTTTCGTGGCGCTTTCGTGACCTAGCACGCCCCTGCGACATTGTTGAGTGGGGGGTAGTGGAGTAAAGTGGAGCAATCCTGATCGGCCGAACCAAGGGAGTGGAGATGCCATGTTTCTCGGCACATACACCCCCAAGCTCGACGAGAAGGGGCGGATCATCCTTCCCGCCAAGTTCTGGGACGAGCTCGCGGGAGGGGTCGTGCTGACGCGCGGCCAGGACCGCTGCATCTACGTCTTCAGCTCACGGGAGTTCGAGGAGCTGCACGACCGCATCCGTCAGGCGCCCGTCACCGGCAAGCAGGCACGCGACTACGTGCGCCTCCTGCTGTCAGGAGCCCACGCCGAGACGCCGGACAAGCAGCACCGGGTGACGATCCCGCAGGGCTTGAGGACCTACGCGGGACTCGATCGCGAACTCGTGGTGATCGGTGCAGGGAGCAGGGCCGAGATCTGGGACGCCGAGGCATGGACCGCCTACGTGGCCGAGAACGAGGACGGCTTCGCCAACACGGCTGAGGAGGTGATACCCGGAATCTTCTAGGCCGCACCAGCGGCCGCCCGCCGTGCGACCCCCAGCCGTCGTGACGCCCTGACACACTTCCCCGGTGCCAGGTCGACTCGAACGGATGGGGATCGGACGGCGGGCCGGAACCGGCTCATCATGGACGAGAACGCCATCCACATCCCCGTGCTTCGGGACCGCAGCATCGAGCTGCTCGCGCCCGCTATCTCCTCTTCCGAGGCAGTCGTCGTCGACGGCACCCTCGGCATGGGCGGCCACGCCGCCGCCCTCCTCACCGCCTTCCCCGACCTCCGCCTGATCGGCATCGACCGCGACCCCGAGGCACTCGAGCTCGCCGGTCGCCGGCTCGCCCCGTTCGGCGATCGCGCCGTGCTCGTGCACGCCGTCTACGACGAGATCGACGAGATCGTCGCCGAGCACGCTCCGGGAGGGGTGCAGGGCATCCTGCTCGACCTGGGCGTCTCCTCCCTGCAGCTCGACCGCACCGAGAGGGGCTTCGCGTACTCCAAGGACGCGCCCCTCGACATGCGGATGGATTCCACCGCCCCGCTCACCGCTCAGCAGGTGCTCGCGGAGTACGACGAGGAGTCGCTCCGGCGGATCTTCGCCGAGTACGGCGAGGAGCGCCTCGCCGGACGGTTCGCCCGCCGGATCGTGGAGCGCCGCGCCACCGCGCCGCTCACCCGGTCCGGCGAACTCGTCCGACTCATCGCCGCCGCCACTCCCGCCGCCCTGCAGCGCACCGGCCACCCGGCCAAGCGCGTCTTCCAGGCTCTCCGCATCGAGGTCAACGGCGAGCTCGCCGCGCTCGAGCGCGCCATGCCCGCCGCCCTCGACTCCCTCGCCGTCGGCGGGCGGATCGTCGTCCTCGCCTACCAGTCCCTGGAGGACCGGCTCGTCAAGCGCGAGCTCGCCCGCCGCTCCACCTCGACCGCTCCCGCCGGTCTTCCCGTCGAACTGCCCGAACACCGACCCGAATTCCGTCTCCTCGTCCGCGGCGCCGGCCGCGCGAGCGAAGAGGAGATCACCGCAAACCCGCGCGCGACACCCGTTCGCCTGCGCGCGGCAGAGCGACTCCGCCCCGTTCCGCCCGGACGAGGCACTGCCACCCGACAAGGAACGCCATGAGCGCCGCTCTCGCCACCGCCCCACTCCGCCGCCCGATCTCGCCGGGACTTCCGCGCCCGGAGCCGGTCCGCGCTCCCCGCATCGAGATCGCCCCGGTCCGCGCGCAGCGCCTCGCCCGTCCTCGGGTCGCGTACGCCGGAACGGTCGTCGCCGGCATCGGTGCACTGATGATCGCCCAGCTCGCGCTGAGCATCGCGCTGTCCGACGGCGCCTACACGATCGACCGCCTCGAGACGACGCAGAAGGAGCAGGCGCGCTCGGTCCAGCAGCTGACGGAGGACCTCGGCCGGCTCGCATCGCCCCAGAACCTCGCCAAGAACGCGGAGGCGCTCGGCATGGTGCAGAACGCCAACCCGGTCTGGCTGCGCATGTCGGACGGCGCGGTCATCGGCACCCCGGCGGCGGCGGCAGGAGGCTCCGGCGTCCTCGCGGCCGGCGGCTCGCAGGTGGCGAACGACCTCCTCAACGGGGTCCCGCTCGTGACCGAGGTGTCGGCCGACGCCACAGGAGCCGCCACGGCAGCCGCCGCAACGCCGGTCCAGCCTGCGGCCCCACTGGCCGACCCGGAGCTACCGTTGCAGGGCCTGCCGGCGCCCGCCACGCGCTAGCCCATACTCGCAAGGGACGCACGTGACGAGACGAAGCGCCCGACGGCGGATCGCGCTGAGCGCGCTGCTGCTGGTGGCGATCCTCGGGACGTTCCTCATCCGGCTCGTGGACATCCAGGTGGTGCACGCCGATGCGCTGAACGCGCAGGCCGAGGACAAGCGGTCGATCCCGCAGGTGATCCTCGGCGAGCGAGGCGACATCTTCGACAGCACCGGCGTCCTGCTCGCCGACAGCGTGCTCCGCTACGACATCACCGCCTCGCCGAAGTACGCCGTGACCTCCACCGACGTCCCTCCCGAGACGGCGGCCGAGCAGCTGGCTCCGATCGTGGGCGTTCCCGCGGCGAAGCTGGTCAAGGTTCTCCGCGACGCTGTCGCCGAGAACCCCGACTCGGACTACGCCTACCTCGCCAAGAAGGTCGACGCCCAGCAGTTCGAGCAGGTGCGAGCCCTCGGCATCCCGTGGGTGTACTACGAGGCGCACGCCGGCCGGACCTATCCGAACGGCGCGGTCGCGGGCAACCTGCTCGGCTTCGTCGGATCGCAGAACGAGGCGCAGGCCGGGGTGGAGCTCGCCGACGACTCATGCCTCGCCGGCACCGACGGCAGCGAGGTGTACGAGCGCAGCGCCGACGACGTCCGCATTCCCGGCAGCACGGTCGTCACCACGCCCGCCGTCGACGGCCGCGACCTGATCCTCACCATCGACCGCGACCTGCAGTGGTTCGTGCAGCAGACGCTCGCCAGCTACGCGAAGAAGTTCGGGGCCAAATGGGGCACCGTCGTCGTGCAAGAGGTCAAGTCCGGCAAGCTGCTCGCCGTGGCCGACTACCCGTCGGTCGACCCCAACAACGTCAACGCCACCGTGCAGTCGCCGGATCCGGCGCTCGGCTCCCGGGCCTTCACCGCCCCGTTCGAGCCGGGCTCGACCTTCAAGACCCTCACTGCGGCATCGCTCCTGGATGCCCGCCTCGTGACCCCCGCGACCCACGTCCTGGCGCCCTACCGGTTCACGACCCCGGATGGCGCCGACGTGAACGACAGCGAGTACCACGGCGACATGAGCCTCACCCTCACGGGCGTCCTCAAGGAGTCGAGCAACACCGGCCTCTCCCAGCTCGGCCTCCGGATGACCCCGGAGCAGCGGTACGCGTACATGCGGGCGTTCGGTCTGGGGGCGCGGACCGAGGTCGACTTCGGTGCCGAGGCGACCGGCGACCTCAACAGCGGGCCGGACTGGGACGCGCAGTCGAACCTCGCGACCATGTTCGGCCAGGGACTCACCGTGACCGCCGTGCAGATGGCGAGCATCTACCAGACCATCGGCAACGGGGGAGTGCGGCTGCCCGTCTCGCTCGTCGCGGGCTGCCGCCTGGCGGACGGGACCCTCACCGACACGCCGGCCACGGAGGGCACCCGGGTGATCTCCGCGACGGCGGCGCGCGAGACGGTGGACATGCTGGAGAACGTGGCGACCAAGGGCTGGCTCGCCGACCAGGTCGCGATCCCCGGCTACCGGCTCGCCACCAAGACCGGCACAGCGCAGCAGCCCGACGGGCACGGCGGCTACACGAAGAGCTACCTCGTCTCGCTCGCCGGCATCGCTCCCGCCGACGACCCCCAGTACGTCGTCTCGGTGAGTCTCGCCGACCCGGTTAAGATGAACACGTCGGGAGCGGCCGCGCCGATCTTCCACGATGTGACGACCCAGGTGCTCAAGCAGTTCGGGGTCGTGCCGTCGGGATCCAGCTCTCCGGATCTTCCGACGAACTACTGACCGCGTGCCGCGAGGCGCGGCCCGCGCGAGCGGGCATCGTCGAAAGGGACCCGCTCGTGGCCTCGACCCTCCGACCGGAGCACCCCGTACCCCGGTCCCTGGACCGCCTGGCGCGGGACTTCTCGCTCCAGACGATCGGCTCCGTCGAGGACGTGGAGGTCACCGGCGTGTCCGTCGACTCCCGTGACATCGAGGACGGCGACCTGTACGTCGGCCTTCGCGGGGCGCGCTCGCACGGCGCCGCCTACGCCGCCGAGGTGCGCGAGCGCGGCGCCGTCGCCCTGCTCACGGACCCCGAGGGCGCCGAGCTCGCCGCCGGCGCCGGCCTGCCCATCCTGGTGACCCCCGACCCCCGCGCCGCGCTCGGCGACGTGGCCGCCTGGGTGCACCGCACCGGTGAGCACCCCCCGCTGCTCCTGGCCGTGACGGGGACCAACGGCAAGACGAGCGTCGTCTACCTGCTCGACGCCATCCTGCGCCAGCTGGGTGTGGTCACCGGGCTCAGCTCCACCGCGGAGCGGCGGGTGGGCGACGAGTCGGTCGGCAGCTCCCTCACCACTCCGGAGGCCAGCGAGCTGCACGCGCTCCTCGCCCGCATGCGGGAGAGCGCGGTGCGCGCCGCCGCCATCGAGGTCTCGGCTCAGGCGATGACCAAGGGACGCGTCAACGGCCTGCTCTTCGACGTGGTCGGCTTCACCAACCTGAGCCACGACCACCTCGACGACTACCCGGACATGGACGCGTACCTGCGCGCCAAGCAGACCCTCTTCGAACCCGACCGTGCGCGCCGCGCCGTGGTCAACGTGGACTCGGAGTGGGGCCGCCGCGTGGCGGACGAGGCGCGGATCCCCGTCGCGACCCTCGCCACCTCGCGCGCGCCCGGCGCCGACTGGACCGTCACGGTCACCGAGGAGACCCGCTCGCACACGGGCTTCTCGCTCGAGGGTCCCGGCGGAGTCCGGCTCGAGACGCGGGTGCCGCTCTTCGGCTGGTACATGGCCGCCAACGCCGCGCTCGCCATCGTGATGCTCGTCGAGTCCGGCTTCGGAGCTGAGGCCATCGGCCACGCGCTCGACCGCGACGGCGGCATCCGGGTCTACATCCCAGGGCGAGCCGAGCGCGTCTCCGGCGAGGGTGCTCCCGCCGTCTACATCGACTACGCCCACACCCCCGACGCCTTCCTCAACACCCTGGACGCCCTTCGCCCGCTCACCCCCGGGCGCGTGCTGATGGTGTTCGGCGCGGACGGCGACCGCGACAAGAGCAAGCGGGACGAGATGGGCGGCATCGCCGCCCGCGGCGCCGACGTCGTGATCATCACCGACTTCCACCCGCGCTTCGAGGATCCCGCCGAGATCCGTGCCACCCTGATGGCCGCCGCCCGCCGCGCCAAGCCGGACGGCGAGCTCTACGAGATCGCCGACCCCCGCCAGGCGCTGCGGCACGCCATCTCGCTCGCCACGGTGGGGGACTCGATCCTCTACGCCGGGCCGGGCCACGAGGACTACCAGGAGATCGCCGGAGTGAAGCACCCCTATTCCGCCCGGGACGACGCCCGTTCCGCCCTGTCCGAGGCCGGCTGGAGCGTCGAGCGGTGATCGCCCTGACCCTGGCCGAGATCGCCGCCGCCACGTCCGGACGCCTGCACCCCGCCGGATCGGAGAGCCCCGACACGATCGTCGACGGCACGGTCGAGACGGACTCCCGGGAGATCGCCCCGGGGGGCATCTTCGTCGCCAAGCGCGGCGAGGCCACCGACGGGCACCTGTTCGCGCCCTCCGCCGTCGATGCGGGAGCCGCGCTCCTGATCGTGGAGCGCCCGCTCGACCTGCCCGTGCCGCAGATCGTCGTGGAGGACTCCGTCGTCGCCCTCGGCGCCTTGGCAACCGAGGTCGTCCGCCGGGTGCGGGCGCTGGGCCGGCTCCGGATCGTCGCCGTCACCGGCTCCAACGGCAAGACGACGACCAAGAACCTGCTGCGCGCCATCCTGGAGCGCCGAGGCGCCACCGTCGCCCCCCGCGAGTCCTTCAACAACGAGGTGGGCGCGCCGCTGACCATGCTGCGGCTCACCGAGGAGACCGACTTCCTCGCCGCCGAGATGGGGGCGAGCGGGATCGGCGAGATCCGCCGGCTCGTGCGCATGGCCCGGCCCGACGTCGGCATCGTCCTCACCGTGGGACTCGCCCACGCGGGCGAGTTCGGCGGCATCGAGCGCACGGTGCAGGCCAAGACAGAGATGGTCGAAGACCTCCTGCCGACCGACGTGGCCGTGCTCAACGCCGACGACTTCCGGGTGGCAGGGATGGCCGCCGCCACCCGTGCGCGCGTGCTCTGGTTCGGTCGCTCTGAGGGCGATGTGCGGGCGAGCGACGTGCAGGCCGACGCCCGCGGCACCCGCTTCCTGCTGCACCTGCCCGGCGAGGAGCCGCGGCGGGTGAGCTTCGCCGTGCTGGGCGAGCACCACGTGACCAACGCCCTCGCCGCCGCCGCGGCCTGCTCCGCCCTCGGGGTTCCCGCCGAGGACGTCGTGGCAGGGCTGGAGAGCGTCACGCGCGCCGAGCGGTGGCGGATGGAGGTGCTGCCGGGCGAGAACGTCACTGTCATCAACGACGCATACAACGCGAGCCCGGACTCGATGGCGGCCGCCCTCAAGGCGCTCGCCCAGATCGCGCCCGCCCGAAGCGTCGCGGTGCTCGGCGAGATGAGCGAGCTGGGCGAGTTCTCCGACGAGGAGCACGACCGCATCGGCCGCCTCGCCGTGCGGCTCGGGATCGGCCAGCTGATCGTGGTCGGCCGCGGTGCCGTGCGGATGCATCTGGCCGCGTCGCAGGAGGGCTCCTGGGACGGCGAGAGCCTCTTCGCGGAGGACCTCGAGCAGGCCGAGGAGCTCGTCGCCGGGCTGCTCCGCGACGGCGACACGGTGCTGGTGAAATCGTCGAACTCGGCGCGGCTCCGGTTCCTGGGCGATCGCCTGGGAGAATTGGTCTCGTGCAGGCGCTTCTGACTGCGGGGGTCGTGTCCCTCGCCATCACGCTGTTCGGCACGCCCCTCTTCATCCGGCTCTTCAAGCGGCTCGGCTGGGGGCAGTTCATCCGCGACGACGGCCCGGTCAGCCACCACGCCAAGCGCGGAACCGCCACGATGGGCGGCCTCGTCGTCATCCTCGCCACCCTCGTCGGCTACTTCGCCGGCACGCTGTCGAGCGGCGAGCGGATCCAGGTCTCCGCCCTGCTCGTGCTGTTCATGATGGTGGGGCTCGGCGTCGTCGGCTTCGTCGACGACTTCCTCAAGACCCGGAACCAGCGCAGCCTGGGTCTCGGCGGCTGGGCGAAGATCCTCGGCCAGGTGGCTGTCGCCGTGGCCTTCGCGCTGCTCGCCCTGCAGTTCCCCAACCGCGACGGACTGACCCCGGCGACGACCGCTGTCTCGGTGTTCCGGGACACCCGGTTCGACTTCGTGCTGCTCTTCGGCGCTGTCGGAGGACTCCTCGTCTACCTCGTCTGGGTGGCCTTCATCACCACAGCGACCTCGAACGGCGTCAACGTCGCCGACGGCCTGGACGGGCTCGCCACCGGCGCGTCGATCCTCTCCATCGGCGCGTTCATCATCATCGGCTTCTGGCAGAACAACCAGTACGCCTTCGACGCCGCTCTCGATCCGAGCGTGGCCTACAAGGCCTACTACGTCCGGGATCCGCTCGACCTGGCCATCGTGGCGACGGCGATCGTCGGCGCGCTCGTCGGGTTCCTGTGGTGGAACACCTCGCCCGCCCAGATCTTCCTCGGCGACACCGGCTCGCTCGCCCTCGGCGGCGCGCTCGCCTCGCTCTCCGTGCTCAGCCGCACCGAGCTCCTGCTCCTGCCGATCGGCGGCCTGTTCGTGATCGTGACCGGCTCGGTGATCCTGCAGCGGGCCTACTTCAAGGTGAGCGGCGGCAAGCGCATCTTCCTGATGAGTCCTCTGCACCATCACTTCGAGCTGAAGGGCTGGGCGGAGGTCACGGTCGTCGTGCGCTTCTGGATCATCGCCGGCCTCCTCGCGGCGGCCGGCGTGGGAGCCTTCTACCTGGAGTGGCTGTCGCGATGACGGACCGCCTCGAGGAGCTGACCAGCTGGCACGCCGACTGGTCGGGGCTCCGCGTGGCCGTGCTCGGCCTGGGGGTGACCGGCTTCGCCGCGGCCGACACGCTGATCGAGCTCGGCGCCGAGGTGCTGGTGGTCGCCGACCGTGCCGACCCGCAGCGCGCGAACCTTCTCGACGTCCTCGGCGGCAGCCTGGTCGCGGGCGGCGATGCCGACGGACAGGTCAGGGCCGTGGCCGGCTTCGCCCCCGACGTGCTCGTCGTCTCGCCCGGCTACCACCCCGACTCGCCGCTGCTGCGCGCCGCCGCGGAGGCGGGCACCCCGGTATGGGGCGACATCGACCTCGCCTGGCGGGTGCGCGACAAGACGGGCACCCCGGCCGAGTGGATCGCGGTGACCGGCACCAACGGCAAGACCACCACCGTGCGGCTCGTCACCGCGATGCTGCAGGAGGCGGGCACGCGCGCGATCGCCTGCGGCAACATCGGCGTCCCCGTCCTCGACGCCGTGCGCGATCCCGCCGGCTTCGACGTGCTCGTCGTCGAGCTGTCCAGCTATCAGCTGCACTGGACGGAGCTCGTGTCGCCGTGGGCCAGTGTGTGCCTCAACGTCGCCGACGACCACCTCGACTGGCACGGCTCCGCCGAGGCCTACGCCGCCGCCAAGGGCCGCGTGTACGAGCGGACTCAGGTGGCGTGCGTCTACAACCTCGACGACCCGACCACGGAGCGGCTCGTGCGGGACGCCGACGTGCGAGAGGGCGCCCGCGCGATCGGCTTCGGCCTCAGCATCCCCGGTCCGAGCGACCTCGGCATCGTCGAAGGGATCCTCTGCGACCGCGCGTTCCTCGAGGACCGGCAGAGGACCGCCCTGGAGCTCACCACCGTGCAGGAGCTGCACGACGCAGGACTCTCGGCTCCGCATGTGGTCTCCAACGTCCTCGCCGCGAGCGCCCTCGCCCGCTCCCTCGACGTGACCCCCGACGTGATCCGCCGCACCCTGCAGACCTTCCGCCTCGACCCGCACCGGATCGAGCTGGTGGCCGAGCAGGACGGCGTCCGCTGGGTCGATGACTCCAAGGCGACCAACCCGCACGCCGCCGACGCCTCGCTCGGCGCGTTCGACTCGGTCGTCTGGGTGGTCGGCGGGCTGCTCAAGGGCGTCGACATCGGCGACCTCGTGCGCAGCCGCGCCGGGCGGATCCGGGCCGCCGTGGTGCTCGGGACCGACCGCTCGGCGGTGCTCGACGCGTTCGCGCGACACGCGCCCGCCATTCCGGTGCACCAGGTGACCGCAGGCGAGACTGGGCAGGTCATGCCGGAGGTCGTGCGGCTGGCCGCCGCCGCCGCCCAGCCGGGCGATGTGGTGCTCCTGGCTCCGGCAGCCGCGTCGATGGACCAGTTCGACGACTACGGCCACCGCGGCAGGGAGTTCCAGTCCGCGGTTCTGCAGCTGCTGGGAGGTGTCACGGATGACCCGGACGCCCCCGCACCCGCCTGAGCCAAGGCTCCGGGTGGCGCCTGCCCGCGCAGTCCCGCCCCGCGCGGCCCCGTCCCCCCGGCCCGGCATGGTGGCGCGCATCTCCCTCGGCGCCCGCGCCACCGCCGACTCGGGAAGCTACTTCCTGCTGCTCGGCACGACGGTCTTCCTCGTCGCCCTCGGACTGGTCATGGTCCTGTCCTCGTCGTCCGTCGAGTCGGTCGCGGCGGGACGCGGCTTCCTCGGCGACTTCCTGACCCAGGGCGGAGCGGCCCTGATCGGCCTGCCGCTCATGCTGATCCTGTCGACGCTGCCCGCCCGCTTCTGGCGGTGGATCGCCACGCCCGCGCTGATCTCCTCCGCGCTTCTGCAGCTCCTCGTCTTCACCGGCCTCGGCACCGAGTACGGCGGCAACCGCAACTGGCTGGACCTCGGCTTCGTCGATGTCCAGCCATCCGAGGTCACCAAGGTGGCGCTCGTGCTCTGGCTCGGCAACGTGCTCGCAAGCCGCCAGCATCTCCTCGGCAACGGCAAGCGGCTGCTCTGGCTGGTCGTGCCGGTCCCCGGCTTCGTGATCCTCCTCGTGCTTCTCGGCAAGGACCTCGGCACCGTGCTGATCATGGCGGCCATGGTCTTCGGTGCCCTGTTCTTCGCGGGGGTCCGCCTGCGCTTCCTCGCCCTCGGCGCAGGAGCCGCGACCGCACTCGCCCTGCTGATGGCGCAGGTCAGCAGCTCGCGGGTGGAGCGCATCCAGGCGTGGCTGAGCGGCTGCCAGACCGACTACCTCGGAGCCTGCTGGCAGGTGCAGCACGGCACCTGGGCCCTCGCCGCGGGCGGCTTCTTCGGCGTCGGGCTCGGCAACTCCAAGGCGAAGTGGTCCTGGCTGCCCGAAGCCGACAACGACTTCATCTTCGCGGTCATCGGCGAGGAGCTCGGCCTGCTCGGCGCCGTCGTCGTGCTGCTGCTCTTCGTCGTGCTCGCCGTCGCCTTCGTGCGGATCGTCGAGGGCACCACCGACCCGTTCGCCCGGATCGTCACGAGCGGCATCATGGTCTGGGTGCTCGTGCAGGCCTTCGTCAACATCGCCGTCATCCTCGGGCTGCTGCCCGTGCTGGGAGTCCCCTTGCCCCTCATCTCCGCAGGCGGCACCTCGCTCCTCACCACGCTCGGCGCCCTCGGCATCGTGCTCTCGTTCGCCCGCTCGCGGCCGGACGACCTTCGGCTCGGTACCGGGACCGGGGGAGTGCCGGCCGGGCGCGGAGCTCGGTTCGGCGGGCCGGTCGCCGTCGGACGGACGGTCCGGCGATGACCACCTGGCTGCTCGCCGGCGGCGGGACCGCCGGACACGTCAATCCGCTGCTCGCCGTCGCCGACACGCTGCTCCGCCGGCGGCCCGGCGACGAGATCCTCGTGCTCGGCACCCGCGAGGGTCTCGAGGCGCGGCTGGTCCCCGCCCGCGGCTACGAGCTGATCACGATCCCGCGGCTGCCCTTCCCGCGGCGACCGAACGGGGCTGCCCTGAGCTTCGGTCCCGAATTCTCCCGGACCGTGTCGAACCTCGGCCGCACCCTCCTCGAACGCGGTGTGCAGGGCGTCGTCGGCTTCGGGGGCTACGCCGCCGCGCCCGCCTACCTCGCCGCCCGGCGGGCCCACCTGCCCCTCGCGCTGCACGAGGCGAACGCCAAGCCGGGCATGGCCAATCGCCTGGGCAGCAGGCTGACCCGCACCGTCGGTGTCGCGTTCCCCGGCACGCCTCTGCGCGGAGCCACCGTGGTCGGCATGCCGCTGCGGCGGGAGATCGAGACCCTCGACCGCGCCGCGCTCCGCGACGAGGCGCTCCGGCACTTCGGCCTCGATCCGGTCAGGCCGGTGCTGCTGGCCACCGGTGGCTCGCTCGGCGCCCGGCGCATCAACGCCACGGTGCACGAGTCCGCGCAGGCGATCCTCGACGCCGGCTGGTCGATCCTGCATCTCGTGGGCGGCAGCGCCGAAGTCGCCGACCCCGGCCTGCCCGGCTACCGGATGCTCGAGTACTCCGACCGGATGGAGCTCGCGCTCTCCGCCGCCGACTTCGCCGTCTCGCGTGCGGGTGCCGCGACGGTCAGCGAGCTGACCGCACTGGGCATCCCCGCCGTCTACGTCCCGTACCCCGTCGGCAACGGCGAGCAGCGCTTCAACGCCCGCGGCGTGGTCGCGGCGGGCGGCGGCGTGCTCGTCGAGGACTCGCGATTCCTGCCCGCGTTCGTGACCGGCGAGGTCCTGCCGCTGCTGCGCGACCCGGCCCGCCGGGAGGCGATGGCGGCCGCCGCGGCCTCCAGCGGATCCCGCGACGGCGCCGACCGGATGGTCGACCTGCTCCTCGGCGCGCGGTAGCCGCTGCCGAGCCGGCCGGAGCGACCTCGTACCCTAGAACCCGTGCCCATCAAGCCGGACCTCTCCCTGCAGCTTCCCGAGGAGATCGGAAGCCTGCACTTCGTGGGCATCGGCGGTGCCGGCATGAGCGGAATCGCCCACATGTTCCTGGGGGCCGGGCACCGGGTGTCCGGCTCGGACCGCGAAGAGGGCCCGTACCTGGCGCCGCTGCGCGAGGCGGGCGCGCGGATCGCCGTCGGCCACGCGGCCGAGAACGTCGGCGACGCGGACGCCCTGGTGGTGACCAGCGCCCTCTGGGAGGACAACCCCGAGTACCGCTACGCCCTCGAGCACGGCATCCCGGTGCTGCACCGCTCCCAGGCGCTCACCTGGCTGACCTCCGGCAAGCGCGTGGTCTCCGTCGCGGGTGCCCACGGCAAGACGACGTCGGCGGGCATGATCATCACCGCGCTGCTGGAGCTGGGCGCGGATCCGAGTTTCGTCAACGGCGGCGTGATCTCCTCGCTCGGCCGCAGCGCCTCCCTCGGCACCGGAGACCTCTTCGTGCTCGAGGCGGACGAGTCGGACGGCTCCTTCCTGCTCTACGACACCGCCGTCGCCCTCATCACCAACGTCGACTCGGACCACCTCGACCACTACGGCAGCATCGGCGCGTTCGACGCCGCCTTCGCCTCGTTCGCGGACCGCACCGCCGAGCTCGTCGTCCTCTCCTCCGATGACACCGGGGCCCAGCGGATCCGGGGCATGCTCGCGCACCAGCGCATCCTCAGCTTCGGCGAGGCCGACGATGCGGACGCCCGGGTGCACTCGCTCTCCACGGTGGGCGGGCTCTCCTGCCTCGTGGCCTGGCAGGGCCAGGACTACGAGCTGCGGCTGCGGGTGGACGGCCGGCACAACGCCATCAACGCGGCGGGCGCCTTCACCGTGCTCGCCGGCATGGGCTTCGACCCCGGCGAGGTCGCCGCCGCGCTCGGCGCGTTCGGCGGCACCAAGCGCCGCTTCGAGCTGAAGGGCACCGTCCGCGGCGTCCGGGTCTACGACGACTATGCGCACCACCCGTCGGAGGTGGCCGCCGCACTGGCCGCGGCACGGACCGTCGTGGGGGAGGGGCGCGTCATCGCGATCCACCAGCCGCACCTGTACAGCCGGACGCAGGCGATGGCGCCGCAGTTCGCCAAGACCTACGAGGACCTCGCGGACTACACGGTCGTGCTCGACGTCGACGGAGCCCGTGAGGACCCCGTGCCGGGCGTGACGGGGGCTCTCGTGCAGCAGGAGTTCGCCGACCAGTCTCGGGTCGCCTTCCTGCCCGGCTGGCAGGACGCGGTGGACCGCGTCGCCGGGATCGCCCAGGAGGGCGACATCGTGATGACCCTCAGCTGCGGCAGCGTCTACCGGATCATCCCGCAGCTGCTCGACACGCTCGCAGCGGGGGCGGTCGAGGGGTGAAGCGCCCCGTCGGCTACGACGTCCCCCCTGCCCCCGCGCCGCCGACCTCCGCGCGGCGCGGAGCCGGGCGGTCGACTCGCACGCCCGAGCGCGCACTCCCGCCCGACGGGATGACGCCCGCCCAGGCGGCTCGGCTCCTGCGCCGTGCGAGCCGCGCGCGGAGGCGAGCGGAGAAGTCCGAGGTCCGCCGGTTCACGCGGCACAGCCGCCGACGCCGGATCGCCGTGCTGGTCGGCGCGGGCGCACTCCTCGGCACGGCCGGCCTGGTGACCGCCGCCGCGTTCTCGCCACTGTTCGCCCTGCGCACCATCGAAGTCCAGGGCGCCACCCGGATCGCCGAGGGCGACCTGCGCTCCGCGCTCGACGACCAGCTCGGCACGCCGCTTCCGCTCCTCGACCTCGGCAGGGTCCAGCGGGAGCTGGCCGGGTTCCCCCTCATCCAGAGCTTCGTCACCGAGAGCCGCCCGCCGGACACCCTCGTGGTGCGGATCGTCGAGCGCACCCCGGTCGGGGTCGTGCGGGACAGGAAGGGCTTCGACCTGGTCGACTCGGCAGGGGTGACGCTGCAGAGCACCGCGAAGCGCCCCGACGGCTACCCCGTCGTCGAACTGACGGACGCGGACGTTCGGAGCATCCCGTTCCGTGCGGCCGCCGCCGTGCTCGTCGCCCTGCCGGCGGACCTCGCCGCCCAGGTGGACTCCATCACCGCGCGCACCACCGACGATGTGTCCCTCAAGCTCCGCGGTGGCCAGCGCGTCGCGTGGGGGAGCGCCTCCGATTCGGTGCGCAAGGCGCAGCATCTGGCGCTGCTGCTGAAGCAGAACCCGGCCGAGGTGCACGAGTACGACGTGTCATCGCCCGGCGTCGGGATCCTGCGCTGACCCGGGCGACGCCGACTCGCCGAGGCTGCGGAGATCCAGCGACGACACGCGGCCCCGCCTGCCGGGTCGCGGGGGACAGGCGCGTACCGTCGGTGCAGAGGAAATGCCTACTCAGCATTACTTTAACCCTCAACCCCAAGCTTAGAGTTACCCGCCGGAGGACGAAATGACCAACAACCAGAATTACCTGGCCGTGATCAAAGTCGTCGGTGTCGGCGGCGGCGGTGTCAACGCCGTCAACCGCATGATCGAACTCGGGCTGCGCGGCGTGGAGTTCGTGGCCATCAACACCGACGCGCAGGCCCTGCTGCTGAGCGATGCCGACGTCAAGCTCGACGTCGGCCGTGAGCTCACCCGCGGCCTCGGCGCAGGCGCCGACCCTGAGGTGGGCCGCCGGGCGGCCGAGGATCACGCCGAGGAGATCGAGGAGGCGCTGGCCGGCGCCGACATGGTGTTCGTCACGGCGGGCGAGGGCGGTGGCACGGGCACGGGCGGCGCCCCGGTCGTCGCGCGCATCGCGAAGTCCATCGGCGCCCTCACCATCGGCGTCGTCACCCGGCCCTTCGGCTTCGAGGGCAAGCGCAGGCAGGCCCAGGCGGAGAGCGGCATCGGCGCCCTCAAGAACGAGGTCGACACGCTCATCGTGGTGCCGAACGATCGGCTCCTCGAGATCAGCGACCGCGGCATCAGCATCATGGAGGCATTCGCGACCGCCGACCAGGTGCTCCTCGCCGGCGTTCAGGGCATCACCGACCTGATCACCACCCCGGGCCTCATCAACCTCGACTTCGCGGACGTGAAGAGCGTCATGCAGGGTGCGGGCTCGGCGCTGATGGGCATCGGCTCGGCCCGCGGGGCGGACCGCGCCATCAAGGCGGCGGAGCTCGCGGTGGCCTCGCCGCTGCTCGAGGCGTCGATCGACGGTGCTCACGGGGTGCTGCTCTCCATCCAGGGCGGCTCGAACCTCGGCATCTTCGAGATCAACGACGCGGCCAAGCTCGTCCAGGAGGCCGTGCACCCCGAGGCCAACATCATCTTCGGCGCCGTCATCGACGACACCCTCGGCGACGAGGTCCGCGTGACCGTCATCGCGGCCGGATTCGACGGGGGAGAGCCGCACACGCACCGCGAGGGTCGCCGCGGCAACTACCTGGAGCCTGCCGCCGTCTCCGCCGCAGTCGGTGCTGCAGCAGCGCCCACCGCCACCGAGGCGGCGACCGGCAGCCAGGAGTGGGCGGCCGTCGCCGACGTGACCACCCTCACCCAGACCACCGAGATCGACCACGGCTACGACGAGGACGACGACGACCTGGACATCCCCGACTTCCTCAAGTGACCGAGGAGCCGGCGCGCTCGGAGGGGCGCGAGCCCCCGCTCGAGGAGCGCCTCGCCGCCATTCGCGACCGCATCGAGACGGCGGCGCAGGCGGCGGGGCGCTCTCCGGCCGAGATCACCACGGTCGTCGTGACCAAGTTCCAGCCCCTCGGGCTCGTCCGCGAGCTCGCCGCCCTCGGCGTGCGCGACTTCGGCGAGAACCGGCATCAGGAGGCGCGCGACAAGGCGGCCGCTCTGCCCGGCCTCCGCTGGCACTTCGTCGGCCAGCTGCAGACCAAGAAGGCGCGACAGGTGCGGTCGTATGCGCAGGTGATCCACTCCGTCGACCGCGAGCAGCTCGTCGACGCCCTCGCCGCGCCCGGCGTCCCGGTCGAGGTGTTCCTCCAGGTCAACCTCACCGACGACCCCACGCGCGGCGGCGCCGCCCCCGCCGACGCGAGCCGGCTCGCGGAGCGGATCCTCGCCGCAGAGGGCCTGCGGCTCCTCGGCATCATGGCGGTCGCGCCGCTCGAGGAGGAGCCCCGGAGCGCCTTCGCCCGGCTGCGGAAACTCGCCGAGGCGGTCAGGTCCGTCGTCCCTTCGGCGACTGCGATCTCCGCCGGCATGTCCGGCGACTTCGAGGCGGCGATCGCCGAAGGCGCGACACACCTACGCATCGGCACGGCAATCACGGGCTCGCGCCCGCCTCGCGCTTAATCTCTCAGCAAGCCACCCCGAAAGGACCAGCATGTCCAACCCCATCCGCAACGCGATGGTCTATCTCGGCCTCGCCGACGAGCCCGACGAGTACGACTCACCGGACGCTCCCGCCGCGCCCGTGCAGCACGTCGCCTCCGCCGCGCCCGCGCCCGGCCGCGCCACCGTCACCCCCCTGCCGCGTCGCTCCTCGCTGCGTGAGCAGCGCGCCGCGCCGAGTGAGATGAACGAGATCCTCACCGTGCACCCACGTCAGTACAAGGACGCCCAGATGATCGCGGAGAGCTTCCGCGACGGCGTCCCCGTCATCATCAACCTCTCCCAGATGTCGGAGACCGACGCCCGCCGGCTCATCGACTTCGCGAGCGGTCTGTCGCAGGGGCTCTACGGCAAGATCGAGCGCGTCACCAACAAGGTCTTCCTGCTCTCGCCCGCCCATGTCGCGGTGTCCGGCGACACGACCACCGCCGACGAGACCGACGAGTCATACGGCTCCTGACCTCCCGCGTTCTGCGCCCGTCGCGGCCGCCCCGCCGGGGCGCGGTCCCGGTGCGCCTTCGCGGCCCGGGATAATCGACACGTGAGTTTCAGCCCGCTGGCCATCGTCGGCATCGTCCTGTACTACGCCCTGCTGCTCTACTTCTTCACCATGTGGGGGCGTTTCGCCCTCGACCTGGTGCAGTCGCTGTCGCGCCAGTGGCGACCCCGCGGACCCGTGCTCGTGCTCGCCGAGGTGGTCTACACGGTCACCGATCCGCCGATCCGGTTCTTCCGGCGCATCCTGCCGCCGCTGCGGCTCGGCCCCATCGCGCTCGATTTCGGCTGGAGCATCACGATGCTCCTCGTGATCGTCGGGATGTACGTGGCGTCCAGCCTCTCGCGCCTCGCCTGAGCCCCTGATCCGCCGGTGCGGAGCGCCAGCTGCGACCGGGATTCGGGACGCGCCTGGCGCCGACGGCGCGCGCGATTCGGGACACGCCTGCCGCTGACGGCGGCGCGCGATTCGGGACCCGCCCGCGCCGACGGCGTCGCGCGATTCGCGACACGTGTGCCCCGTTCGGGTGTGATCCAGGTGATCCGCGCTAGCGTGGGAAGCGATCCCCGACCGACCAAGTAGTTCCCCGAAGGTGGCAGCATGGCCCTCACCCCCGAAGACGTCGTCAACAAACGGTTCCAGCCGACCAAGTTCCGCGAGGGCTACGACCAGGACGAAGTAGACGACTTCCTCGACGAGGTCGTGGTCGAACTGCGGCGCCTCAACCAGGAGAACGAGGACCTCCGCCAGCGACTGATCGCCAGCGAGTCCCGCATCGCGGAGCTGCAGCGCAGCGGCGGCGGATCCTCCGCTCCTGCTCCCGCGGCGGTCGCCGCCGAGCAGGCGCCGGCCCCCCAGCCCTCGACCGGTCTGTCCTACCCGTCCGCCTCCTCCATGGATGCGAGCGCGATCGACCCGTCGAACACCAACAACCTGCTGCAGCTGGCACGCCGTCTGCATGAGGAGCACGTCCGCGAGGGCATCGAGAAGCGCGACGCGCTGATCGCCGAGGGGCACGCCACCGCCGCCCGGGTCGTCGCCGAGGCCGAGGCCAAGCAGCGCTCCCAGATCTCGTCCCTCGACCAGGAGCGCGCGCTGCTCGAGCACCGCATCGATGAGCTGCGCACTTTCGAGCGCGAGTATCGCCAGAAGCTCAAGGGCTACATCGAGGGTCAGCTCCGTGAGCTGGACTCGTCGAACATCGTCAACACCGGCAACTACGGCAACCTCAACGTGAGCCAGCCGCAGGCGTTCCAGGCCTTTGGCGGCGCCTGATCCCAGCTCGACAAGCCCCGTCGGCGGTTCTTCCGCCGACGGGGCTTTCGTCGTGCCCGCTCGGCGCGGCCGCCCGAGCGCCAGGGCGCTCGCGCTCCTCGTCGGTGTGGCGATCGTGGTCTACACGGCCGACCAGCTCTCGAAGCTCTGGGTGGTCGCCAACCTGACGCCCTACGAGAAGGTCCCAGTGCTCGGCGAGGCGCTGCAGTTCCTCTTCGTCCGCAACCCGGGCGCGGCCTTCTCCCTCGCGAGCGGCTCCACCTGGGTGTTCTCCCTGATCGCCACCGCGGTCACGGTGTTCATCGTCTGGTTCGCCCGCCGGATCCGGTCCTTCGGCTGGGCCGTGCTGTTCGGCATGCTCGTCGGCGGCACCCTCGGCAACCTCACCGACCGCCTCTTCCGGGAGCCGGGCTTCGGTGTCGGCCACGTCGTCGACTTCCTCAGCGTGTGGATGTTCCCCGCGATCTTCAACATCGCGGACGTCGCGATCGTCTCCAGCATGGGCCTCTTCCTGATCCTCACCCTGCGCGGAGTGAGCCTGGACGGCTCCCGGGTCCCCTCGGGCCGCCGCCGGCGGGAGCCGGGCAGCCACGACGGGGCCGCGGAGCGCACCGCAGCGGACGGAAGCTAGCCGGCATGGTCCAGTCCCGAAGCCTGCCCGTGCCTGACGGGCTCGATGGCGAGCGCGCCGACGCCGCTCTCGCCAAGCTGCTCGGCTTCTCGCGCACCGTCGCCGCCGACATCGTCGCAGCAGGCGGCGTGCGCCTCGACGGCCGGGAGCTCGGCAAGTCCGACAAGCTCCGCGCCGGCGCCTGGCTCGAGGTCGAATGGGAGGAGAAGGCGCCGCTGGCCATCGAGGCGATCGCCGTGCCGGATCTCGGCATCGTGCACGACGACGACGACCTCGTCGTGGTGGACAAGCCGGTCGGTGTCGCGGCTCACCCCTCGCCCGGCTGGACCGGTCCTACCGTGCTCGGCGCGCTGGCCGCGGCCGGCTTCCGGATCAGCACGTCGGGTGCCGCCGAGCGAGCGGGCATCGTGCACCGGCTGGACGCGGGCACCAGCGGCCTCATGGTCGTCGCCAAGAGCGAGCGCGCCTACACCTGGCTCAAGCGGGCCTTCAAGGAGCGCGAGGTCGACAAGATCTACCACGCCGTGGTCCAGGGGCACCCCGACCCGCTCGCGGGCACCATCGATGCTCCCATCGGCCGCCATCCGCGGTCCGACTGGAAGTTCGCGGTCACCGCGGACGGCAAGCCGAGCGTCACCCACTACGAGACGCTGGAGGCCTTCCCCTCGGCGTCCCTGCTCGAGATCCAGCTCGAGACCGGCCGCACCCACCAGATCCGCGTGCACATGGCGGCCCAGCGGCACCCCTGCATGGGCGATGCGATGTACGGCGCCGACCCGGTGCTCGCCGCTCGGCTCGGGCTCAGCCGGCAGTGGCTGCACGCGCTCCGCCTCGGCTTCCGGCATCCGGCGACCGGCGAGCACGTCGAGTTCGAGAGCGTCTATCCGGCCGACCTGCAGCACGCGCTGGATCTCCTCTCCGCCTGACGCCCGCTGCGGGTCACGTTCCCGGATGCGCGGGGCGCCACGCAGAATGACGGCAGGGCGATCGCGGTCCGCCCCGCCGACGTGTTCGAGGACGTGCGACAGGTCCTCGGCCCCCGGAGTCCCGGCGCCAACGTGTGCTGGTGCCTGAGCCACCGGGTCGGCCCGCGCACCGACCGGGAGCTGATCGGTCCGGCGCGGGGGAAGCTGGTGCGGGAGCGGTGCGGGCGCCCGCCGCCTCCCGGCGTGCTCGCCTATGAGAACGGGGAACCGGTGGGCTGCGCCGGTGTCGCGCCCCGCGCCGAGCTCAACGGCTTCGCGAAGAGCCGGCAGTTCCCGCGGGTCGACGATCTGCCGGTCTGGACCGTGTGGTGCTTCCGGGTGCGACCCGGCCACCGCAGGTCGGCTGCTGCACGAGCTGCTGGCCGGCGCCGTCGAGTTCGCCCGGGCCGACGGGGCCCCCGCTCTCGAGGGCTATCCGGTCGACAACCGGGCCGCGCGGGTGGACCTCAGCATGGCCTACGTCGGCACCCGGGCCGCCTTCGAGCGGGCCGGCTTCGTGCACGCCGCTGACACGACCTCGGTGCTCGAGGCTTCCCGAGGGTCCTCATGCGGCTCGACCCGCGCACTCCCTGACCTCCGTCGGGCCTTCCGCGGAGCGTCGCCTGGTCCGTGTCCCAGGTCCCGCTTAGAGTGGATTCCCACCCGGCCCGGCATCCATCGCCCGCGACCCCGCGCGGATCGAGAAAGCGTTCAGTTGGCAACCTCCGGCGATTCATTCGTCCACCTGCATGTGCACAGCGAGTACTCGATGCTCGACGGCGCGGCGCGGGTGAAACCCCTGATCGACGCCGCAGTCGAGCAGGGAATGCCCGCCGTCGCGGTCACCGACCACGGCAACGTCTTCGGGGCGTTCGACTTCTGGCGCACCGCCACCCAGGCGGGCATCAAGCCGATCATCGGCACCGAGGCCTACCTCACGCCGGGCACCCACCGGAGCGACAAGACGCGGGTGCGCTGGGGCGACGGCGGCGGCGACGACGTCTCGGGTGCGGGCGCCTACACCCACATGACGCTGCTGTCCTCCACCACGGAGGGCATGCACAACCTGTTCCGGCTCTCCTCGAAGGCCTCGATCGAGGGCTACTACTTCAAGCCGCGAATGGACCGCGAGCTGCTCTCCACCCACGGTGCCGGGCTGATCGGCACCACCGGCTGCCCGAGCGGCGAGGTGCAGACCCGCCTGCGGCTCGGCCAGTACGACGAGGCCCGCCAGGCCGCGGCCGACTACCGGGACATCTTCGGGGACGGCAACTTCTTCGCCGAGATCATGGACCACGGCCTCGGCATCGAGCGCCGGGTGATGGGCGACGTGATCCGGCTCGCCAAGGATCTCGGGCTTCCGCTCGTGGCCACCAACGACCTGCACTACACCCACGCGCATGACGCCACGAGTCATGCGGCGCTGCTCTGCGTGCAGTCCGGATCCACCCTCGACGATCCCAACCGGTTCAAGTTCGACGCGGACGAGTTCTATCTCAAGTCGGCCGCGCAGATGCGGCAGCTCTTCTCGGATTACCCGGAGGCCTGCGACAACACGCTGCTCATCGCCGAGCGGTGCGAGGTCAAGTTCAACGAGGACGCCAACTACATGCCCCGGTTCCCCGTCCCGGAGGGGGAGACCGAGGCGACCTGGCTGGTCAAGGAGGTCGAGAAGGGCCTGGAGTACCGGTATCCCGGCGGCGTCTCCGACGAGGTGCGCCAGCGCGCCGACTACGAGGTGGGCGTCATCATCCAGATGGGCTTCCCCGGCTACTTCCTCGTCGTCGCCGACTTCATCAACTGGAGCAAGGACCACGGCATCCGGGTCGGGCCCGGCCGCGGGTCGGGCGCCGGCTCGATGGTCGCCTACGCGATGCGGATCACCGACCTGGATCCGATCCGGCACGGACTCATCTTCGAGCGGTTCCTCAACCCCGACCGGGTCTCCATGCCCGACTTCGATGTGGACTTCGACGAGCGCAGGCGCAACGAGGTCATCCGCTACGTGACCGAGAAGTACGGCGACGACCGGGTGGCCCAGATCGTCACCTACGGCACCATCAAGGCCAAGCAGGCCCTCAAGGACAGCTCCCGCGTGCTCGGCTTCCCCTTCGGCATGGGGGAGAAGCTGACCAAGGCCATGCCGCCCGGGATCATGGGCAAGGACATCCCGCTCACCGGGATCGTCGATCCCTCCCACGAGCGGTACAAGGAGGCGGCGGACTTCCGCGCCATCCTGGACACCGACGCCGAGGCGAAGACGGTGTTCGACACCGCCCTCGGACTCGAGAACCTCAAGCGGCAGTGGGGCGTGCACGCCGCCGGCGTGATCATGTCAAGCGAGCCGCTCGAGGACATCATCCCGATCATGAAGCGGGAGCAGGACGGCCAGATCGTCACCCAGTTCGACTATCCGGCCTGCGAGTCGCTCGGCCTGATCAAGATGGACTTCCTGGGGCTGCGCAACCTCACGATCATCGACGACGCCCTCGACAACATCGAGGCCAACCGCGGCCACCGGCCCGAGCTCGAGAAGCTGGAGCTCGACGACCCGGACACCTACGCGCTCCTCGCGCGGGGGGACACGCTCGGCGTCTTCCAGTTCGACGGAGGCCCCATGCGCGCGCTGCTGCGCCTGATGAAGCCCGACAACTTCGAGGACATCTCCGCGGTCGGCGCGCTCTACCGTCCCGGGCCGATGGGCGCCAACTCGCACACCAACTACGCGCTGCGCAAGAACGGGGTGCAGGAGATCGTGCCGATCCACCCCGAGCTCGCGGAGCCCCTCGAGGACGTCCTCGGCACCACCTACGGCCTGATCGTGTATCAGGAGCAGGTCATGTCGATCGCGCAGAAGCTCGCCGGCTACTCGCTGGGCCAGGCGGATCTGCTGCGCCGCGCGATGGGCAAGAAGAAGAAGTCCGAGCTGGACAAGCAGTTCGCGGGCTTCCGGGCGGGCATGAACGCCAACGGGTACTCGGACGCGGCCGTGAAGACCCTCTGGGACATCCTGCTGCCCTTCTCCGACTACGCCTTCAACAAGGCGCACTCGGCCGCCTACGGGGTGCTCAGCTACTGGACGGCGTACCTCAAGGCGCACTACCCGGCCGAGTACATGGCGGCGCTGCTCACGAGCGTGGGCGACGCCCGCGACAAGCTGGCGATCTACCTCAACGAGGGCCGCCGCATGAAGATCCGGGTGCTGCCGCCCGACGTCAACGAGTCGATCGGCTACTTCGCCGCCGTCGGCGAGGACATCCGGTTCGGCCTCGGCGCGGTGCGCAACGTCGGCTTCACCGTGGTGGACCAGATCCGCCAGGCACGCGAGGAGAAGGGGCGCTTCACCTCCTTCCACGACTTCCTCCGCAAGGTGCCGATGGGGGTGGCCAACAAGCGCACGATCGAGTCGCTGATCAAGGCCGGGGCCTTCGACTCGCTCGGCTCCACCCGCAGGGCGTTGCTGGAGATCCACGAGGACTCCGTCGACGCCGCGGTGTCGATCAAGCGAAACGAGGCGAACGGGCAGGTCGACCTCTTCGGCGGCATGTTCGACTTCGAGGAGGAGCCGGACCGCGTCCCTGACCGCCCCGAGTGGGCCAAGAAGGACAAGCTCGCCTTCGAGCGGGAGATGCTCGGGCTCTACGTCTCCGACCACCCCCTGGCCGGGCTGGAGCTCCAGCTGGCCCGGCACGCGACCAACAGCATCGCCGAGCTCCTCAGCGAGGAGGGCGTCGCGGACGGGGAGACCGTGACGATCGCGGGACTCGTCACCGAGGTGCAGCACCGGGTGGCCCGCAAGTCGGGCAACCAGTACGGCATGGTGCAGGTCGAGGACTTCGACGGCGAGGTCACCGTGATGTTCATGGGCAAGGCCTACGCCGAGTTCGCGCCGGCACTCGCCACCGACTCGGTCGTCGTCGTCCGCGGCCGGGTGAGCCAGCGCGAGGACAGCATGAACATCCACGCCTACAGCGTGTTCACGCCGGACCTCGGCACGAGCCTCGGCGCCGGGCCACTGGTGATCACCATGCAGGACCAGCGAGCCACCACCGAGACGGTCAAGTCGCTCAACGACGTGCTGATCCGGCACAGCGGCGACACGGAGGTGCGGCTGCGGCTGGTCAAGGGGGAGTCGGCGCGGATCTTCGAGGTGCCGTTCCCGGTGGAGGTCTCGGCGGACCTCTACGGCGAGCTGAAGAGCCTCCTCGGCCCCGGCTGCCTGGGCTAGCTCCGCGCACCAGCCGGCACGGGACGAACGCAACCGAACGGACAATCTGCCACGGCACGCGGTTGCAGATCGTCCGCAGCGGTGCGTTCGTCGGGCGCCAGCGGTCAGTCGAGCGGGCGCGGGGCGTGGTACTCGCGCTCGTGGTAGAGCAGCGGCGCGGCGTCCTCGCCCAGGGCGCCCTCCTCGATCTGGACCACGACCACCGCGTTGCCCGCCACGTGCACACGCTCGAGGATCCGGCCCACCATCCAGGCGGTGACCTCGGTGAGGATGGGCAGGCCGTGCGCGCCTTCGTGCCAGTGGTCGCCGACGAAGCGGTCCGCCGCAGGCCCGGACAGCTTCCGGGCGAGGCCCTGGTTCCGTGCGCCGAGCATGTGGATCGCCACCCGATCGGTCGTCTCGATGGCGCGCCAGGCGCTGGCGCTGCGCGCCATGTTGAAGGTGGCGAGCGGCGGGACGGCGGCCAGCGAGGCGAGCGAGGTGGCCGTGAAGCCGACCGGGGTGCCGTCGGTGTCCCGGGCGGTGACCACCGCGACACCGGCCGCATGGCGCCGGAAGGCCTGCTTGAAGGCCGCGAGGTCGTCGGCCGCGAACGTCTCTTCCATCAGTGTGGGCAACTCCCGAGGGCTCGGCCGCATTCCGATCGGACTCGGGGCCGCTGGCTAGAGTAGCGGGATGCAGTTCGTCGACCTCCGCGGCCGCCTCCTGGACCGGTCGGAGCTGCTCTCCCTCGTCCCGCGCCCCGAGCTTGATCCCGCACAGGCCGCCGCCGCCGCGGCCGCGCTGATCGCCGAGGTGCGCGCCGGCGGCTCGGAAGCGCTGCTCGCCCAGTCCGAGCGGTTCGACGGGGTGCGTCCCGAGTCCCTCCGCGTGCCCGCTGCGGAGATCGCGGCGGCGACCGCCGCGCTGCCTGCGCCCATCCGCGCCGCCCTCGAGACCGCCATCGACCGGGTCCGCCGGGCGAGCGCAGCCCAGGTGCCGCCGCCCGCGGTCACCCTGCTCGAGGACGGCGCGGAGGTCGTGCAGCGCTGGCAGCCGGTGGAGCGGGTGGGCCTCTACGTGCCGGGTGGCAAGGCGGTCTATCCGTCGAGCGTCGTGATGAACGTCGTGCCTGCGCAGGTGGCCGGCGTCGTGTCGCTCGCCCTCGCATCGCCGCCCCAGTCCGCCTTCGGGGGAGCGGTGCACCCCACGATCCTCGGCGCCGCCGGCCTGCTCGGCATCGACGAGGTCTACGCGATGGGCGGCGCCGGCGCGATCGGCGCGCTGGCGCACGGGGTGCCCGACGCGGGGCTCCTGCCCGTCGACGTGATCACCGGCCCGGGCAACGTGTGGGTCGCCGCTGCCAAGCGGCTCGTGCAGGGCCGGGTGGGGATCGACTCCGAGGCGGGGCCGACCGAGATCCTCGTGATCGCGGACGCCTCAGCCGACCCGCGACTCGTCGCGGCGGATCTGGTCAGCCAGGCGGAGCACGACGAGCTGGCCGCCGCGCTCCTCGTGACCGACTCGGCGGAACTGGCCGCGGCGGTGCAGGAGATCCTGCCCGCGATCGCTGCGGCCACCGCGTCCTCCGCCCGGGTCGCGGCCGCCCTCGCCGGCCCGCAGTCCGCGATCGTCCTGGTGGACGACGCGGCCGCCGCGATCGCCTTCAGCAACGCCTACGCGCCCGAGCACCTCGAGCTCCTCACCGTGGACCCCGACGAGACGCTTCGCGGCATCACGAGCGCGGGAGCGGTCTTCCTCGGCGCCTTCTCACCGGTCAGCCTGGGCGACTACCTCGCCGGCTCCAATCACGTGCTGCCCACCGGAGGCACCGCGCGCTTCTCGGCCGGCCTCGGCGCCGCCACCTTCCTGCGCCCGCAGCAGATCGTGCGGTACAGCAGGGACGCGCTCCAGAGGTCCGCAGCACGGATCGTCGCCCTGGCCGACGAGGAGGGCCTGCCCGCCCACGGCGAGGCGGTCACGGCGAGGTTCATCCCCGGCTGACGGGGCGCCGAACCACCCGGCGCCCTCGATCCACGACGCGCCCGGCGACCATGGTCAGGGAAGGATTCCCCGACCTTCTCGCTACGCTGGGCGCACCATGCACTGCCCCTTCTGCCGCAATGACGACACGAAGGTCGTCGACTCCCGCGTGAGCGACGACGGCCTCTCCATCCGCCGCCGCCGTCAGTGCCCCAACTGCGGGCGCCGCTTCAGCACCACCGAGACCGCCAGCCTCAACGTGATCAAGCGCAACGGCGTGCTCGAGCCCTTCTCCCGGGAGAAGGTCGTGTCGGGCGTGCGCAAGGCGTGCCAGGGCCGGCCCGTCACCGACACCGACTTGGCCTTGCTCGCCCAGCGCGTGGAGGAGGCCATCCGGGCCACCGGTGCGTCGCAGATCGACGCCAACGACATCGGACTCGCGATCCTCTCGCCGCTCCGGGAGCTCGACGAGGTCGCGTACCTCCGGTTCGCGAGCGTGTATCAGGGTTTCAAGTCCCTCGACGACTTCGAGGAGGCCATCACCCTCCTGCGCGTCGAGAACGGCTCCTCTCCGCAGCCGGCGGACACCGTCTGAGTCGCGCGCCGTCAAGCCCGTTGTGGGCCCCGGCGGCCCGGTCTGGAATGGAAGTCCATCCCAGACCTCAGGAGGAACGATGGCTCAACCCGGCCAGCAGCAGGACCCGCCCGGAACCGAAGCGGAGCTGACCCCGAAGGCCGACCACGGCGAGCAGAGCTACCGGGGCAGCGGGAAGCTGTCGGGCAAGGTGGCCGTGATCACCGGCGCCGACAGCGGCATCGGCAAGGCCGTCGCCATCGCCTACGCGCGGGAGGGCGCCGACGTGCTGATCAGCTACCTCAGCGAGCACGAGGACGCGAAGGACACCGCCTCCTGGGTGGAGGAGGCTGGCCGGAAGGCGGTGCTCGTGTCCGGCGACCTGTCCGACCCCGCGCACTGCCGGGAGATCATCGCCAAGGCCGTCGAGGAGTTCGGCCGGGTCGACGTGCTCGTCAGCAACGCGGCCTTCCAGATGACCCACGAGACGGTGGAGGAGATCCCCGACGAGGAGTGGGATCACACGATCGCGACCAACCTCAGCGCGTTCTTCCACCTGACCAAGGCCGTCCTGCCGCACATGGGGCCCGGAGGGTCGATCATCGGCTCCAGCTCGGTCAACTCCGACATGCCGAAGCCGACCCTGATGCCCTACGCGGCGACGAAGGCCGGCATCGCGAACATGGCGGCCTCACTCGCGCAGATGCTCGCCGAGCGCGGCATCCGGGTCAACAGTGTGGCTCCTGGTCCGATCTGGACGCCCCTCATCCCCTCCACCATGCCGGCGGAGACGGTGGCCAGCTTCGGCGAGCAGGTGCCCATGGGGCGTCCGGGGCAACCGGCCGAACTCGCGCCCGTCTACGTCCTGCTCGCCTCGGACGACGGAAGCTACGTCTCCGGTGCGCGCATCGCGGTGACCGGCGGCAACCCGATCCTCTGATCGCAGGACCGGCCGCGGCACAGGATGCCGCGGCCGGTCGCGCAGTGCGGGGAGCCGTGTCGCGGGACCGCGGGCGCCGCGGCCCGGGACGGGCACCGCTAGCCTGGCTCTGGCATGTACGCGACCTTCTTCCGCCTCGTTCTCGCCCGGCTCGATCCCGAGCTGGCTCACGAGCTCGCCTTCACCGTGATCCGCGTGCTCGGTCTTCCGGGCATCCGGTCCCTGGTGGCCGCGTTCGCGGGGCCTCCTCGCGGCACCGGGGTGCAGGCTCTCGGGCTGACCTTCCCCTCGGCGTTCGGCCTGGCCGCCGGCTTCGACAAGAACGGGCGCGCCATCCGGGGCCTCGGCGCCCTCGGCTTCGGGCATGTGGAGATCGGCACGGTCACGGCCCTGCCACAGCCCGGCAACCCGCGGCCGCGCCTCTTCCGGCTGATCCCGGACCGCGCGATCATCAACCGGATGGGCTTCAACAACGAGGGCGCGCAGGCCGTCGCCGCCCGACTGCGCCGGCTCCGCTCGTCCGGCCGGGCGCCCCTTCTCGGCGTCAACATCGGCAAGAGCAGAGCGGTGGCCGTCGAGGACGCCGTGGCCGACTACCGGACCAGCGCCCGGCTGCTTGCGCCGCTCGCCGACTACCTCGTCGTCAACGTGAGCTCACCGAACACGCCAGGCCTGCGAGGGCTTCAGGAGCTCGACCGACTGGAACCGCTGCTCTCCGCCGTGCAGGAGGAGGCGGGCGGCGTGCCGCTGCTCGTCAAGATCGCGCCAGACCTCGGTGACGAGGAGGTGCGCCACCTCGGCGAGCTGGTGACCCGACTCGGGCTCGCCGGGATCATCGCCACCAACACAACGCTGTCCCGGGATGGACTGTCCAGCGCCGCCGCCCGAGTGCAGGCGGCCGGCGCGGGAGGACTGTCCGGGGCGCCCCTCGCGGTGCGGAGCCGGCAGGTGCTGGGCGTGCTGCGCTCCACCGTGCCCGCCGGAATGGCGGTGATCTCGGTAGGGGGAGTGGAGACGGCCGAAGACGTGCACGACCGACTGGCGGGCGGGGCGACCCTCGTGCAGGGCTACACCGGGTTCCTCTACCGCGGCCCGCTCTGGGCGCGCCAGATCAACCGCGGACTGGGCCGCCGGGCCTGAGCCGCAGCGGGGACCGTGGCGGGTCCGGAGTCAGGCGGGGTACTGGCCGCGCTTGACCTGCGGCTTCGGCAGGCGCAGCGGCCGCAGCTGGAGGGCGCGCATCGCGGCATACCAGCGCAGGCCGCGCTCCACGTTGTCCGCCCCGACCTTGGCCCCGAGCTTCCGCCGCAGCGTGAAGCCGAGGATCACCACGTCGGCCACGCCGACCAGGACGAACGCGTAGAGGGCGAGCATCCCGATCAGCTGGACGTCCTCGATCTGGATGAACGTGATGAAGATGAACAGGAACATGATGGGGATGAAGATCTCCCCGATGCTGAAGCGTGCGTCGACGTAGTCGCGCACGTAGCGTCGCTGCGGTCCGCGATCGCGCACCGGGAGGTAGCGCTCCTCGCCGTTCGCGAGGCCCACCCGAGCCCGCTCACGGACTGTCGCCGCGCGGGCACGCTCCTGCTTCACCGCCTCCTTGCGGTCGTTGGGGACGAGCGGACGCCTGCGCGCCGCCTCGCGCTCGCGACGCGTCGGAGTCGAGCGTCCTTTGCCGGAGCCTGCCGGTGCGGCCGGCTGCTCTGCCGGCGCGTCGGGAGGGGAAGAAGGGGACGGGTGCTTTGCCACGGAGATCCTCGCTATGCGTGACGTTTAAGATACCCCGTATGACGATGCAGGGCTCCGCCACGCCCATCCCCGAGCCCGACCCGTCCCTCCGCGACGCCGTCGAGCTCGGCTTCCCGTCCTCGGTCGCCGAACTCGCGCGCCTCGTGCGGATCCCCTCCGTGTCGTGGGACGGCTTCGACCGCGGCCCGGTGCTGCAGAGCGCCGAGGCCGTCGCCGACCTCGCCCGCGCCATCGGGATCTTCGAGGACGTGGCCGTCCTGGTGGAGCCGGGACCGGACGGACAGGCCGGCCAGCCCGCCGTGCTCGCCACCCGCGCGGCTCGGAACGGCAGGCCGACCGTGCTGCTCTACGCCCACCACGACGTCCAGCCGCCCGGGGACCCCACCCTCTGGGAGTCCTCGCCGTTCGAGCCGACGGTGCGCGGCGACCGCCTCTACGGCCGCGGCGCCTCGGACGACAAGGCCGGCGTCGAGACCCATCTCGCCGCCCTGCGCGCTCTCGCCGCGGCCCGCGGCGACTTCGACCTCGGCGTCGTGCTGTTCGTGGAGGGGGAGGAGGAGTTCGGCTCCCGCTCCCTGCCGGCGCTCCTCGCCGCCCACCGCGATCGCCTGGACGCGGACGTGATCATCGTCGCCGACTCCGACAACTGGAGCACCGACGTCCCCGCTCTCACCGTGAGCCTGCGGGGCAACGCCGCCTTCCATGTCACCGTCTCGACACTCGGGCACGCCCTGCACTCGGGCAGCTTCGGCGGGGCGGCCCCCGACGCCATGCTCGCCGCGATCCGGCTGCTCGCGACCCTCTGGAACGAGGACGGCTCGGTGGCCGTCCCCGGGCTCGCCGCGTACACCGGCACCGAGGCGCCCGGCTACCCCGCCGAGGACTTCGCACGGGACGCCGCCCTCCTCGACGGGGTGCGACCCATCGGCCGCGGCGAGCTCAATGCACAGCGCTGGTTCGAGCCGTCGATCACGGTCACCGGCATCGATGCGCCCACCGTGCAGAACGCCTCCAACACCCTGCTGCCCTCGGTGCGGGTCCGGGTCAGCCTGCGGGTCGCGCCCGGCCAGACGGCCGACGAGGCGTTCGACGCCGTCTCCGCGCACCTGATGGCCGCGGCCCCCCTCGGCGCGCACGTCGAGATCACCGACCCCGACCTCGGCGAGGCGTTCCTCATCGACTCGTCCGGCTGGGCCGCGGCGGAGGCCACGGCAGCCCTCGCCGAGGGGTGGGGGAGCGCGGTCGTCCAGCAGGGAGTCGGCGGCTCCATCCCGTTCGTCGCCGAGCTCGCCCGCGAGTTCCCCGCCGCCCAGATCCTCGTGACCGGCGTCGAGGACCCCGACACCCGTGCCCACTCGCCCAACGAATCGCAGCACCTCGGGGTGCTCAAGCGGGCCATCCTCGGCGAGGCCCTGTTCCTCGACCGGATGAACCGGCGCTCCTGACCAGGGACGACGGGGAACGGCCCGAGACGACCGCACGGGCCGACTCAGCCGTCCTCCCGCAAGTCCGGCGTACAATCGACCGACCGCGATCAGCCCCGGAGGAACCATGACCGACGTCTCACTCACCGAGAAGCCCGAGCTGTCCACCCACGGCGTCGGCCTCACCACCACCGCCGCCTCCAAAGTGCACAGCCTCCTCGAGCAGGAAGGCCGCGACGACCTGCGCCTCCGCGTCGCCGTGCAGCCCGGCGGCTGCTCCGGCCTCGTCTACCAGCTCTACTTCGACGAGCGCCTCCTCGACGGTGACGCCACCCGCGACTTCGACGGCGTCGAGGTGGTCGTCGACCGGATGAGCGTGCCATACCTGGACGGCGCCACCATCGACTTCGAGGACACGATCCAGAAGCAGGGCTTCACCATCGACAACCCCAACGCGGGCGGCAGCTGCGCCTGCGGAGACTCCTTCCACTGAGTTTGTCGGCGCGCCGCCGCCCCTGCGGCGCGCGGGACCTGCGCCCGGCTCCGCGGCGTACGCCTCGGGTCGGGTCAGCAGAGACGTCGCCGACCAGCTGATCCGCTTGGCGTTCGGGGGCCGTTTCGCTGCGCTCGCTCGGCCCCGCTCCTCCCATCGGAGGGCGGGGTCTTCGGTGTTTCTCGGGCGCTTCCTCGGTCCCCGCACGGAGCGGGGTGTACCGGGGCGTTCGCCTGGGGCGATATAGACTGGGACACGTTCCAGTCCTGCATTCCGAGAGGTTCTAGTGCGCTCGAGACGTCGATTCCGCTGGGCGGCGATACCGCTCGCGACGGCCGTGATCCTCGCTCTGGCGGGCTGCACGCAGGCTCAGCTGCACGGCTTCCTGCCCGGCTTCCAGGACGGCCAGGACCCGGTCACCAACCACACCGAGCGCATCTCGAACCTGTGGGTCGGCTCGTGGGTCGTGCTGCTCGTGGTCGGCGTGGTCACCTGGTTCCTCATCCTCTTCGCGGCGCTCGTCTACCGCCGCCGTCGCGGACAGACCGGCCTGCCGGTCCAGCTCCGCTACAACATGCCCATCGAGGTGTTCTACACGATCGTCCCGCTGATCCTCGTGCTCGGCTTCTTCGCCTTCACCGCGCGGGACCAGGCCGAGATCACCGCCCGCGACCCCAACCCCGACCTCACCGTCGAGGTGTACGGAAAGCAGTGGGGCTGGGACTTCAACTACCTGGACGACGACGTCTACTTCGCCGGCACCCAGACCCAGCCGGAGGCGCTCGGCACGCCCAACACCGGCGTGGTCGAGGAGACGGTCCCCGTGCTCGTCCTCCCTGTCGACCAGAGCATCGAGTTCCGGCTGCACAGCCGCGACGTCGCCCACTCCTTCTGGGTCGTCGACTTCCTGCAGAAGATGGACGTCATCCCCGGCAAGACCAACTTCATGACGCTGACCCCCACCCGGGAAGGCACCTTCGCAGGCAAGTGCGCCGAGCTCTGCGGCGACTACCACGCGCAGATGCTCTTCACGGTGAAGGTCGTCTCCCAGGCCGAATACGCGAGCTACGTGGAGTCGCTGCGTGCCCAGGGCTTCACCGGACGGCTCGGCGACGAGTACAACCGGAACCAGAACGAGCCGGGCCGCGACGCTCCCACCGAAGAATCCGAGACGAGGTAGTTCCGTGACGAGCACAGTGAACCGACCGACGGGCATCCCCGCCGGTCAGGCTGCGGTCTTCGACACGTCGAAGGTCCAGCGCAAGGGCAACATCGTCGTCAGCTGGATCACCTCCACCGACCACAAGACGATCGGGTACCTGTACCTGATCACGTCCTTCACCTACTTCCTCGTCGGCGGCGTGATGGCGCTCGTCATCCGGGCGCAGCTGTTCGAGCCCGGACTGCAGATCGTCCCCACGCACGAGCAGTACAACCAGCTGTTCACCATGCACGGCACGATCATGCTGCTGATGTTCGCGACGCCGCTGTTCGCCGGCTTCGCCAACGTGATCATGCCGCTGCAGATCGGCGCACCCGACGTCGCGTTCCCGCGGCTCAACGCCTTCGCCTTCTGGGCGTTCTTCTTCGGCAGCTTGATCGCCGTGTCCGGCTTCTTCACCCCGCAGGGCGCCGCGTCCTTCGGCTGGACGGCCTACACGCCGCTCTCCGACGTCACCTTCTCGCCCAGCCTCGGCGGCAACCTGTGGGTGTTCGGCCTCGCTCTGAGCGGCTTCGGCACCATCCTCGGCGCGGTGAACTTCATCACCACGATCATCACGATGCGCGCCCCCGGCATGACCATGTTCCGGATGCCGATCTTCACCTGGAACACCCTCATCACGTCGCTCCTCGTGCTGATCGCCTTCCCGGTCCTCGCCGCGGCGCTCCTCGCGCTCGGCGCGGACCGCGTGTTCGGCGCCCACATCTACGACCCCGAGCTGGGCGGCGCCATCCTCTGGCAGCACCTGTTCTGGTTCTTCGGCCACCCCGAGGTGTACATCATTGCGCTGCCGTTCTTCGGCATCGTGTCGGAAATCTTCCCGGTCTTCAGCCGCAAGCCGATCTTCGGCTACAAGGGCCTGGTCTACGCCACGATCGCCATCGCCGCGCTGTCCGTGACCGTGTGGGCCCACCACATGTACGTCACCGGCTCGGTCCTGCTGCCGTTCTTCTCGTTCATGACCATGCTGATCGCGGTCCCGACCGGCGTGAAGTTCTTCAACTGGATC
>NZ_JAODMK010000049.1 GCF_025465545.1 Naasia sp. | reverse complement strand
ATGTGTTTGTCGTCCCTCCCGGACGTTGGGCGAATGCTTGGCACTCTGACATTCCGAGTGCTAATCAATCTTGGCAGTCGACCCCTGAGAGTGCAAGACGACCGGATCAGGGCGTCAGGGTGAGCAGACCGTCATCGGGAAGCAGCTCGATCCAGGTGTTGCCCGGGGCGAGCCGGGCAGGCAGCCCCAGGTCGTCGAGCAGCTGGATGGGGGCCGCACTGGCCGCCTTGGACCAGGTGACGTGCACAGCCTTGCCGCCGGTCGCCAGCCAGCCGTCGCCGCTCCCGACGAGCACCGTCTTCGGCACGGACCCGAAGGTCCGGTCGATCGCGACGCGGAGGACCACCACGTTGGTGGCGCCGAGCTGGGCGCCCGCAGAATCGGTGTCGGGCGCTCCCTCCTGCAGGCGCAGGTACTGCCCTCGTTTCGCGCTCCAGGCCCAGGCCGGATAGCGCGAGTCGGAGAAGACCACGTCGATCCGCGACACGGGATCCCCGCTCCGCCCTGCAGAGGACGAGGCGGCGTCGAGCCCGTAGGCGAACTGCTGGGGTGGGGCCGCCAGCTCTCGATGGGCCGAGATCAGCTCCGGGGCCCGGAGCAGCACATCGTGGGGGCTCTCCCGCTCATCGGTGCGGAAGAACAGTCCCGCCGTGTCGGCGTTGCCATGCACCGCGTTGTACAGGCCGGTGGCCTCCATCATGCCCACGAAGATCGGCTGACCGCCGGAGTAGGCGATGATGCCGCCGAACGGCGCGACGATATCCGGATCCATCGGCCGGATCGAGCGGATAGGGCCGATCAGGTCCGGCACATCCGAGTGCCAGACTCCGAGGTAGCGGGTGAGGCCGCCTTCGACGAGCTCCTCGAACACGACGTCGGCCCGCTCGAGGCCCCACTGCGGGCGGGCGTCCTCCAGGTTGTCGATCTTGGCAGCGAGCGCGGGGCGCCGCACGGAGCCGGCCGGAACCGTCGTGCCTCGCAGCGGAGCGATCTCGCTCGCGTTCGGCCCGGCGTAGCTCGACGTCGAGCTCGGGCGCGGCTCCGCCGGTGGCACGCCCGGGAAGCATCCGGAGAGCACGATCGTGACCGTCACGAGGGCGCCGACGGCCAGAACGGCACGCCGAAGAAGTGCCCGCTCCCCCGTCACGAGCCGAGGCTAACCGCTGGGAGGCGGTCCGCGGCACCAGCGCGCGGCGCTGACCCGCTTCGCCGGCAGGATCGCCGCTAGGCCAGCCGGACCTTCTCCGCCTGCGGGCCCTTGGCGCCCGCTCCCACTTCGAAGGTCACGACCTGACCCTCTTCGAGCGCCTTGTAGCCGGCCATGTCGATCGCCGAGTAGTGCACGAACACGTCCTGCCCGTCCCCGTCGACCGTGATGAAGCCGAAGCCCTTCTCAGCGTTGAACCACTTCACGGTTCCTTGCGCCATGTGTTACTCCCGAGTGCTGTTCCGCGGCGGCCGATGACCCGCCCGGACCGAGCCGGAAAGGACCGATCCGGGGGAATAGTAGCGAGCAGATCAGGACCGGAGCTCCCGGAATCCGGGCGGTTGCCGCGCATGTCGGGTATTGATCGAGAGATTAAACGTCGCGGAAACATGGCCGTCGCATAGCGCGCCGGCGCAGGGGTCACGCGGCGTCGGCGTAGTCGGCTCCGAGGATGATCGTGATCCGGTTGTCGCCCTCGACCACGAACTGGTCCGAGAGCCGGATCTGGACGTCGCCCAGCGCCGCGGCGAGGCCCTTGGCGGCGCCCTCCTGGGTGGGGTCCGTGTAGAAGACGACCGTCGTGTTCACGTCCGAGGCGTCCGCGTTGCTGCGGGAGCCCACCGTCCAGCCCTGAGAGGTGAGCAGGTCGCCCGCGGTGGCTGCGAGCCCGTCCACGGCCGTGCCGTTGAGGATCACCACGTTGACGGTGGGGTCCACGGTCGGCTGGACCACGGGCGCGTCGCCCGCCGCGGGGGTCTCGGAGGCCGGCGCGAAGGGGCTCGTGAAGGCCACTCGATCGTTGATCACGAACATGGCGAACACGCCGAGTCCCACCAGCACGGCAGTGGCGAGCGCCGCCCAGGCGAAGACGATCCACCCGCGCCCGCCGGGACGGGGCGCGCGATGGGCGCCCACCCGCTGCAGGTCGGCGGGCGGCCGGTCGAACCGGTCGGGGGGATGCGTGGTGGGCATGGCTCCTCAGCGAGTCGTCGGACGACGGCACGCGATGGTCACGTGGTGCGGCGGATGTTCATCCGGGCTTCGCGCCGGGCGAAGCGGGCGTCCCGCATGCGCTGCAGTCGCTTGATGAGCATGGGATCGTGCACGAGGGCCGCGGGCGAGTCGAGCAGGGCGCCGAGCAGCTGGTAGTACCGCGCAGCCGAGACCCCGAACTCCTCGCGGATGGCCTCCTCCTTCGCTCCGGCGTGACGCCACCAGGTCCGCTCGAAGGAGAGGATCGCGATCTCCCGCTCCGTGAGCGCGCTCTGGGGCGGCTCGGGGCGTTCGCGAGGCTGCATACCGGCGCTCACGGCACCTCCCTCCGGAATACGGTCATCCTAGGGACGGTTTTCCGTGGGGACGCACGCGACAGGCGGAGCCACCCGGACCCCGCCGCTCGTTCGCCCGGAAGGATCGACATGGCTTACAAGGTGCAGAAGAGCGACGCCGAGTGGCGGGCCAGCCTCTCGGAGGAGGAGTTCCAGGTGCTTCGCGGGGCAGCGACGGAGCGCGCCTGGACCGGCGCCCTCCTGGACGAGAAGCGCGGCGGCGTGTACACCTGTCGCGCCTGCGGCACCGAGGTGTTCCGGAGCACTGCCAAGTTCGAGTCGGGTTCCGGCTGGCCGAGCTTCTTCGAGCCGGTCAGCGAGGACGCGGTCGAGCTGAAGCGGGACGTCTCGTACGGCATGGTGCGCACCGAGGTTCTCTGCGCCACCTGCGGCTCGCACCTCGGGCATCTCTTCGACGACGCCCCGCAGACCCCCACGGGCGAGCGCTACTGCATGAACTCGATCTCTCTGGGTTTCGAGGAGAGGGCATGACGCCGCGGTCCCGGCGGATGCCCTCCGGGCGCCGCTGAGGACCGCAACCCTCCGGCCGGAGTGCGACCGTCCGCGGTTGCGCTTCGGCCGTTTCGCTGCGTCCGTCGGTCAGGGAGTCCGGACGCCCGCGGCGCGGAGCTCGAGGTCGGCGAGCGCCGCCACCGCTGCCGTGTCGCCCCGCTTCCAGGAGCCGACCGGATCCGCGTCGACCTCGAGCAGGCGCCGCGGCGCGGCTGTGGTGAGGGCACGCAGTGCCAGCAGCTCTGTGCCGGCGGTGGTGTCGGCGAGGCGCCGTGCGGTCGCCGCCCGGCGGGCGAAGGCGGCGCGCCGTCGCATCCAGCGCGGCAGCACCACGAGCATCGGCAGCAGCGCGACCAGGAGCCCAGCCACCACGGCGAGAGTCCGCACGAAGCGCTGCTGATCCTCCCCCGACTGCGCGAGGGCGGCGCCGACGCCGCTCGCCTCGCGGAAAGGGGCGGCCGCCGCGTCCCCGAGCAGCGGCAGGCCGCCGAGCGTGGAGGCGGCGTCCGTCATCGACTTCTGCAGCCCGCTGCCCGCATCGGCGACCTGCCGCCCGAAGTCCGCGAATGCGGCGATCGCACCCGAGACCGCGATCCCGAGCGCGATCGAGAGGACGACGAGGGCGATCGCGCCGAGGTCGGCTGCGACCTGCCGACTGCGAGCACCGGGGAAGGCCGAATAGAGCTGCATGCACCAACTCTGCACGCACGACCGGGTGGGAGCCGAGCGGACCGGCCACGCCGCGCGCCTTGTCCCGCGCCTCTCCCTCGTCCGTCGGGGCGCGCTGCGCGCAACCGTCCGGCCAAACTGCAGCGGCAGGCGGTTGCGGCTTGGCCGGACGGTCGCGTTCGACAGGACGGAAGGAGCCGGACTCAGCCGTGGTCGGCCTGGTACTGACGGATCACCGCGTCGAAGTCCTCTTCCGCATCCAGCCCCAGCGCGGCTGCCCGCGGCGTCCGGAAGCGCGCAGCCCAGCTGCCCACGATCGCCATCACGTTCGGGTCGTGGCCCCACTCGATCAAGCTGCTGGTGCCGGCGCCGGCGACCCTGTCCAGCGCGGCCGCCATGTCGGCGGGAGTCGTTGTGAGGGCGGGGAGATTCATCGCGGTTCGGCTGCCCCAGGTGGCGTCGTCGACCTCCGCCGCGCGCAGTATCCCCTCGATGGTGCGGCGTGGCGACGACAGCGCGATCGGCGTCTCGGCCGGCACGGGGCAGAACGCGCGCTCTCCTGCGAGAGGCTCCCGAATCATCCCGGACAGGAAGCTGGAGGCTGCCGCGTTCGGTCGTCCGGGCCGGACTGCCACGGTCATCAGCCGCACGCTGCGCCCCCGCACGAAGCCCCTCCGCGTGTAGTCCGCCAGCAGCTGCTCTCCCACGAACTTCTGGATGCCGTAGCTCGACTGGGGACGCGGCAGGGTGTCCTCGTCGACGACGCCGAGGGCAGAGCCGAACGGGTCCGACCCGAAGACGGCGAGGGAGCTGGTGAAGACGAGGATGGGCGGCGCGACCTGCGCTCTGGCCCACTCGAGCAGCACCCGGAATGCATCGAGGTTCGTCCGCATGCCGAGATCGAAGTCCGACTCGGCAGCGCTGCTGACCACGCCGGCAAGATGGAAGACGACGTCGGCGTCGCGGATCGCCGGCAGCGCGGCGCCCAGGTGCCCCGTCGCGGCGGTGACGCGCGGGTCGCTCGACAGATCCTGCGGAGGCCGGGCCAGATCGACGAGCACGAGCTCCGACACGTTCCGCGGCGTGCCCGCGCCCGCGACCACCGCCCCGGAGAGCAGACGTCGAGCGAGCAGGACTCCGAGGAACCCCGCGCCTCCGGTGATCACAATCTTCATCCGCCGTCCCCTCTGCTGCCCGGTCCGGTTGGTGAGAACGAGGAACCCAGCGCTCGGTGATGAATTCTGCCAGGACGGGAATCTGTCAGCGGCGGCCGCCGCGCTGCGGAGCTGCCGCAGCCCCTTCTCGGTGGGCGGAACCCGATATCTTCAGATGCCGGGAGCCACGACGCTGGGAGTAGCTGATGAGCAAGAAGGTCGACAACGCGAGCCGGGCACTGCGGGACGCGGTGAAGGAACACGCACGGTTGCTTTCGCGGTCGAAGACGAGGCCCGAGAAGCTGGAGAGGGCGGCGTGGAAGCTCCGCGCAGCAGCCCTTGCCTATACGCAACTGGTTCTCAGCCGCACGGGCACGACGAGCCCATTCGTCGAGATCCCCGACCCCCAGCTGGAGGACGCTTCGGTGAGCACTCTCACCGCCGAGCGGGACCGCCTCAAGGGTGAACGCGCGAAGCGCAAGATCAAGCCCGCCCCGGACGCTCGCACCAGCTAGCCTGGCCGCTCGTCCGCGGCGCCCACCGGCGAAACGGCTCATGGCGCCGTGCGGCGGGGCTGAGCCCGGCCCCACCAGCGTGCAGGATGCGCCGCTCCTTCGCCGTCGTCTACGTGCTCCTGGCCGCCCGTCTCGCGCACGTCGAGAAGGAGATGCGGTCCCGGGCGGAACCCGGCCGCCCGCCCATGCCTGCGGGGGAGGAGCGGAGCAGCGGCACCCCGGGCCGTCACGGGTCGGGGGCGCGCTCAAGGTCTGGAGCCGACTGCGGGACTTGAACCCGCAACCCCCTAATTACAAGTTAGGTGCGCTACCAATTGCGCCAAGCCGGCCTGCGGGCCTCCCCGCGGGTCAATGATACGGACGGCCCTATCCGGCCGGCGTCTCCAACGGGGTGGGCGTCGGAGTGGGCGTGGCCGACGGGGTCGCCGACTGCTGGAGCACGAATGCCGCGAACTCGTCCGGGTCGGTGAGCGAGCCGGTGTACGCCGTCCCGTTCACGATCACGGTCGGGGTGCCCTTCACGTTCTCCACGTCGGAATCCGGGAGCGGACCGGTGAGCGCTCGGTTGGTGGCGTCGGTCACCCAGCCGTTGAACGTCCCGTCGTTGATGCAGGACTCGATCTTGGCCGGCGACGTGACGCCAGCGGTCTTCGCGAGGTCGATCAGCTGCGAATTCGGCAGACCGGAGGTGTTCTCGGCGGGCTGGTTCGCGAAGAGCGCTGCGCTGTAGGCGAAGAAGGTGTCGGGCGAGTAGTTCGCCACGCATGCCGCTGCATTCGCGGCGCGGGTCGAGTAGCGGGTGCCCTGTGAACTGGCGTTGAGGATCGATATCGGGTGGATCTCGACCGTCGCGCTGCCCTGCGTCACCCATGCCTGGATCTGCTCGGCGTTCGTCGCCTCGAACTGTGCGCAGAAGGGGCAGAGGTAGTCGATGTAGACGCGGATGTCGACGACGTTGGCAGGGTTCGCCTCTGAGGGGATGGGATCCTCGTCGGCGGCGAGCGCAGGCGTCTGCACCGCGGCCAGGTCGGCTCCGATCTTGATGCCGTCGCTGGCCATGTTGGCCGGACCCGGTCCGGGCGGCCGGATCGAGTTCACGATGATGACCGCCACCACGGCGATGATGGCGAGGCTGACGATCGCGATGCCGCTGAACAGGAACAGCCTGTTGCGGCGCTCCCGGCGCTTCTGCTGCTCCCGCAGCTGGCGCGCCTTGTCTCGAGCCGCCTCGCGGCGCTCGTTCTTGGAGGGCCGGGACGAGTCTCCGCTGGTGGTCACAGAAGTTCTCCTTGTCGAGATGTGGCGCTGCCGCGGAAGGCGAATCGCCCTCAGGATCGTAGGCCGCCGGCCCTGGGAATCGTCGGAGCACGCGCTGAGCAGCGCTTTTCCGCGTGCATTCTTGCAGGTCCGGGCTCTCTTCCTGCCTGTCCAGCGTGCCATACTGGGCCCGTCGTCCGACGCTGGGCGACAGCTTCACTACGGATCGTCCGGCACGTACCTGCCGGTGAAGGAGATATCACCATGGCTTCGGTTACCTTTGACCACGCCACCCGGCTCTACCCGGGTTCCACCCGCCCCGCAGTCGACGCGCTGAACCTCGAGGTCGCCGACGGCGAATTCCTGGTCCTCGTCGGCCCGTCGGGCTGTGGCAAGTCCACCTCGCTCCGCATGCTGGCCGGCCTCGAAGAGGTCAACGCAGGCAGCATCCTGATCGGCGACCGCAACGTCACAGACGTTCCGCCGAAGGACCGCGACATCGCGATGGTCTTCCAGAACTACGCGCTGTACCCGCACATGACCGTCGCAGAGAACATGGGCTTCGCCCTGAAGATCGCCGGCATCAACAAGGACGAGCGTGCGACCCGCGTACTCGAGGCCGCGCGACTGCTCGACCTCGAGCCCTACCTGAACCGCAAGCCGAAGGCCCTCTCCGGTGGTCAGCGTCAGCGTGTCGCGATGGGCCGCGCGATCGTCCGTCAGCCTCAGGTGTTCCTCATGGACGAGCCGCTGTCGAACCTCGACGCCAAGCTCCGCGTGCAGACCCGCACGCAGATCGCGTCGCTGCAGCGCCGCCTGGGTGTCACCACGGTCTACGTGACCCACGACCAGACCGAGGCGCTGACCATGGGCGACCGCATCGCGGTCCTCAAGGACGGGCTCCTCCAGCAGGTCGGCACCCCCCGCGACCTCTACGAGGCCCCGAACAACGTGTTCGTCGCCGGCTTCATCGGCAGCCCCGCGATGAACCTGTTCACCGCGGACCTCACCGAGGGCGGGGTCCGCTTCGGCACGTCGGTGGTTCCGCTCGAGCGGAGCATCGGCGCGCAGGCGAGCGGCAGCCACGTCACGATCGGCGTGCGCCCCGAAGACATCGTCGTGTCGCAGACCCGCGGCGAGGGGCTCGCGGTCCACGTCGACCTGGTCGAGGAGCTCGGCGCGGACGGCTACCTCTACGGCCACTCCGACATCGACGGCAAGCGCACGGACATCGTGACGCGCGTCGACGGACGCATCCACCCGAGCATGGGCGAGACCGTCTACCTCACCGCGGCGCCCGGACACGTCCACGTGTTCGACGTGGAGAGCGGCGAGCGCCTCAGCAGCGCGGTCACCCTGGCCTGACGGTTCAGGACAGCGAAGGGCTCGCCGCGACTCCGCGGCGGGCCCTTCGGCTTTAAGCTGGGATTCTCATGGCCATCTCCGGTTCTCTCAACATCACGGCCGCGATGGTCGATCCCGCCCTCCTCGACCTTCCCTGGGACGTTCCCCTCGAGGATTGGCCGGAGAACACCATCGCCGCGCTGCCCAAGGGCATCTCGCGGCACCTGGTGCGCTTCGTGAACCTCTCCGGCTACGTCATCGCGGTGAAGGAGACGTCGGAGGACCTCGCGCGCCGCGAGTACGAGATGCTCCGCACCCTGCAGCGCATGGATGTCCCCTGTGTCGAACCGGTGGCGGTGATCTCCAACCGGGCGGACGAGAACGGCCAGCCGCTCGAGGCGGTCCTCGTCACGCGTCACCTCAAGTTCTCCCTCCCCTACCGTGCGCTGTTCTCGCAGGCACTCCGGCCGGACACGGCCACCCGGCTCGTGGATGCCCTGTCCCTGCTCCTCGTGCGACTGCACATCATCGGTTTCTTCTGGGGCGACGTGTCGCTCTCGAACACGCTCTTCCGCCGCGACGCCGGCTCGTTCGCCGCATACCTGGTGGATGCCGAGACCGGCAAGCTCTATACGGGCGGCGGCCTGTCGAACGGGCAGCGCGAGAACGACCTGGAGATCGCCCGCGTCAACATCGCGGGAGAGCTGATGGATCTCGCCGCCGGCGGCCGCGTCGAGGAGGACGTGGACCCCGTCGAGGTGAGCGAGCGGATCGTCGCCCAGTACCGGACGCTCTGGGCAGAGCTCACCGGCTGGGAGAGCTTCCCGGGCTACGAGCGCTGGCGCATCAATGAGCGGGTCGACCGCCTGAACGCCCTTGGCTTCGACATCGAGGAGCTCGCCATCCGCACGGACCAGGAGGGCACCCAGGTGCGGATCCAGCCCAAGGTGGTGGATGCGGGCCATCACCAGCGCCGCCTGATCCGGCTCACCGGCATCGACGCCGAGGAGAACCAGGCCAGGCGGCTGCTGAACGACCTCGACTCCTACGCGGCGACCTTCGGGCGCGAGGAGCAGGACGAGGAGGCGCTGGCGCACGAGTGGGTCGCCCAGGTCTTCGAGCCCGTCGTGCGCGCCATCCCCCGCGACCTGAAGGGCAAGCTCGAGCCCGCCGAGGTGTTCCACCAGCTGCTCGAGCACCGCTGGTTCATGTCCCAGAAGCAATCGCGTGACGTGCCTCTCGCCGAGGCGGTCGCCGCGTACATCGACGACATCCTCCGCCACCGCCGCGACGAGGCGACCGTCATCAACCCTCAGACGGGCATCCTCACGCTGCCGCTCGACGAGGAGGAGCTGGACGCAGAGCTCGACGCCGACGCCGACGGCGACTGGCGCTCCCGGGTCTGACTCCCGCTCCATCGACGGCCGCTCGAGTGCCCGTTCCGGCGCGAAGTGGCCGCTCTAGCGGGCACTCCGCGCCGGAACGGGCACACTCAGGGGTCAGCTCTTCGGCGCCCGCAGCTTCGAGATCTCGTAGAGGGCCACGCTCGCGGCGATGCCCGCGTTGAGCGATTCCGTCGTCGCGCTGATCGGGATCGAGACGACCGCGTCGCAGGTCTCCGTCACGAGGCGCGACAGGCCCTTGCCCTCGCTGCCCACGACCACCACGAGGGGGCCGCTCGCGAGCTCGAGTCCCGGCAGCGGGGTGTCACCGCCGCCGTCGAGGCCGATCACGAAGAGCCCGCGCTCCTTGAGCGACTTGAGCGTCTGGGTGAGGTTCGGCGCCATGGCCACCGGCACGCGCGCGGCGGCGCCGGCCGAGGTCTTCCAAGCGGACGCGGTGAGGCCGACCGACCGGCGCTGCGGCACGATGACGCCCTGACCGCCGAACGCGGCAACCGAGCGGATGATCGCGCCGAGGTTGCGGGGGTCGGTGATGCCGTCCACCGCCACGAGCAGCGGCACCGCCTTCGTCCGCTCGACCGTGTCGAGCAGCTCGAGTGGGTGCGCGTATTCGTAGGGCGGCACCTTGAGCGCGATGCCCTGGCTCACGTTGTCGTCGCCGGTGAGCCGGTCGAGCTCGGGCCGGGTGATCTCCATCAGCGGGATGCCGCGGCGCCCGGCCAGGGCGATCGCCTCCCGGACCCGATCGTCCATCTCGAGCTTGAGGGCGATGTAGAGGGCGGTCGCCGGAATCCGGGCGCGGAGCGCCTCCACCACCGAGTTGCGGCCGGCAACGATCTCCGACTCATCGGTCGACTTCGCGCGTCGAGCCGGGCGCTGCTGGCCCGCGACCCGCTGGCCGCCGGGGCGGGCGGCCGCCCGGTCGGCCGCCGCCTTCCGCTTGCCTGCGGGGTGGTAGTCGCGATCCTCCGCCTTGGGCGTCGGTCCCCGGCCCTGCAGCGCCTGCCGGCCCTGCCCGCCCGAACCGACCTTCGGCCCCTTCGAGTTCTTCCGGACGGCCCCGGGCCGTCCCTGCCTATTCGCCATCAATGCTCCAATGTGTTCCGTTCGCGGAGTCCTCGAGCACGATGCCCGCCTCCGCCAGTTCTGTCCGAATGCGATCCGCCTGGGCGAAGTCGCGGGATCCCCGGGCCTCCTGGCGGTCGGTGAGCAGCCGTTCGACGAGCGCCTGCAGCGCCCGCCGGGCCGGCTCGTCCTGCCCGCGCCGCCAGACGGGATCGGCGGGGTCGATGCCGAGCACCTGCGTCATGGCGCGCGCCTCCGCCCGGCGGTCGGCCGCGGTGGCGAGATCGTCCCCGTCGAGTGCCGCGTTGCCGGCGCGAACGGTCTCATGCAGCACCGCTAGCGCCTCGGGCACCCCGAGGTCGTCGTCGAGGGCATCGGCGAAGGCTGCAGGGACGGTGCCCACCTGGCCGGAGGTGATCTGCGTGCCGTCGAGGCGACGGGAGGCGCGGTCGAGGAAGCCCTCGATGCGGTCGAACGCCGCCTCCGCCTCGGTCAGGGCGCCGTCGTGGTAGTCGAGCACCGAGCGGTAGTGGGCCGCTGCCAGGTAGTAGCGAACGACGACGGGGCGGGCGAGCTGCAGCAGGTCCGCCGCGAACACGGAGTTGCCGAGCGACTTCGACATCTTCTGGCCGTCGACGTTCACCAGGCCGTTGTGCACCCAGTACCGGGCGAAGCCGCGTCCGGCGGCAGTGGACTGGGCGAGCTCGTTCTCGTGATGGGGAAACCGCAGATCCAGCCCGCCGCCGTGGATGTCGAACTCGTCGCCGAGGTAGCGGGCCGACATCGCCGAGCATTCGATGTGCCAGCCGGGACGGCCGGGACCCCACGGGGACGCCCACGCGGCGGACTCGGGCTCCTCGGGCTTGTGCCCCTTCCAGAGCGCGAAGTCCCGGGAGTCGCGCTTGCCACGGGGGTCGGCGTCCGCCGCCGTGACCATGTCGTCGGGGGACTGCCGCGTGAGCGCTCCGTAGGCCGGCCAGCTGCGGGTGTCGAAGTACACGTCACCCGAGCCATCGGGTGCCGGATAGGCGTGACCGCGGTCGATGAGCTGCGCGATGAGCTGCTGCATCTGCTGCACGCTGGCGGTGGCCCGCGGCTCATAGGTGGGCGCGAGCACGCCGAGTTGGGTGTACGCGGCGGTGAACTCGAGCTCGTAGCGGTAGGCGAGAGCCCACCACGACTCCGCAGGGACACCGCCGGTGGCGCTGGCCTGCGCGTTGACGAGGATCTTGTCGTCGATGTCGGTGACGTTCCGCACGAACGTGACCCGGTACCCGCGGTAGGTCAGCCAGCGACGCCAGAGGTCGTAGACGAGCGCGGAGCGGAGGTGGCCGATGTGCGGCGAGGACTGCACGGTGGGTCCGCAGACGTACAGCCCGGCCGCGCCGGGCACGAGCGGCTCGAAGTCCCTCAGCCCGGCCGCGAGGGAGTCGTACAGTCGCAGCGCCACGCAACTAGCTTAGGGAAGCCGGGCGGCGGGCCGGACGAGAGCTGTGGCGATCGCCGCCACCCCTTCGCCCCGGCCGGTGAAGCCGAGCCCGTCGGAGGTGGTGGCGGTCACGCTCACCGGAGCACCGATCAGGGCCGAGAGGGCCGCCTCTGCCTCCCGGCGGCGAGCGGAGAACCGCGGCCGGGCGGCCACGATCTGCACGGAGACGTTGCCGGGCTCGAAGCCGTTCGCGCGGAGCAGGGCGAGCGTCTCCCGCAGGAACACCGCGCCTTCCGCTCCCGCGTAGCGGGGATCTGCAGTGCCGAACCGCTCGCCGATGTCGCCCAGGCCCGCGGCGGAGAGCAGGGCGTCGCAGATGGCGTGCGCAACGGCGTCACCGTCGCTGTGCCCGGCCAGCGGCGGCTCGCCCGGCCAGGCGAGCGTGGCGAGGCGGAGCTCACCGTCGCCGCCGAACGCGTGCACGTCGATGCCGATCCCCGTGCGGGGCGGAGCGCCAGGAGCGAGCAGCTGCTCGGCGCGGGCGAGATCGGCGGGCGTGGTGATCTTGAAGGCAAGCGGGTGACCGGGGACGACGATCACAGGCTGCCCGGCGGCCGCGAACACCGCCGCGTCGTCCGTGTACTCCTGCTCGGCGCGCCCGTAGGCCTTCTCGAGGGAAGCGCGTGGGAAGCCCTGAGGCGTCTGCACCGCGGACAGCTCGGAGCGGTCGATCGTCGCCAGCACGGCGCCATCCGGACCGAGGCGCTTGATGGTGTCTGCCACCGGAAGCCCCGGCACCACCCCACCTCCGGTCCGCCGCACCGCGTCGACCACCGCGTCGAAGAGGGATGCCGGCGCCAGAGCGCGTGCCGCATCGTGCACGAGCACCGTCCGCACCGAGCCGACCAGTGCCGCCAGCCCGGCCGCGACGGACTGCTGGCGGCTCTCGCCCCCGGCCACGACCGTGGCCCGAGACCCCAGCAGCTCCTCGGCGCGCGTCTGAAGCGTCGCGGGCACCACCGAGACCACCTGCACGGGCTCGCCCATGCTTCGAGCGGCATGAACGGCGCGCTCGACGAGCGGAACACCTCCCAGCGCCACGAAGCCCTTGGGGATGCCACCGCCCAGCCGCGTGCCGCTGCCTGCTGCGACGATCACGACGGCGACGGACGGCTCGCCCGTCACCGACTGATCTCCGTGCGAGGGGTCAGGAGGCGAGGACCTCGTCGAGGACCGTGGACGCCTGGTCCTCGTCGGTCTTCTCGGCGAGAGCCAGCTCGGAGATGAGGATCTGCCGGGCCTTGGCCAGCATCCGCTTCTCGCCGGCCGACAGCCCGCGATCCTGGTCACGGCGCCAGAGGTCGCGGACGACCTCGGACACCTTGATCACGTCGCCCGACGCGAGCTTCTCCAGGTTCGCCTTGTAGCGGCGCGACCAGTTGGTCGGCTCCTCGGTGAACGGGGCGCGAAGCACCTCGAACACGCGGTCCAGGCCCTCCTTGCCGATGACGTCACGGACGCCGACGAGGTCGACATTGTCCGCGGGAACCTCGATGGTGAGGTCGCCCTGAGTCACGTTCAGCTTGAGGTATACCTTCTCCTCACCCTTCACCATCCTCTTCTTGACCTCTGTGATGGTTGCTGCCCCGTGATGGGGATATACGACAGTCTCGCCGACCTCGAAAAGCATGGGTGATGAGTCCTTTCGACCGGCGACAATTCTAGCACAGCGGCCGTATGACGGCCCGGTCGTCCCCTGGGGGCAGCACGTGAGTGCAGTAGGCTCGGCAGAGGCGGACGGCGACCGGATCGCGCCCCCCGCGGGGGCGGAGAAGCGATCCCCCTGCAGATCCCGATCCGCAGGGAGGAAGACAGTGCTCAAGTCTCGTGCGGCGGTGTCCGCACTGCTCGCGGCCATGCTCACCGTCGGCCTCACGGCCTGTGGCTTCGGCGCCCCGCAGCTTCCCCGCACGTACGACCCGAGTGACGGCGTCGGCGCAGAGGTGGGCGAGCTCGCCGTGCGCAACGCACTCCTCGTGACCACGGACGGCACCCGCGCCTCCCTGATCGTCTCGGTCATCAACCAGACCGACGCACAGCAGGCGCTCACGGTGCAGTACGAGAGCACCTCCGCGACGGCGACCGGCGGGCGGGCGAGCGTCAACCTGTCCGTGCCGGCGTCCTCGACGGTCACCTACGGCTTCGCGGCGTCCGACCAGGTGGTGCTCGAAGGCGTCGACACGAAGCCGGGATCGCTGTTCCCGGTCTACTTCCAGAGCGGCAACGCGGAGGGCTCCGAGCTGAAGGTGCCCGTGCTGGACTCCGCCCTCGCCGAGTACAGCACCCTCACCCCGAGCCCCTCCCCTGCCGCGGTCGTCCCGAGCGCGGTCCCCACGCCGATCAGCACGCCGACGCCGGGAACGGTCCCCGAGGGCGACAACACGGGCAACACCCAGCCGGGCGACTCGGTCGACTCCGGCCAGTAGGCGCTCCGCCGCCGGCGATCAGACCGGCGGGAGATCCTCGATGCGGTAACCCAGGCCCCGCACCGTCACGAGCAGGGTCGGCTCGGACGGGGACTCCTCGATCTTCGCCCGGACCCGCTTGATGTGCACGTCGAGGGTCTTGGTGTCGCCGAAGTAGTCGGAACCCCAGATGCGGTCGATCAGCTGACCGCGGGTGAGCACCCGGCCTGCGTTGCGCAGGAGGAACTCGAGCAGGTCGAACTCCTTCAACGGCATCGCGGTGGCCTGGCCGTGCACGGTCACGATGTGGCGCTCGACATCCATCCGCACCGGCCCGACGTGCAGCACGTTCTGATCGTCGCCCGGCTCCACCTGGCGGCGCAGGACCGCGCGGATCCGGGCGAGGAGCTCCCGCGTCGAGTATGGCTTCGTGACGTAGTCGTCCGCCCCGAGCTCGAGGCCCACGACGATGTCCACCTCGGAGTCCTTGGCGGTGAGCATGATGATCGGCACCGACGAGCGGGTGCGGATCTCCCGGCACACCTCGGTCCCCGGCAGTCCCGGCAGCATCAGGTCGAGCAGCACCAGATCCGGCGCCGCCCGAGCGAACTCGGTGATCGCCGACGGGCCATCCGCTGCCACCGTCACCTGGTAGCCCTCCCGCGAGAGCAGGTAGGCGAGCGGCTCGCTGATGGCGGGTTCGTCCTCGACGAGCAGAAGGTTGGTCATGGGTTCCTCTCCAGTCCCAGGGCAGCAGCCCGAGCGGGCGTGGCCTCCGGCAGGCGCAGGGTGAAGGTCGAGCCACGGCCGGGCTGAGACCAGAGCCGCACCTCGCCGCCATGGTTCTGGACCACGTGCTTGACGATGCTGAGCCCGAGACCGGACCCGCCCGTGTGCCTCGACCGAGCCGGATCGACGCGGTAGAACCGCTCGAACACCCGCTCGCGGTCCTCCTCGGCGATGCCGACGCCCTGATCGGTCACCGACAACTCGATGAGCCCCTCATTCCTCCGGACCCCCACACCCACCCGGGAGCCCTTCGGCGAGTATTGGATGGCATTGGAGATCACGTTGTGCAGGGCCACGATGAGCAGCGGCTCGTCCCCGTAGACCTCGGTGTGCTTCGCTCCGCCCCGGACCAGTTCGATGTCGCGGGCGGCAGCAACCACCGAGTTCTGATCGATCGCGCTCGCCACCACGTGGTCCACGTCGATGAGGTCCGGCGAATCGAGGGGGTCCCCCGACTGAAGCCGCGACAGCTCGATGATCTCCTGGGTGATGCGGGCGAGGCGACCTGCCTCAGTGCTGAGCCGGCCGGCGAACCGGCGGACCTGGTCGGGATCGTCTGCAGCGGAGTCCAGTGCTTCCGAGAGGAGCGAGACCGCCCCGATCGGGGTCTTGAGCTCGTGACTCACGTTCGCCACGAAATCCCGGCGGACGTCCTCCAGCCGCAAGGCATCCGAGCGGTCGTCGACGAGCAGCAGGACGAACCGGGCGCCCAGGCGAGCGGCCCGCACCGACACGTGCAGGAGCGCGGCGTCCCCGAACAGACCCCGAGGCAGCGCCAGATTGCGGAGGATCGGCTCGTCGCTCGCCCTCGCCTCATCCACGACCGCGACGAGGGACGGATAGAGCAGCGCCCGCTGGTGCACCAGGCCCAGAGCCGCGGCCCCCGGGGACAGCTTGACGACCGTGTTCGACGGGTCCACGACGATGCCTGCGGAATCGAGGGCATCGAGAACGCCTCCGATGCCGTCGGGCACCTCTTTGGAGACCGCCTCGGCCGCGCGCTGTCCGGCGCGGATCGCCGCGATCATGAGCGCGGTGATCCCCCCGCCGACGACGAGCCCGAAGAGCAAGGCCAGCGGCACCAGCCAAGCTGAAAGCATGTCGAATACACTATGAGAATCATGGCCCCCGCCCGTCCGCGGGGGGCGACGGCGAGGCGCAATTCTGATTCCGTTCAGGATTCCGACGCCTCCCGTTCACCTCGAGCGGCGAAGCTGGCCAATCGACGAGCGGCCGGGGCCGCGGTAGGGAGTGCGGCATGCGCGAGGTCTTCCAGCAGGAGCTCACCGAGGTTCGGGAGCGACTGGTGACCATCGCGGACCTGGTCGCGACATCGATCGAGCTCGCCACTCGAGCCTTCAACGAGTCCGATGTCGGTCTCGCCGAGACGGTCATCGCCGAAGACAACCGGATCGATGAGCTTGCACTCAGCCTCGACGAGCTCGCCATCAACATCCTCGCCCGGCAGCAGCCCGTCGCCCGGGATCTCCGCGTCGTCGTCAGCGCCCTGCGGATCAGCGCCTCGCTCGAGCGGATGGGGGACATGAGCTCGCACATCGCCCAGCTGGCCCGCTACCGATTCCCGGACAAGGTCGTCCCCAAGGGCCTCCGCAGCACCTTCCAGGAGATGGGCCGGCTCGACGTCAGCATGGCCCGCAAACTCGCCGAACTCCTCCGCACCGAAGATCTGGGGCTCGCCGAAGAGATCCGCAACGACGACGACAGCATCGACGAGCTCCACCTCAGCGTCTTCGACAAGGTGCTCGGGGAGACCTGGAAAGGCAAGGCCGTCGATACGGTCGACGCGACACTCGCCTCCAGGTATCACGAGCGGTTCGCCGATCACGCGGTGTCGATTGCGAAAAAGGTTCAGTATCTGGCTACGGGTGACTGGGTGGTCGCTTCGTCCTGATGTCGCCGCGCTGGGGGCGGCGTCGTCGACCGGTGCTCAGACAGTTGGGCGCCGAGCGTGGCTCCCAAAACTCGCCCTCGGCCGAGAATGCCACCTCCAGCGCTCCCCTTTGGGATCGCTCGGGACTGGTCGGCCGTTGCCCCAGCGGTCAAGTACTGAGAAGGGGCGCCGCGGCGCCGCGCGCTCTGGTTCAGGCGGTGTGGGGGGCCGGGGAGGTGGACTGTTCCGTGGTCTCCGCCTCTGTCTTTGTGCCCTGGGCCGCTACTGCGGCGACTCCTGCTGCCGCGGCGGCCGGGTCGAGGTATTCGCCGTTCGGGGTGATCGGGCGGTAGTTCTCGTCCAGGCGATAGACCAGCGGGATGCCCGTCGGGAGGTTCAGCTCGGCGATGTCCTCGTCGCTGATGCCGTCCAGGTGCTTCACCAGGGCGCGCAGCGAGTTGCCGTGCGCGACCACGAGCACCGTGCGGCCCGCGCGCAGCTGCGGCTTGATCTCGATCTCCCAGTAGGGCAGCATCCGCGTGATCACGTCCGCGAGGGCCTCCGTCTTCGGCAGGTCCGGTCCGAGCTCGGCGTAGCGCGGGTCGTCCTTCTGCGAGTACTCGTTGTCGTCGCCGATCGGCGGCGGCGGCACGTCGAAGGAGCGGCGCCAGATCTGGAACTGCTCGGGGCCGTACTCGGCGAGGGTGGCCGCCTTGTCCTTGCCCTGCAGCTCGCCGTAGTGGCGCTCGTTGAGGCGCCAGGTGCGCTTCGTCTCGATCCAGAGGCGGTTCGCCTCGACGAGCGCGTAGTTCGCGGTCTGCATGGCGCGGGTGAGCAGCGAGGTGTACAGGATGTCCGGCTTGATGCCCGACTCGTGCAGCAGCCGCCCCGCCCGGATGCCCTCGTCGATCCCCTGCTGGGTGAGGCCCACATCGACCCAGCCGGTGAAGAGCCCCTTCTCGTTCCACTCGCTGTGACCATGGCGGAGGAGGACGAGCGTGTAGGGCGCTGGCATGTCCCCTACCTTAATAGCCATGCCGGAAGGGCGGATCACACGCGGGACCACCGGCACCAACCGGCTGCGCCGCGTCGACCGATGGATCGCGGCAGAGCCCGGCTTCCTGCGCCGCCCCGCGCCTCTCGTCGTCGACCTCGGCTATGGCGCTGCCCCATGGACCGCGGCGGAGCTGTTCGACCGGCTCCGCAGGGTGCGGCCCGCGACCCGGGTCATCGGCGTCGAGATCGCTCCGGAGCGCGTCGCCGCAGCGCAGCCCCACGCGCGGCCTGGGCTCGAGTTCGTGCGCGGCGGCTTCGAGGTGCCGGTTCCGGGCGGCGGCACCGCCGACGTGATCCGCGCGATGAACGTGCTGCGGCAGTACGGCGAAGAGGAGGTCGGCGACGCGTGGCGGCGGATGGCCGGCCGCCTCTCCCCCGGCGGGATGCTGGTCGACGGCACGAGCAACGAGATCGGCCGTGTCGCGAGCTGGGTCGCTGTGACGGGCGACGGTCCGCGGAGCCTGACGCTCTCGCTGCGCTTGGCGGGCCTCGAACATCCCGCGGTGGTCGCCGAACGACTGCCCAAGGTCCTCATCCACCGCAATGTGGCGGGCGAGCGGGTGCACGATCTCCTCAGCGACCTCGACCGGTTCTGGGCCCACACGGCCGCCTACGGCGAGTTCGGGCCGGTCCAGCGCTGGGCCGAGACGGTCCGCCGGCTCACCGAGGCCGGCTGGCCCGTGCTCACGCCGAGGAACCGGCTGAAGCTCGGCGAGCTCACGGTGCCATGGGAGGCGGTGGCTCCGCTCGGCTTCGCCTGGTAGCCCGAGGATCAGTCGGGGAGGGCGGGCAGCAGCGCCCGCGCATCGGCCTCATCGAATCCCGCCGCGGCGAGCAGATCGACGACGAGCGGCCGCAGCAGCAGGAGGACCATGCTCTCGGTGATGCCCGCCTCGGGCAGCGCCACCTCGGGGGCGAGGCGCCGCGCCAGCACCACGAGGCGGTCGCGGGCGCCCTCGCCGCTCGAGGGGTCGTCCACCGCCGCGGCGAGCACGGCGATCGCGCTCGACACCTCGCCGAGCAGCGCGGCGAGCTCCGGCCGCGGGCGGGCGTCCCGGACGAGGAAGTCGATGCGCCGGGCGATGATCCGCAGGTTGCGGCAGGCGAGGTCCATTCCGCGCAGCAGCCGTCGCTGTCCCTGCAGCGTGGCCCGGTGGCGGCGGAGGAACGGCGAGACGCGGGCGATCGCCACCGCCGAGTCGAGGGAGCCGGACCAGGCGTCGACGAGGGGCTGGGTTCGGCGGAGGGCCTCGAGGCTCCGCGACGCGAGAGGCTCGTCGGCGCTCCGGAGCGCGGCGGCGAGGTCGGCGGTCGCGTCCGTGCACGCGGCGAACACGCGGTGCGCCTCCCGAACCGCCTCGCGCATCGGGTCGCGAGGCACCAGCGCCGTGAAGAGCAGCGCGACGACCCCGCCGACCAGGCCGTCCAGCACCCGGCTGAACTCTCCTCCGCCCGCGACCGGGAACAGCGTGACCAGCGTGGCCTGCACGCCCGCCGCAGCCGCGAAGCCGGGGCTGGAGGACAGCACGCGGGCGGCGACGAGTGTGGCCGCGAGGACCAGGAACAGCTGCCACCAGCCGCGGCCGATTCCGAGGAGCAGCAGATCCGAGAGGAGGATCCCCAGAGTGATGCCCAGCGCGGTCTCCGCGACCCTGCTGGGGCGGGCGTCGCGTGCGAAGCCGAGCGCGGTGATGGCCACCGTCGAGGCGAAGATCGGGGTCGGGTGACCGAGGACGTACTTGGCGAGCACGTAGCCGACGGTGGCGGCGCCGGCGATCTGCAGGATCGCCGGAAGCGAGGCGCCCGCCCGGTCGAAAGCGACGCGCGCCCGCGCCCCGAACGCTGTCCAGTCCTGGCGCACGACCTCAGCGACGAGCGGCCGAGCCGAGGCGGGGAAGCTTCGGCAGGTCGGCGAGCGCCGGCCCCGCGTCGGCGGGCACGATGATCTCCTGCGCCGCGGCCAGGGCGACTCCGCCTGTGCGCACGACCAGCTGGGCGGTGGCGTTGAGATTGCGCTTCACGAGCGCGAGGGCGATCGGGCCGAGCTCGTGATGCAGCGCCGCCGACGTCACGGTGCCGACCACGGTGCCCGCCGCATCCTCGACTCGCGCGCCTGCGGCCACGGGCACACCCTCGGACCCGTCCAGGTTGAGCAGCACCAGGCGGCGCGGGGGCCGGCCCAGGTTGTGCACCTTCGCCACGGTCTCCTGCCCGCGGTAGCAGCCCTTGCCGAGGTGCACCGCGCTGCGCAGCCAGTCGAGCTCGTGCGGGATGCTCCGCTCATCCGTGTCTGCGCCGAGCCGCGGGCGCCAGGCCGCGATGCGCAGCGCCTCCACGGCGAGCGCTCCCGCGACAGCGATCTCCCCGGCCGCGGCCAGGGCGGAGACGGCCGGCAGCGCGTCGCGGTCGACCACCGTCTCGCTCCACGACCAGTCGGCGGCCGGGTGGCCGAGCTCCGGCGCATAGCCAGCGCCGCCGGGAACCACCCGCGCGGACCAGGGATCCTCCCAGCGGGCGCGGGCGGGAGCGCCGGGCACCGGATCGGAACCGAAGCGGCCGAGGACCGCCGTCGCTGCGGTGACGTCCGCCACCTCGACCCGGAGCATGAAGCGCATGCGGTCGAGGAACACCGCGAGCGGAGCGGCCTCGGCGCGTTCGACCACGATCCAGGCGGTGTGGCCGTCGTCGACCACACGCAGGTCGTGCTCGAGGCGCCCGTGCGGGTCGAGCAGCAGAGTCTCGGCGGAGTCGCCGGGCGCAAGGGTGGTCAGGCGCTGGCTGGTGAGCGAGTCGAGCCAGCTCAGCCGGTCCGGCCCGGTGACAGTGAGGACGCCGCGGGCCAGCTCAGCGATAGCGGTGCCCGACGCGAGCGCGCGCTGTTCCGCCAGCGGGCTGCCGTAGTGGCCGGGGACGCCCGCGTCGAGTCCGGTGCCCTCGACCGCGCCGGGGAGCTCGAGGAACGGCGAATCAGTCGACACGGCTCAACCGTCCCGATGCGTGATTGCGCAGCTCCTGCCCCAGGGCGGCGATGTCCCAGGCCCAGAGCAGGTCCCCCTCGACCAGTCCGTAAAGGCGCGTCGCGGCCGCGTACTCCTTGGCCCCGGCGGTGCGCATCACCGCATCGGTCGCCAGGTCGATGCGCGCGGAGCGGACCTGACCGAGGTAGAGCTCGTTGACCCCGGTGGGATGCACCAGGGACACCTGGATGTCGAAGCCCTCGGACTCGTTGCGGAGGGCCTCCACCGATTCGGCCGTGGGAAAGGGCCGGGGGCCGACGGCAGGCAGCATGCCGGGGCCCGGATCGCCGGCGGCCTGACCGCGCGCCAGGCGCCAGTAGCCGGCCTCCGCGACGAGCGGCTCACTGCCGAGCGAGCCGGTCTCGTCACCGCTCTCGAGCAGCCAGGTGTGCGATGAGTAGTTGAGGTAGGGCATGCCGTCATGGCTGAAGCTGACCCGCTGGCCGAACTCCTGGCGGACCTGCTCCTCCCCGATCGTGTACTCCACTACTCCTCGTCCCTCCCACACCCCGAGCAGCCAGGACAGCGGGACCAGCTCTGCGGGCAGTCCGATCGGCAGGTTGATCATAGGCGACACTCCTCCGACGCCTCCTTGCGGGACGCGGATTCGACGGCGGGAACTAGCGCTGGCCCCGGAACAGGTTGTAGAGGACGACCACCGAGACCCAGCCGATGGCGAGCGAGGCGAGCACGAGGAGTCCGAGGTAGAACATTTCGAGCGCCAGGAGCATGCCGAGAGTCTACCCTCGGCGCCCCTGGCGGGGCTCAGGGCAGCAGCACGCCCAGGAGCCAGGCGACCGCGCAGATGCCGAACGCGCCCAGTGCGGACGCCGTGAGGCGCTGGACGAAGCCCACCTTCTCGCCCGTGGCCAGCTGGATAGCGAAGCTCACGAGCATCGCTCCGGCGAGGACGAGCGGCCAGAGTCGCAGGCGCAGCGAGGGGTCTGCGGTCACCAGCACCACGACCGCGCCGATTGCGGCCGCTGCCCAGACCGCGACCACGCCCGGCCAGTGTCCCCTCACCCCGCCATTCTGCCTCAGAAGCCGGGGACGACGGCGGGGGCGGGGCCTGGTTTACTATGAGGCCGAGCAACTTGGAGGGTCCGTGGCGCAGCTGTTGATCCTCACGCCTGCCCCCGACACGGAAGTGCTGCCCGCGCTGGGCCTGCTCAGCCACAAGACGCGGCAGATCCTGGCGGAGCCGGCACAGCTCATCAGCGCTCCCCCGTGCGACGTGATCCTCGTCGACGCGAGGTACGACTTGGCCAGCGCCAAGTCCCTCTGCAAGATCCTGCACACGACCGGGATCACCGTGCCGCTCGTCCTGATCCTCACCGAAGGCGGCCTCACCGCCGTGTCCGCGGACTGGGGAGCCAACGACGTGGTCCTGGAGACGGCCGGCCCGGCGGAGGTGGATGCTCGCATCCGCCTCGTCATCGGCCGGATGGCTCAGGACCAGTCCGCCTCGAAGATCCAGACCTCCGGGGTGGTCATCGACGAGGCGAGCTACTCGGCGAAGGTGCAGGGCCGCCCGCTGGACCTCACCTTCAAGGAGTTCGAGCTGCTCCGCTTCTTCGCCACCCATCCCTCACGGGTGTTCACCCGCGAGCAGCTGCTCAGCGAGGTGTGGGGCTACGACTACTTCGGCGGCACCCGCACCGTCGATGTGCACGTGCGACGGCTGCGCGCCAAGCTCGGCGACCTCGAGTCACTCATCGGCACGGTGCGCAACGTCGGCTACCGCTTCAACGTCTACGAAGAGGACACCGAGCCGCACCTCTCCGCTGCGCGCTGACCCGGTTCGGCAGCGAGTTCCCGCGGGGTCCGCTCGCCGGTGCCACAATGAGGCGATGGACAGCGACACCTTCGTGCGTGATCCGTCGCCCGGCGCCGAGGTGCTCGACGACTTCGATTCCGCCCCACTTCTCGAGGACGAGTCGCTTCCCGTCGACCGCTACCTCGATCGCGAGCTGAGCTGGCTCTCGTTCAACCAGCGCGTGCTCGAGCTGGCGGAGGACCCCGCACTGCCGCTGCTCGAGCGGACGAACTTCCTCGCCATCTTCGCGAGCAACCTCGACGAGTTCTTCATGGTGCGGGTCGCCGGCCTCAAGCGGCGGATCGCCACCGGCATCGCCGTGCCGACGAACGTCGGGCGGGCCCCTCTCGACGTGCTCGCCGACATCAGCAGGATGGCCCACGAGCTGCAGGCCCGGCACGCGGCCGTGTTCCGCGAGCAGGTCAAGCCGGCACTCGACCATGCGGACATCCACGTGGAGACGTGGACCGACCTGGGCGACGAGGACCGCGACCGGGTGCACGAGCTCTTCTCGCAGCGCATCTTCCCGGTGCTGATGCCCCTCGCCGTCGACCCCGGCCACCCGTTCCCCTACATCTCCGGCCTCTCGCTGAACCTCTCGGTGCGGGTGCGCAACCCGAAGACCGAGAAGGTGGAGTTCGCCCGGGTCAAGGTGCCCTCCATGCTGCCGCGATTCGTGGCGCTGCCCGACGACGGCTCCGGCCGCGCCCGCTTCATCCCGCTCGAGGACCTCATCTCCAACCACCTCGGCGCCCTGTTCCCCGGGATGGAGATCCTCGAGCACCACGAGTTCCGGCTCACCCGCAACGAGGACGTCGAGATCGACGAGGACGAGTCCGAGAACCTCATCCAAGCCCTCGAGAAGGAGCTGCTGCGCCGCCGGTTCGGTCCCCCGATCCGGCTCGAGATCACCGACGACATGGACCCGGTGACCCTCGAGCTGCTGATCCGCGAGCTCGACATCACCGAGCAGGAGGTCTACCGCCTGCCTGCGCCGCTGGACCTCGGCGGCCTCTTCGAACTGACCAAGCTGGACCGGCCCGCGCTGAAGTTCCCGCCGCACCTGCCGACCACGGCCGTGCAGCTGCTGCCGACCGAGCCGAACCAGGCGCCGGACGTGTTCGCGTCGGTGTCGAAGGCCGACGTGCTGCTGCATCACCCGTACGAGTCGTTCGCCACCAGCGTGCAGTCGTTCGTGGAGCAGGCGGCCGCGGATCCTCAGGTGCTCGCGATCAAGCAGACCCTCTACCGCACCTCGGGTGACAGCCCGATCGTGGAGGCGCTGATCGATGCGGCGGAGTCGGGCAAGCAGGTGCTCGCGATCGTCGAGATCAAGGCCCGCTTCGACGAGCAGAACAACATCTCCTGGGCCCGCAAGCTGGAGAAGGCCGGCGTGCACGTCGTCTACGGCCTCGTCGGACTCAAGACGCACGCGAAGCTCGCGCTGGTGGTGCGGCAGGAGAAGAACGGCGACCTGGTGCACTACACGCACATCGGCACCGGCAACTACAACCCGAAGACCAGCCGCATCTACGAGGATCTCGGCCTGCTCACCGCGGACCCGCAGGTGGGCAAGGAGGTCACCCGGCTCTTCAACGAGCTGTCCGGCTATGCGATCGAGAAGAAGTTCAGCAGGCTCCTGGTCGCGCCGCGCTACCTGCGCAAGGGCCTGATCAAGCGCATCGAGGCCGAGACGGTCAACGCCCGGGAGGGCAAGCCAGCCCGGATCCAGATCAAGGTCAACTCCATGGTGGACGAGGCCGTCATCGACTCCCTCTACCGCGCGAGCCGGGCCGGCGTGCCGGTCGACATCTGGGTGCGCGGCATCTGCGCCATCCGCCCCGGCGTGCCCGGGCTCAGCGACACCATCACGGTGCGGTCGATCCTCGGGCGGTACCTGGAGCACTCCCGGATCTTCGCGTTCGCCAATGACGGCGATCCCGAGGTGTGGATCGGCAGCGCCGACATGATGCATCGCAACCTGGACCGCCGGATCGAAGTGCTCGTGCGACTCACCGACGCCCGGCACCGGCGCGAGATCGCCAAGCTGTTCGACCTCGCAATGGACGAGCGCACCTCCGCCTGGAGCCTCGACGGCGACGGAGTGTGGACACGGCACGCCCGGGCCAAGAACGGTGCGGCCCTGCAGGACCTGCAGAACGTGGTGATGCGCCAGGTGACGGCGCGCAGGCGGAGCCGGTGACGGCTGCCGATGCGGGAGCCGTCCTGGCGGCCGGAGCGGTCTGCTGGCGCGAGGGCAAGAAGGGCGTCCAGGTCCTGGTCATCCACCGGGGTCTCCGCGAGGACGTCAGCTTCCCGAAGGGGAAGATCGACGACGGCGAGACCATTGCCGAGGCGGCGGTGCGGGAGATCCGCGAGGAGACGGGCTTCGCCGTCACGCTCGGCGCTCCCCTCGGCACCACCGAATATCTGCTCCCCAACGGGCGCGACAAGCTGGTGCGCTACTGGGCTGCCGAGGTCGACCGTGACCAGCTCCGCCGGGGGAGGTTTCGGCCGAGCGACGAGGTGGACGAGATCCACTGGCTCTCGGTGGAGAAGGCGCGCACGCTCCTCACCTACGAGCGCGACACCGAGCTGCTCGACCGCTTCCAGGCGCTCGTCGACCGCAACCACCACCGCACCTTCGCGGCGATCGTGCTGAGGCACGCGAAGGCGGAGATCGACTCCGACGAGGGCGATACGGCCCGGCGCCTGACGTCCCGCGGCGCCACGCAGGCGGGCGCCATCGTCGGCGCACTCGCCGCATTCACTCCGGAATCGGTGCACAGCAGTCCCGCGCGCCGGTGCCTGGATACGGTGAAGCCGCTGACCAAGACGCTCGGACTCGAGATCAAGACCGCCGCCGCGCTCTCGCAGGCCGCCTGGGAGGGCGCGACCGGGGAGGACCCCCGCCCCGCGCTGGACCGGCTCGTGCACAAACGCATCGCCAAGGGACGCACGGCTGTCTTCTGCACTCACTCGCCGGTGCTGCCCGACCTGCTGGACGCGATAGTTGCGGAGGCCGGCGGCGAGCGCGACGGCCGCCTCACCCGGGCGGCGATCCTGACCACCGCCGAATTCACCGTGGTGCACATTGCACGGTCGGCGCAGAAGCCTCGCGTCGTCGCGATCGAGTCGCACGCGCCCCTCGTCTGACCCTCCCTCCCGTTCACCTCCCGTTCACCGGAGGGAACAACTCTCTTCACCACAGGCACCTACGGTCATCCCGAGCGTCCTCGGACGCTCTGACCTGCATTCACAACCGAAGGGAAACCCTTTGATCTCCAAGCGTTACGCGGGGCTGCTCGGTCTCGCCGTTGTCGGCACGCTCGCTCTCAGCTCGTGCGCCGCCAACGAAGCGCCTGCGGCCTCCGGAAACAGCGCCGGATCCGCCTCCACCCTGTCCGGCAATCTGACCGGCGCAGGCTCCTCCGCCCAGGGCAGCGCGCAGGAAGCCTGGATCGCGGCCTTCCAGACGGCCAACTCGGGCGTCACCATCGCCTACGACCCCACCGGCTCCGGAGCGGGGCGCGAGACGTTCATCGCCGGCGGATCCGACTGGGCCGGGAGCGACTCCGCGCTGAGCGACGAGGAGCTCGCGGGCACGTTCGCCTCGTGCGCCCCGGACAGCAAGGCGATCGACCTGCCGACCTACATCTCCCCCATCGCGGTGATCTTCAACGTCGAGGGAGTCGACCAGCTCAACCTCGACGCCGCCACGATCGCGTCCATCTTCAAGGGCGACATCACCAGGTGGAACGATAAGGCGATCGCCGCCCTGAACGACGGCGTGAACCTGCCGGACACCGCCATCACCGCCGTGCACCGCTCCGACGACTCGGGAACCACCAAGAACTTCACGGACTACCTCAACAAGGTCGCCCCCGAGGTGTGGGACCAGCCGGCCGCCGACCCCTTCCCCTACAAGACCGGTGAGGGCGCCCAGGGCACCTCCGGTGTCGTCGATGCCGTCACCAACGGCACCGGCACCATCGGCTACGCCGACGCGTCGAAGGCCGGCGACCTCGGCATCGCGAAGGTCAAGGTCGGCGACGAGTTCGTCGCCTTCACCCCCGAGGCCGCCGCCGCAGTGGTCGAGGAGTCGCCGCTCGTCGAGGGCCGCGGGGCCAACGACATCGCGGTGGCACTGGACCGCACCACCACGGACCCGTCCCACTACCCGCTCGTCCTGGTCAGCTACTCGATCGTCTGCGAGACCTACGCGGACCCGGCGCAGGCCGAGCTGGTGAAGTCGTACATCGGCTACATCACGAGCGCTGACGGCCAGTCCGAGGCGGCCTCATCCGCCGGTGCCGCTCCCCTCTCGGCGGACCTCGCCTCGCGCGTCGCCACCGCTCTGGAGTCCGTCTCCTGATCACGGTCGCGGGTCGGTTCGATCGAGCAGGCGTGCGAGGATGACTCGCATCGCATCTGCCCGGACGGATCGGCCCGCGACGCTGTGTTCCGCCCCCCAGTTCCAAGGAGATCCGCGACGATGACCGCGTCCACCGCTTCCGCCCCGGCCGCCAAGCAGCGGCCCGGCGACCGGATCTTCTCCGGCATCACGCTTGCGGCCGGGTCGCTCATCCTCGTCGTGCTGGCAGCGGTCGCGGTCTTCCTCGTCGCGGAGAGCCTTCCGGCACTGGATGCCGGTCCGGACGACACCAAGGGGGCAGACAACTTCTGGACCTACGTCGGCCCGCTGGTCTTCGGCACGCTCTGGGCCGCGGCGCTGGCACTCGTGATGGCCCTTCCCGTCGCCATCGGCATCGCGCTCTTCATCTCGCACTACGCACCCCGCCGCGTCGCCCAGCTGCTCGGCTACATCATCGACCTGCTTGCTGCCGTCCCGTCCGTCGTGTTCGGCCTCTGGGGCATCAAGGTCCTCGCGCCATCCGTGCAGCCGTTCTACACCTGGCTGAGCGAGAACCTGGGCTGGTTCCCCCTCTTCGCCGCCCCCGTCTCGGGCACGGGACGCACCATCCTCACCGTGGCCGTCGTGCTGGCGGTGATGATCCTCCCCATCATCACGGCGCTCTGCCGGGAGGTGTTCCTGCAGACTCCGCGCCTGCACGAGGAGGCGGCGCTCGCGCTCGGCGCCACCCGGTGGGAGATGATTCGCACCGCGGTGCTGCCGTTCGGACGCCCCGGCATCATCTCGGCCGCCATGCTGGGGCTCGGCCGGGCCCTGGGCGAGACGATGGCCGTGGCAATGGTGCTCTCCCCCAGCGTGGTGATCTCGTTCGTGCTGCTGCAGTCGACCAACCCCACGACGATCCCCGCCAACATCGCCCTCAACTTCCCGGAGGCGAGTGGCAAGTTCCTCTCGGTGCTCATCGCGACCGGCCTCATCCTCTTCGTGATCAGCTTCGCGGTGAACGCGGTGGCGCGCATCGTGATCAACCGCCGCAAAGCCTTCTCGGGGGCCAACTGATGACCGCCGTCGCTCAGCAGGGGTCCGGCATCACCGCCGGGCGGCTCCCGCGCTTCTCCGCCGCCGTCCTGCTGATCTTCAGCTGGCTCGTCATGGCGGGACTGTTCCTCATCCTCCTCGCCGCCGGGACGATGGACGAGTTCAGCGTCGTGGGCACCATCTTCTTCGGAAGCGTCCTGTACGCGGTGCTGATCTTCGCCATCTCCTCCCTCGTCGAGGGAAGCCGCAAGGCGAAGGACCGGCTGGCCACGGCGCTCGTCACGGCCGCATTCACCCTCGCTCTCCTGCCGCTCATCTCCCTCGTGTGGACCACGGTCTCGAGCGGCATCGGCCGATTCGATCCCCAGTTCTTCAGCTTCTCGATGCGCAACATCGTCGGCGAGGGCGGCGGCGCCCTGCACGCCATCGTCGGAACGCTCATCGTCACCGGCCTGGCGACCCTGATGTCGGTCCCGATCGGGCTGTTCACCGCGCTCTACCTCACCGAGTACGGTCGCGGGCATCTCGCCCGGGCCATCACCTTCCTCATCGACGTGATGACGGGCATCCCCTCGATCGTCGCCGGCCTGTTCGCCTACGCCCTGTTCTCGCTCCTGTTCAACGACCCGGGCATCCGGTTCGGCTTCGGCGGCGCTGTCGCTCTGTCCGTGCTGATGATTCCGGTCGTCGTGCGCTCGAGCGAGGAGATGCTCAAGCTCGTCCCCAACGAGCTGCGGGAGGCGTCCTACGCGCTGGGCGTTCCGAAGTGGTTGACCATCGTGAAGGTGGTTCTGCCGACCTCCATCGCCGGGATCATCACGGGCGTGATGCTCTCCATCTCACGCGTCATCGGCGAGACCGCACCCCTGCTCCTGATCGCCGGCTTCGCTACGAGCATGAACTACGATCCCTTCCGCGAGCGGATGATGACCCTTCCGGTCTTCGTCTACACCCAGTACTCGAATCCGGGCACCGATGTCGGTGCGTACCTCGACCGGGCCTGGGCAGGCGCGCTCACCCTCATCGTCATCGTCATGGCGCTCAACCTCGTCGCGCGCCTCATCGCGAAGTTCTTCGCGCCCAAGATCGCCCGCTGAGCCCAGCGACTCCAGAAATCAGAGGAACCGTGTCCAAGCGCATCGTCATCAAGGACCTGAACGTCTACTACAGCGCCTTCAAAGCGGTGGAGGACGTGAATCTCACCATCGAGCCGCGGACCGTGACCGCCTTCATCGGTCCGAGCGGCTGCGGCAAGTCCACCTTCCTCCGCACCCTCAACCGGATGCACGAGGTGATCCCGGGAGCACGGGTCGAGGGCGAGGTGCTCGTCGACGGCAACAACCTGTACGGGCCGGGCGTCGATCCTGTGCTCGTTCGCCGCCAGGTGGGGATGGTCTTCCAGCGCCCCAACCCCTTCCCCACCATGTCGATCAGAGACAACGTCCTGGCCGGTGTGAAGCTGAACAACCGGCGGATCAGCAAGAGCGACGCCGACGAGCTCACCGAGCGCTCGCTCCGCGGCGCGAACCTCTGGAACGAGGTGAAGGACCGGCTCAACTCGCCCGGGTCCGGGCTGTCCGGCGGTCAGCAGCAGCGCCTCTGCATCGCGCGGGCCATCGCCGTTCAGCCGGACGTCGTGCTGATGGATGAGCCTTGCTCGGCGCTCGACCCGATCTCGACCCTGGCCATCGAAGACCTGATCGAAGAGCTCAAGCAGGACTACACGATCGTGATCGTGACCCACAACATGCAGCAGGCGAGCCGCGTCTCGGATCGCACCGCGTTCTTCAACATCGCCGGCTCCGGGAAGCCGGGCAGGCTGATCGAGTACAACGACACGGCCACCATCTTCTCCAAGCCGAGCGTGCAGGCGACCGAGGACTACGTGTCGGGCCGCTTCGGCTGATCGGCGGATCGGTCAGGCGCCGCCCATCATCAGGCCCTCGATGTCGTGCTTCTGGGTGATGGGCGTGAGCTCCTCGACCACCGGGCAGACCAGGTGGTCCCGCACCCGCTGTGGCAGCGAGTCGAAGAAGGTGCGGGTGACCGCCATGTCGTGGTGGTCGGCGTTCCCCGCCCCGGGTGCGTCCATGCCGAGGACGAGCACCGGACGCGGCTGGGACGAGTGGTTCTGCGTGCCGCGGTGGATGGTGAGCGCTGAGCGGACCGCGATGTCGCCCATGCTCGGGTACTTGCGGACCGCCCGCTCCAGGTAGCGGGGGTAGAACTCCTTCGGCGGGAACATCCCGTGATCGAACTCCGGCGAATCGTCCCACTGGGTGCCGTGCGCGATCTCGAACGGCCCCATCTCCTCCACGGTGTCGACCGCGGTGAGGTTGAAGGCGAGCGAGGTGAGCCGCTTGCCGGTGCGGGTCTCCTCGGGCATCCGGAAGTCACGGTGCCACGGCTGGTTCTTCGCCCCCGGGAAGGGGATGTCGAAGCCGAGCTCGACGATCTGGTAGTCGGGCCCGAGCACGGCCTCACTCACCTCGCGCACCCACGGGTGGTCGACGAGGTCGAGCCAGCCGCGCAGCTGCTCGGGGTGGATCTCGACGTAGTAGCGGCGGGGTCCGCGGCCCATGGCGCCGCCCTTCCGAGAGAGCGCCTCGTGAAAGGCGACGTAGACGTCCTCCGCCATGTCGGTCGCCCACTCGCGGGAGAAGGCGCCCTTCTTGCCGATCGTGCCCTCCGTGTAGAGGGCGCGGACGGCGTCAGCGACCTCGGTCGAGACACCGTCGGGAACCGGCGGCCGGTCGGGTCCGCCGAGGCTTATTTCGTCGAGGCCGCTTCTGGTGTCGGTCATCGCCGTCCTTCCAGCACGAAGAGGGGTACCGAAAGCGTAACTTCGCCCCCTGTGCGGCGCGCCAGAGCCGCGGCCAAACGGGGGCGCCGGGTCAGGCGGCGGAGGAGGGAAGCAGCACCATGGCGGGCGTCGTCGGCTGCGTCGAGCCGCCGTCCGGCTCGATCGTCATCGCGATGTGGTCGCCCTCGACGTAGGTGCCCTCGAGCATGGCGTAGTTGCGGTTCCCCTCCGGCTCCATCAGGCCTGCCGGGTTTGCGTCGCCGGACTGGTCGAGGTACCAGAGCTGGAACGTCTTGTGCTCGGGAAGCAGCTGGTCGGCGTCGTTCAGCACCACGGCGGACATGCCGAGCTCCGCCGAGGCCACCACGACGGCGGTCCCGCCATCGGGCAGCTCGGTGACCTCCCGGACCAGGTCGGGGGCCGCGTTCAGGGCGGCGAACCGGTCGGCGGTGCGCTCACCGGAGACTGCGGTGAGCACGCCGCCGAGGAGCGTTCCGCCGACGAAGAGCACGACCGCGGCGGCCGCCGCGGAGAGCACCAGGAGGGCGCGAGGACGCGTCCTCTCGGCGCTGCGGCGTTCACGCCGCTCGTCGAGGGATGCGGCGACAACCGGGGCGGCGTCCTCGTCGTCGGCGCTGTGCGCGGGCTCGCCGGTGGAGGCCGGGAGCTGGGGGGTGGAGTCGAGCAGAGCGAGCAGGTCCGCCTTCATCTCCGGGCGCGGCTCCACCGGCGGCGCAGTCGACGCCAGCAGGGCCGCGGTCTCGGTGAACCCGGCGACCTCGGCGCGGAGCTCCTCGCTCTCGGCGAGGGCCTTCTCGAAGTCCGCCGCCTCACGCTCGGTCATCGCGCCCAGCGAGTAGGCGCCGGAGGACGCAGCGCGGTCGAACGCGTGGTTCACGAGGTCACCCCCATCGCATCGCGCAGACGGATCATGCCGTCACGGAGACGGGTCTTGATGGTGCCGAGCGGCACGCCCAGCTTTGCGGAGATCTCGGTCTGGGTGAAGCCCTCGTAGTAGGCCAGGGTGATCGCCTGGCGCTGCAACTCGGTCAGCTGCTGCATGGCTCTCATCACCCGCTCGTTCTCCAGTCGGATCTCCGCTCGTTCGGAGACGTCGTCGTAGTCGCGGTGGAAATCCCGCACGCCGATCCGGAGGTCCCTGTCTCGCCCCGCCTGCGATGACCGGATCCGATCGATCGCCCGGCGATGAGCCATCGTGAGGATCCACGTCGTCGCTTGACCTTTGTTCGGTTCAAACCGCGATGCGGTTTGCCATATCTCGAGAAAAACTTCCTGGCAAACCTCTTCGGACTGCGCGGGATCGATGAGGATCCGGCGGATCAGCCCGAGGACGCGGGCCGCCGTGCGGTCGTAGACGACGGCGAACGCCGCCTTGTCCCCTCGGGCCACGCGCGCGAGGAAGTCCTCGGTGGATACCGTCTCCACCGCGGGCGCCTCCTCGAGGGCTGCTGACTCGTCCTGCACAGCTCCAGCATCGCGCATCGCGCCGCCGATCCCCGGCATCTCGTCGCTCAGGTTGGTGCCGGACCGCAGTTAACGCCTCTCGGCGCGGAGCCGCTCGTAGCGGCGAATTTTGGAGCCCGGGGTTACTGCGGCCCGGCCGAACTAGTCTAAGCCACCGCTTCGCCACAACTTGGAGGAGGCACTCAGGTCGGCGCCGATGCCGGTGAGTCGCGCGGCACGGGTGGTGAGCTCGGTCGCCCGGCCAGGCTCGGTGGCCTCCGCGTCGTCGGCGATGCTCGCGCACCCGCTCGCGACGATCCGGCAGAACGCGGCCGCTCGGTCGAGCGCGATGGCGAGGTCACCGGTGAAGACACCGCGGAGGATCTGGTCGGCGAGCTCCTGAACCTCGTCCGGCCCGGCCGGCTCGGGCGCCCCGGCGACGACCGGATCGATGGTGCGCACCGTCTGGAAGCCGCGCTGATAGAACAGGCTGATCGAGGCAGCGTCGCCGCGGATCATCGTGCGGATCAGGTAGATCCGCCAGAGCGCGCCGGGCAGGCTGCGCGGGGTCGCCCGAGACCACAGCTCCGCGATCGCGTCGATCCCGTGCTCGTCGGTGAAGGTCACCAGGCGCTCGACGACCTCGGGGTCGTCCTGCTCGCGGACCCGCGCGATGACGGCCGCGGCGGTCTCGTGGGCGAGCCGACTGACGGCAGCCGGATCCTCGCCGCCCTGGATCTCCTCGAACTGGTATCCGGCGAATTTCACGGGCTTGGAGAACCGTTCCGTCATCCGTTCAGCCTACGCGCGGTCCCCAGCGAGCTCCGGGAGAACGCCGGTATCCTGGGACTACCGGCCAAACGGGGAGGAGTCGAACCGATGAAGATCCTGCTCGGCATCGCCGTGGTGGTCGCCGTTCTCCTGCTTCTGGCGGGCGCGCTGGTGAAGGCGGCGGCGGCGCTCCTCTGGGTCGGCCTCGTGCTGCTCGTCCTGGCGGCGCTGGCCATCCTCCTGCGCGTGGTCACCGGCCGCAGCGTCTGACCCCGCCTCCGTCGCGTTCCGGCCCGGGTGCCGGGCGCTACATTTGTCGGGCGGGCCTCTAGCTCAGTCGGTAGAGCAGCGGACTTTTAATCCGCGGGTCGTGGGTTCGAGCCCCACGGGGCCCACCAGGT
>NZ_JAODMK010000045.1 GCF_025465545.1 Naasia sp. | reverse complement strand
GCGAGCCGGGCGGTGTTCTTCATCTCCTCGGCGGCGCGCCGGCGCACGCCCTCCGGGTCGCCGTCGCCCCACACCACATCGGGGAGGATGTCGCGGTGCCGCTGGTCGATCGGATCGTCGCAGACCGCCTGGCCCTTCAGGTGGTTCGAGATCGCGAACACCTCGAGCCCGTTGCGCTCGAGCACCTCCAGCTTGCCCTGCACGTAGTCGGCGTCGTCCCAGCGCCAGGGGTCGAGGTGGTCGCCCCAGCAGGCGATCTCCAGGCCGTCATAGCCCCACCGGGAGGCGAGCGCTGCGACCTCCTCGAAGGGCAGGTCGGCCCACTGGCCGGTGAAGAGAGTGATCGGGCGTGGCATCTCGGATCTCCTTCGTTCCTGGTGTCTGCGGTTCGGTCGGCCTGCTCAGGCGATGGGGATCCAAGCACTGCCGGACTCGGCACTGGCCTCGACGGCCCGGAGGACCTGCTGCACCTGAAGGCCGTCCGCGAAGGACGGCTCCGGCTGGGAGCCGTTCGCGATCGCCAGCACGAGATCCCGCGCCTGGTGCGAGAAGCCGTGCTCGTAGCCGATCATGTGCCCTGTCGGCCACCAGTCGGCCATGTACGGGTGCTCCGGCTCGGTGACGATCACCCGGGTGAAGCCCTGGCGGTCGGCGGGCGCCGTGCGGTCGTAGACCCGCAGCACGTTCATGTCCTCGAGGTCGAAGCTGAGCGCTCCGGTGGAGCCGGCGACCTCGATCCGGAACGCGTTCTTGCGCCCGGTGCTGAAGCGCGTGGCCTCGAACGAGCCGACCGCGCCGCCGTCGAACCGGCCGGTGAAGAGGGCGAGGTCGTCGACCGTCACATCGCCGCGCTCGGTCGAGGCGGTGCCGCTCAGGCCGGTGCTCTCGAGCAGGAGAGGCCGCGACTTCACGAAGGTCTCGAGCATGCCGGAGACGGTCGTCAGGCGCTGGCCGGTGATGAACTGGGCCAGGTCGATCGCGTGGGCGCCGATGTCACCGAGCGCGCCGGAGCCGGCGAGCTCCTTCTTCATGCGCCAGGTGAGGGGGGCGTCGGCGTCGACGAGCCAGTCCTGCAGGTAGTTGGCACGGACCTGGCGGATCTCGCCGACCGCGCCCTCCGCCACGAGGTTGCGTGCGAGAACGGCGGCGGGCACCCGGCGATAGGTGAAGCCGACCATCGCGTAGACGCCCTTGGCGGCCGCCTTCTCCGCCGCGGCGGCCATGCGCTGGGCCTCTTCGACGGTGTTGGCGAGCGGCTTCTCGCAGAGGACGTGCTTGCCCGCCTCGAGGGCCGCGATGGCGATCTCCGCGTGGGTGTCCCCCGGGGTGACGATGTCGATGAGGTCGATGTCGTCGCGCTGCAGCAGGGATCGCCAGTCGGTGGACGTCTCCGACCAGCCCCACTTGCGTGCGGCGGCCTCGGTGCGGCTCTCGTCGCGGCCCACGAGCACCGCCATCTCGACGTCGAGGGGCAGGTCGAAGAACCGGGGCGCGACCCGCCAGCCCTGGGAATGGGCGGCGCCCATGAACCCGATACCGATCATTCCCACGCGGAGGGCAGGCATTGGTCTCTCTTTCGTCGTCGAGGAGGACTCGTCGGGCGAACGCAGGCGTCCCGGCGCAGGCCGGAACTCGCTGCTCATCCTCGCAGGACACGCCGACGCCGGCGACCAAGTCTGGCATGCCAAAGGTGCATGGCAATATACTTTTACGGTCGACCCCCCGGCCGCCGCCTTCACCGATGACGTTGAATGAAAGGCTTCCATGTCCCTGCACAGCTCCCGCAGGAGCCGCACCGCTCTTGTCCTCGCCGCCGCTGCGGCGATCGCGCTCGGCAGCGCCGGCTGCAGCGCCCTGACCCCGGGTGCCGCCCCCGGCGGCACAGCCACCCTGGCGCCCGCGACCAAGCTCTCGGCGGACGACGTCACGGCACTCGGCGACGTGACGCTGCGGATGACCGACGGCGGCGACGCCGCCCCCGAGTCCCGCCTCAGTCAGAGCATCGCCAAGTTCGAGGCCGAGTTCCCGAACGTCACGGTGGAACGCGACGTCAAGGCGTTCGCCGACTACAGCAAGACGATCAACCTCGTGATGTCGGGCGACGACGCCCCGGACATCGCCGAGGCCGACGGCGCGATGGCCCCCCGCCTGGTGGCGGGCAAGCTCCTGCGCCCGCTCAACGACTACTTCGACGCATACGGCTGGGCCGCCCGGTACCCGTCGAGCATCCTCAGCTCGCTGAAGGCCTCTCCCGACGGCAAGGCCTACGGCACCGGCGACTTCTGGGGTGTCTCCACCGGCGGCGAGCTGACCGGCGTGTTCTACAACAAGGCCGTCCTCGACCGCGCGGGCGTCGACCTGCCTGCCACCTTCGACGACTTCCAGGCGGCGCTGGCCACGCTCCACGACAAGGGCGAGATTCCGATCCAGCTCGGAAACCTCGACCAGTGGTCGGGGAGCCACGTGTTCTCCACGCTGCTCGACAACACCGCCGACCCGCAGGGCCTCCAGGACTGGATCAACGGCAAGCCGGGCGCGACCTTCACGAGCCCGGAGACGAAGCAGGCGCTGACCACCTTCAAGGACTGGTTCTCTCAGGGGTACATCTCCGAGCAGGCGAACGGCATCCTCGACGAGGACGCCGTCGCCTCCTTCATGGACGGACAGGGCGCCTTCCTGATCACGGGCACCTGGCGCACCGCGGACATCAGCACGACTCTCGGCGAGAACGGCGGCTTCATGCTGCTGCCTCCGAAGGAGGAGGGCGGCCCCTCGTACGCGACGGGCAGCTACCAGGGCACGTTCGGCATCTCACCGAAGACGAAGAACGCGGACCTCGCGGCCTTCTTCCTCGACTACATCACGGGCCCGGTTGCCGCGTCGATCAACGAGGCGGGCGACTTCCTCGGCTGGTACCCCGACGAGAACTCGGCGCCCGCCGGCACCGCGGCCGAGGACGTGCAGACCGCGTGGGCGAGCGTGCTCGAGAACAACGGCCTGGTCGGCTGGCTCGACTCCGCGTCTCCCGCCATGGGTGACACGCTCTTCCCGGCGCTGCAGGAGCTGATGGCCGGACAGCAGACGCCGGAGCAGGTCATGGACGCTGTCCAGAAGACCTGGGAAGACTACCGCCAGGCCTGATCGATGGTTCTCAACACTGCGGTGCTGCCGCCTCAGGCACCCGCCTCGATCGCCCCTGCCGCCCGCCGGCGGGGGCGATCCCGCGGCACCGCCCCCGGTGAGCCGCGCCTGGTCGCGTACCTCTACCTGGTGCCCGCTCTGCTCATGGTGGTCGTCTTCGTGCTGCTGCCCGTGCTGCACACGGTGTACCTGTCTCTCGTCAAGTGGGACGGCGTCACCGCCGCGACCTTCGTCGGCCTCGGCAACTACGTCGACATCCTCACCGACCCTCAGCTCCGCGCGCTGTTCCTGCACAGCCTCGAGCTCGTCTTCTTCTTCGCCGTGCTCCCGATCAGCCTGGGGCTCCTGATCACGGCGCTGCTGTCGCGGCGCGCGGTGCGCGGGATGACCTTCTACCGGTCGATCCTCTTCCTGCCCCAGGTCGTGTCGATGGTCGTCATCGCGGTCGCCTGGCAGTGGATCTACGCGCAGGACGGCGTGGCCAACCAGCTGCTCGGCCTGATCGGCCTCGACCGCGGCATCGCCTGGCTCGGCGACTTCACCTGGGCTCTCCCCGCCATCGGCATCGTCGGCGCGTGGCTCTCGACGGGGCTCTGCATGGTGCTGTTCCTGTCGGGCGTGCAGAAGATCGACACCAGCCTCTACGAGGCGGCCCGGCTCGACGGCGCCAATGCCTGGCAGGAGTTCCGGCACATCACCCTGCCGGGTCTCCGGGCCGAGATCGCGGTGGCGCTCACCCTGACCGTGGTGGGCGCACTGAAGAGCTTCGACGTCGTCTACCTGCTGACCAAGGGCGGCCCGGGCACCTCGACGGCCGTTCCCGGCTACGAGATCTTCGCCCGGGCATTCGGACGCGGCGAAGCCGGGTCCGCTGCGAGCCTGGCGGTCGTCCTGACGGTCATCATCTTCGTCGTCTCCATCGCGATCTCGCGCTTCTCGAAGGAGCCGGAAGTATGACCTCTCCCGCCGCCGCGGCCGCTCCCCGCCTGACCACAGGAGGCCGGCCGACCGCAATCCCGAAGTCCCGGCCGGCGACGCCGAGGGAGCGGCTGTCCTCGCTCACCACCCACATCGCCCTGATCGTCTTCAGCGTGATCGCGTTCCTGCCGTTCTTCAGCATGTTCCTGGTGTCGCTGTACCCGGCGGACCAGCCGGCCGTCGGCATCGCACTCCCGCGAGAGCTGAACTTCGGCAACTACGCCAGAGCCTGGGACGTGACCAACTTCGCGACGCTGATGACCTCGAGCGCGATCGTGGCCCTCGTCGTGGTCCCGCTCGGGACGATCCTCTGCATCCTCACCGGCTACGCGTTCGGCGCGATGCGCTTCCCGGGCCGGAACCTGCTCTTCTTCACCTTCCTGTTCGGGCTCCTGATGCCGTTCGAGGCCACGATCGTCCCGCTCTACTACGACCTGCGTGCCTTCGGGCTCGTGAACACCTACGCGGGCCTGATCCTCCCCGAGACCGCGCTGTTCCTCAGCTTCGGCACCTTCTGGATGCGCGCCCACTTCCTCTCGACCCCGCGGGCGCTCGTGGAGGCTGCGCGCATCGACGGGGCGAACTCCTGGCAGACCCTCTGGCGGGTGCTGCTGCCGAGCGCCTGGCCCGCCATCACGACGATGATGGTGCTCTTCTTCATCTGGAGCTGGAACGAGTTCCTGCTCGCCCTCGTCCTGATGACCGACAAGTCGGTGCAGACGGCGCCGGCAGGACTGGGGCTCTTCATCGGCGAGCACACCAAGGACTCGTCGGGTCTGGCCGCCGCCGCCGTGCTGATGTCCATCCCCTGCCTGATCGTGTACGTCGTCCTGCAGCGCCACTTCATCCGCGGCGTCACCTCCGGCAGTGTCAAGGGATGACCCGGGGAGCCCCGGGCGGGAAAGGAACACCAGCGTGAGCGCTCGACCTCTCAAGATCACCGTGTGGAACGAGGGCGTGCACGAGGCGCGCAACTCCCCGCCGCACCTGGCGGAGATCTACCCCCGCGGCATGCACGGGGCGATCGCGGAGGGCCTCGCGGAGCTCCTGCCCGACGCGACGATCCGTACGGCGCTGCTCGCCGACCCGCAGCACGGCCTTCCCGACGAGGTGCTCGCGGACACCGACGTGCTGCTCTGGTGGGGGCACGTCGCGCACGCCGAGGTGGCGGACGAGGTCGTCGACCGGGTCAAGCAGCACGTGCTCGGCGGCATGGGACTCCTCGCCCTGCACTCGGCCCACTTCTCCAAGATCCTCACCGGGCTGCTCGGCACCACCTGCTCGCTCGCCTGGCGCAACGACGGCGGCCGCGAGCTGGTGTGGACGGTCGCTCCCGCGCATCCGATCGCCGAGGGCGTCGAGAGCCCCATCTTGATCCCCCAGCAGGAGATGTACGGAGAGCTCTTCGACATCCCGGCGCCGGACGACCTCGTCTTCATCAGCTCGTTCGAGGGCGGCGAGGTGTTCCGCTCCGGCGTCACCTTCACCCGCGGCAACGGGCGGATCTTCTACTTCAGCCCGGGCGACCAGGAGTACCCGGTCTACCACCATCCGCAGGTCCGCCGGGTGCTCGCCAACGCGGTCCGCTGGGCCGCACGCCCCGAGCTGCCCCGCACCGTCCCCCAGGTCACCAATCCGGACCGCACCTGGTTCTGATCACGAAAGAGAAGGAAACTCCGTGAAGTTCTTGCTGGAAACCGCCCCGCAGACCGTCGAGGTGCAGGAGACCGACGCCCCCGCGCTGCCGACCGGTTCCGTCCGCGTCGAGGTCGCCTACGTCGGCGTCTGCCACTCGGACACGGCCCGGGTTGCCGGCGGTCGTGGCCCGTTCCCCGCCAGGATCGGACACGAGGTCTCCGGGACGATCTCGGAGAGCACCGTGGACTCGCTGCCGGTGGGGACCCGGGTGGTGGCCTACGTCGAGGACGGCTATGCGACGGAGCTCATCGTGCCCGCCGAGCGGATCGTGACCGTGCACCCGGACTGCTCCCTGCTCGACGCGTCCCTCGCCGAGCCGCTCGCGTGCGTGATCGGCGGCATCGAGATGCTCGATCTCGCCCACGAGCCCGAGGTGGTGCTCGTCGGCAGCGGCTTCATGGGACTGATGGCGCTGCGCCTGCTGGTCGCAGGCGGCCACCGCGTCACCGTGATCGAGCCGCGGGAGCACGCGCGTGAGCTCGCCGCGAAGTGGGGGGCCGACCGCGTCCTGTCGCCGGACGAGGTGCCGGACGAGATGAAGCTCGGCTGCTCGGTGGTGATCGAGGCGACCGGCGCGGCCGCCGGCCTGCAGCTCGCGTCGGACCTCGTTCGGATTGCGGGCACCCTCGGCATCATGGGCTACCACCAGTCACAGGGCGGCACGCGAACGGTCGACATGGAGAGCTGGAACTACCGGGCCCTCCGCGTGCTCAGCCTGCACCACCGGGACCGAGAGGATGTGCTCCGCTGGATCGACCGCGCTCAGCGGCTCAGCGCCCTGGGCTTCGTGAAGCCCTCCGAACTCGCGGAGCAGACGGTGGGGCTCGCCGAGCTGCCCGACGTGTTCGGCCCGAACGCGGACCGCGACGCCATCAAGACCGTCGTGGACATGCGCGCCTGAGACCGCCGAGGTTACGACCTCGGCGTCCGCGCCGAGGTCGTTGTCGGGTGCGGCGAACTGCCGCCTCCGAACGGAGAATCGGAGAAGGCCCGGTCGCTGAGCGGCCGGGCCTTCTCCGATGCGGGCTTCCCGCGGAAGCGATCAGACGGTCTGCAGCTCCGCCTCGGCGAGGTCGCCGTGGGGAAGGAGCAGAATCTTGCCGCATGCGCCGGTGTCCTGGATGTCCATGGCGTCCGACACCTCCTCGAGCGGCATCACATGGGTGATCATCACGTCGATGAGGTCGCTCGCCTTGCGCACGCTGCGCCACATCTCCTCGACCAGGTTGAGGCTGTTCCAGTGCCACACCCCGAAGATGTCGAGGCCCTGCGGCACGAGCGGCGGGAAGCTGACGTCGCCGGCCCACGCCACCACGCTGAGCTTCCCGCGCGAGCGGACCGACAGCGCGAGGTTCTTCGCCGCGGTGGGCGCGCCGCTGGTCTCGATGCCCGCGTCGGCGCCGCGGCCGGTCAGCTCGCGGACGAGCGCCGGCACGTCCTCCTCCATCGGGTTGAACACCCGCTCAGCGCCCAGCTTGCGGGCCAGCTCGGCACGGAAGGGGTGCGTCTCGATGGCGAACACGCGCGCACCGCGGGTCACGCCCTGCACGATCGCGCCCAGCCCGACCGGGCCGCAGCCCGACACGAGGAGCACGTCGAGCGCGTCGACGTTCATCCGCTCGAGGGCGCCGAAGGTGGGCCCGAAGCCGCAGCAGGCCATCGCGCCGTGCACGAGCGAGATGTCGTCCGGGATCTTGATGACGAGCCAGTCGGGCTTGAGCAGGTACTGCGAGTAGGTGGCAGTGCCGTAGTCCTGGCCGGTCTCGGCGAGCACGTCCCGCTGGTTCGGGCAGTGCATGTAGTCGCCCGAGGTGCAGAGGTAGCACACGCCGCAGCCGTAGTGGGGCATGACCGCCACGCGGTCCCCCACCGAGAATCGGCGGGAGTCGCCGGCGTCGGTGACGACGCCGACCGCCTCATGGCCGAGGGAGTGGTCCTCGGTGCCGTTCTGGCGCTTCTTGAACTCGGTGCACATGGGCGCGACGAGGATCTTGACGACGATCAGGTCGCCGCTGGCCTGGGGGATGGTCCGGTCGACGACCTCGACGACTCCCTTGCCGGTGATCTCAGCAGCTCTCACGGGATTGTTCCTTCTTCCGTTGTTGTGGGATGTCTCCGGACGCGGTCCGGCCGGCCCTGGGCTGAGGCCCGGGACCGGCCGGAGGAGCGCATCAGCCCTTGACCGCGCCCTCGAGCAGGCCGCGCATGAACTGCTTCCGGAAGATCAGGTACATGATCAGCGGCAGCGCGGTGGCGAACGTCAGCACCGCCATCTGGCTCGCGAGCTGGATGGTGGTTCGTCCGGTGAACTGCAGCACCCCGATCGGGATGGTGTACATGTCCTCGGACTGCAGGTAGACGATCGGGTAGATGAAGTCGTTCCACACCCAGACCGCCGTGAAGATCAGCACCGTGGTGAGTGGGGAGCGCGCGAGCGGCAGGTAGATCTGGCGGAAGACCCGGAACTGGGATGCTCCGTCCATGGTGGCCGCCTCGCGCAGCTCCTTCGGCACGGCGTCGAAGAAGTTCCGCATCATCAGGATGCCGAACGACGTCCAGCCGCCGTAGGTGAAGATCAGGCTCCAGTAGGTGTTCTCGATCCCCAGCAGGCTGATCCATCGGAAGCCGGCGACGACGAGCGCCTGCGGCGGGATCGTGAGGCCGACGATGAGGAGCACGAACAGCAGGTTCTTGCCGCGGAAGTTGTAGGCGGAGAAGCCGTAGCCGCCGAGCACCGACAGGACCGCGATCAGGAGCACGCTGGTGACGTTCACGAAGAGGCTGCTGCCCAGCCAGCGCACGATGTCGCCCTGCACGAACAGCTTGATGTAGTTCCCGAAGCCCCATTCGCCGCTGAGGTCGAACGGGTGGATCAGCACGCTGCTGTTGTCGCGGAGCGAGGTGCTGAGCATCCAGATGACCGGGAAGAGGATCGTGAGGGCGAGGATGCCCAGCACGACGTAGAGGACCACGCGCCGGACGATCCTCCAGAGCCTGGATTCGCCGGTCCGCTCCGGCAGGTGGTCCTCCTTGAGGACCAGCTTGATCTCGGGGTTCTCGAGGACGGTCACTGGATGTTCCCCTTCTGGTTGGCCCGGACGTAGAAGACGGCGAGGATCAGCGTGGCCACGAGCAGGACGCTCATGATCGCGCTGCCGTAGCCGACCTGGTTGCCGGTGAAGGCCTGGAAGAACGCCCAGGTGGCGAGCACCTCGGTGGAGTGGTTGGGGCCGCCGGAGGTGGCGACGTACACGGTCGCGAACACCTTGAGACTCTCGATGCAGCCGAGCAGGACGACGAGCCGGAACGTCGGGGCGAGCAGCGGGATGGTCACGAACCAGGTCTCCTGCCATGGCTTCGCGCCGTCCACCTTCGCGGCCTCGGAGACGTCGGCGGGGAGCGCGGACATGCCGGCCAGGAAGACGAACAGGAACAGGCCGAAGCCGAGCCAGACATCGAGCCCGATCAGCACCGGAAGAGCCCTGCTCGGGTCACCCAGCCATGAGCCGGCGAACGCGCCGAGGCCGATCGAGCGCAGCAGCGGGTTGATCAGCCCGTTGTTGGGGTCCACCAGGAACTTGAGCAGGAGGCTGACGACGATGAGGGAGAGGATGCTCGGGATCACGAACACGGCGCGGAAGAAGCCGCCGCCAGGGAACGCGCGCCGCACGGCGAGCGCCAGCGCGAAGGCGAGGACGACCTTGAGGATCACGGTCGTCGCGAGGAAGACCCCGTTGTGCACGAGTGCCTGCAGGAACACCGGGTCGTTGACGAGCTTGACGTAGTTCTTGACCCCGTTGCCCTGGATCGTGTTGTAGCCGATGCCGTTCCAGTTGGTGAAGCTGAGAAGGATCGTGAGCACGAGCGGGATGAGCAGGAAGCCCGCGTAGAAGAAGTAGCCGGGGAGGATGAACCCCGCCGCACCGACCTTGGAGGTGCCGGCGATGTGGGACTTGCGGCGCTGCCGGGTGTCCCGGGGCTGCTCGGCTGTGGTGAGCGTCTCCCGCTGATGCTCAGTGGGGCGTGCGACTGTCGTCATGGCCTTCTCTTCGTTGAGATCGGGTGCTTCGTGTGAGATCGGGTGGGCGCGGTCCGACGGAACCGCGCCCACCCTGGGCGTCCAGACCCGGAGGTCTAACCGGCCGCGGCCGCCTCGGCTGCCTGCTGCAGCTGGGTGACGTAGTCCTGCGGCTTCATGCTGCCGCTCGTCAGGGCGGCGGTGCCGTTGTACATGATGTCCTCGCCCACGCTCGGCGGCACGAGGTTCTCGAAGTACGCGATCACGTTGTTGCCGGGAAGCGCGAGAGCAGCGGCGATGGCGTCGTAGGACGCCTTCACGCGGGGCTCCATCTCCTTGTCGGCACCGATGATGACGTTGACCAGACCGGTCTTCGCGAACTTGGCGCCGGCACCGTTGGCGGGGTCGGCGATGTAGTCCAGGAACTTCAGGCCCGCGTCGGTGTTCCCGCTGTTGGCGGGCAGACCGAACACGTTGGTGAAGCCGCCCAGGATCTGCTGGGAGGGCTTGGCCGGGTCGACCTGGGGGAATGCGACGGCCTCGGTCTCGAACTTCGGCTTCGTGGCCTTGTCAGCCAGGGTGGCGTTGAACCAGGTGCCCGTGTTCATGAGGGCGGCCTTCCCGGACAGGAAGAGCTGGAGCATGGCGTTGTAGTCCTGGCCCTCGACGCCCTGGGGGAAGACGCCCGCCTGACCGATGTCGTACAGGTCCTGAGCCGACTGCAGGAAGCAGGGGTCATCCCATTTCGCGCCGTCCTGGTTCGCTGCTGCCACGATCGTGTCGACCGAGCAGCGCTGGATGGTGAGGAGGAACCACCAGTGGGCGGCGGGCCAGCCGTCGCCCGCGTAGAGCGAGACGGGGTTGATGCCGGTGCCCTTGAGGGTGCCTGCGATCGCCTTGAGGTCATCGACCGTCTTGGGTGCGGTGAGGCTGTACTGGGACATGATGTCCGGGTTGATGAAGAGCTGCTCGCTCGTGTCCACGTTCCACGGGATGCAGTACATCTTGCCGTCGACCTCGCAGGCGTCCTTCACGGCCTGGCTGTCGCCATAGGTGAAGTCGTCGACGTGCTGGTTGTACCAGTCGGTGATGTCCAGCAGCTGACCGGCCTTCACGAAGTCCTTGGTCTGCTGGTAGCCCTCGTACTGGAGCACCGTCGGCGGGTTGTTGCCGGAGAGCCCGGTGCGCACGACCGTGTTGGCCTCGTCGTTCGCGATCGAGCGGCCCTTGAACTTCGCGTCGGGGTTCTTCTTGTTGTAGTCGCTGATGACGACGTCCATGGCGCCGGCGCCCTCACCGGAGAACTGGTGCCACACCGTCAGGGCCTTGCTGCTGCTGGCGGCGCCGCTGCTGCTGTTGCTCAGGCCGCAGCCGGTCAGTGCGACCGCCGAGCCTGCGAGGACCGCGAGCGACGTCAGGGCGCGCCTGCGTCGAGCGGACATTGTTGTAACCACGTTGTCACCTAACTTGAGGATGTGAACTGCAGGACTGCCGGCGAGCTTCAGTCGAGCCTCTCCCCGGTCGCCGTCGCGTCCTTGCGTTCGGCCCGGCCGAGGTCCCCCGGCAGGAAAAGTATATAGGCGTGCACTTTTCAATCAAGCACCGATACCCCCGCGGCGCGCCCCAATCCGTTCGGTTCGTGCACCGCATCCCTCCGGTCTGCGGGTCCTCCGCGCGGAGCTAGCTCGGCGCGGCGGTCACACCCGGCTCGGCTCGCCCCGCCCGAGGAGCTCGAGCAGACGGGTGCGGCTCCGGGCGACCTCCGGGAACGGGTTGTAGTGCTCCGGCTCATGCTCGATGCTGATCGGCTTCGTGTAGCCGATCTCCTGCAGCGCCGTCACGCAGTCCTCGATCGGGACGACGCCGTCGCCGTAGGCGCAGGTGTCATGCGCCCCGGCCGCGCGGACGTCCTTGAGGTGCACGTAGACGACGTTGTCGCCGAGCTCGCGGATCGCCTGTGCGGCGTCGAAGCCCTGGGTGCCGAACCAGCCGGTGTCGACGGTGGCGCCGATCACCCCGTCGTGGTCGGTGCCGATCTGCTCGAGCAGCTCCGCCGCGGACTTCTGCGGGTGATTCTCCAGGCCGAGGACGTGGCCGAACTCCTTGAGGATCGAGATGACGGAGGCGCGGTCCGAGAAGAGCAGCGACGTCTGGCCGCCGAGGATGTTGGTGCCGAGCGCCTGCACGATCTCGTTGGCGCGGCGGAACGTCTCGACCGTGTCGCCGTAGTTGGCTCCGTAGCTGGCGACGGTCACGCCATGCTTCTGCAGCACCCGCTGGGCGGCGGCGAGGTGCTCGTCGGTCGCCCACTTCCAGCTGAGCTGGGGGTGCCAGACGTCGATGGTGTCGAACCCCGCGTCGACCGCGCTGGCGACGAACGCGTCGAAGCGCTCCTCGAACGTGTCGATGGGGCGGTACCAGTCATTGGCGGCGGTGTCGCCCTGGTTCCAGCCCTCCGTCATGTTCCAGTCGAGCTGCTGGGCGACCAGGTTGGCGCCCATGAACGAGATCTTGTTGTCCACTGTTCTCTCCGTTGATGCGTTCGGTGGTGATGGTGCGGAAGCGGGTGCGTGGTCGCCTAGCGGCTCGCCCAGAGCAGCCCGCGCTGGATCGCGGTGCGCACGTTCTCGTTCTCGAGGACCTCGACGCGGTGGCCCGCGGTGCTCACGAAGATGCGGCCGCTCCCCCACTGGCGCGTCCAGAAGACCGGCGAGGTGACCGGTCGCTTCCACGGATCCCAGGACCGGCTCTCCACCGTGGTGGTGGCGAGGACGTCGATGTAGTCGTCGGAGAGCACCCAGTACTGCTCGGTCGTGAGGTCGAAGTCCTCGATCCCCCGGGTGATCTCGTGGTCGCGACCCGCGGGCGCGATGTTCACCCGGTAGGGGAGGTAGAAGTCGGACTGCTCGCCCTGCCGCTCGCTCTCGTGCTTGGCGGGATGGTGGGCGAACTGGCCGCCGACGAGCTGCAGGTAGTCCGCCTCGTTGCGATAGGAGTCGGCGATCCCGCCGTGCCAGCCGGCGAGACCGGTGCCGGCCTCCACCGCGGCGCGCAGGCCGGCGATCTCGTCCCGCTCGATCGTGTTCATCGTGTTGCACTGCACGATGAGGTCGATCCCGGCCATCGTGGCCGCGTCCGCGTAGACCCGGGGCGATTCGTGAACGGCGACGGCGTAGCCGTTCTCCTCGAGGAACGGGAGGAAGAGCTCGGTCGCCTCGACCGGCTGGTGCCCGTCCCACCCTCCCCGGACCACCAGGGCCTGCTTCGACGGACTTCCGGTCGCCATGCTTCCTCGCTTCGCTGCTCAGGATGGTGGGATGCGCCGGCAGGGCCGACGAGGAGATCCCCGAGAGGTCAGGAGCGAACGAGCCGATCTCCGCCTCCAGGAAAAGTATATCTCCGGATACCTTTCACCACCACCGGATCGAGAGGTCAGGACGACAGAGGACGCAGCCGCCCCAGCACCTTGTCGACATACGCCGCGAACGAGCGCTCGAGGTCGAACGCCGGGTTCAGCAGGAACTGGATCTCGAGGCCGTCGAGCACCGCGAGCAGGCATTCCGCCTCGTGGGCGATGTCCTCCTCGCTCATCCGCTGGAGATGCCCCGCCTCGGACGCCAGCCGGAACCGGTGCCGCATCTGCTCGAGGGTGTTCCGGTAGCGGTGCGTCATGAACTGGTGGGCGGGATGCTGCGCCGACGACGCCTCAGCGGCCATGGTCGTGTAGAGCTGGAGCAGCCCCTTGTGCGCCACGTGGTAGCTCATCAGCCGGTTGAGGCCGTCGAGGTAGGCGTTCTCCACGGTCCCCTGCAGCACGATCTCCGCCGTCTCTGCGCCCCAGTGCTCGAGGACGGCGATGAGGAGCTTCTCCTTGGTGCCGAAGAGCTTGAGGACCGCGGCGGGCGTCCCGCCCACCCGGTCGGCCACCTGCTGGAGGGTGCCTCCCCGGAAGCCGTTCTGCCCGAAGACCTCGGTCGCGGTGGCGACGACCAGGCGGCGGCGCTCGATGCCTCGCTTGTATGGGCCTCTGAGCACGGCGGTCGTCATCGCGACAGCCTATGGGCGAGCGCCGTCGAATCGGCGACCTGTTGCCCTGTGTTACTCTCCGGCGCACGCTCGGGGCGGTCAGGCAATGTGGGACCCGCCGTTCAGGTCGTGGGTCAGGCCGGTGATGTAGGCGGCGTCCGGGCCGTGCACGCCGCCGCCCCGCTGAGCCCACGCCGGGGAGACCATGACGATCCGGCCGAGCCGGTTGGCCGCCATCCGCGGCGCGACCGCCCGGGTGATGCGGAAGGCGCCGGGCGCGTTCACGTCGAACATCCGCGGCACCGCGTCCGCAACGGCCGCCTCGTCGGAGATGCCCACTCCGAGCCCGAGTGCCGGGACACCGCAGTCGTCGACGACCTCGGCCGCGGTCGCGGCGGACCCCTCGAGCGGAAGGTCGAGAACCGCGACCGCCCAGCCCTTCCCGGCGAGCCGGCGAGCCGTGGCGCGGCCGATCACGCGAGCGGATGCGGCGCCCGTCACGGTCGCCGTCCGGGATTCCGGGAACGCCGTCGCCGGATGCGGAGGAAGAGCCATGGGGGTGGGGGTCAGCCGGCGATCGCGGCGCGGAGGACCTGGACATCGGACGCGAAGTCCGCCAGATCCGATGCCGACTTGCCTGCGATCACGAGCGCGTGCAACCGGCGCCAGGCGCCGCGCTGGGACGTCGCGTACTCGGTGACGAGCAGGGTCTCGCCGTCCGGACCGCTCACGACCGCGCGTCCGGGCGCCGCGAGGGCGGGGGTCGGCAGGCTCAGCTCGACGGCGTCGGTCGCCGCCACGATGCGCAGCGTCGCCGAGACGGCGAGGGAGTCCGCGAGGATCGCCGTGAGGGATCCCGACACGCCGCCGTCGAGGCGCGCCAGAGCGTCGTAGCCGGAGGGACCGCGGCGGGCGAAGCGCAGCTCGGTGACGGCGCCGACGGCGCGGCGGACCAGCGCCAGCTGGCCGAGGATCGCCGAGTCGAGATCGCTGCCCTTCGGCAGGTCGACCCGGGCCTCGACGAGGGCGCCATCCTCGGAGAGGGCGGCGAACGAGGACGCACTGGCGGCCACGGCCGGGTTGTCGGCCCACAGCGAGTCGAGCACCACGGGCACCTCGCGCTCGGCGGCGATCGCCAGGAGCTCGGTGGCGTCGGCGGGCACCGGCTCGGTGACGAGCACGCCCCGGGCGCCGCCACGGATCGCGTCGGCGGCCGCTCCCGGCCAGCCCGTCGCGCCGCGGATGCCGACGAGGTCGGCCTCGCCCTCGGTGCGGCGCAGCGAGATCGGCAGCGAGGCGAGGGTGGCCAGCGGGTCGGTGTAGGGCGAGGCCGGAACCGACGTCACCGTGAGCTGGGCGGTCATGCCGACACCTCTGTCTTCTCCGCGTTCTGACGGACTTCGGCCGTCGCCACATCGGCGATCGTGAGCGCGAAGACCAGGTCGTCGATGAGCACCTGCAGGTCGAGGGGCTCGGCGGTGCCGGCGACGAGGTCTGCCATGTACTGCCACTCGGCCTCGTACCCGTTGGCCGCGTAGGGGCCGAAGGTCCGGCTCTCGTCGCCGTTCCGGAAGGTGGCGACCGCGGAGCCGGCGTGCACGTAGGAGTTGGGGAAGTCGACGAGGAGCGACTGGTCGTCGGCGATCGCCTCGAACCGCCACTCGGGACGCCACGACTGCGTGCTGTGTCCGTAGAGCTGCACGCTCCGGTCGCCGATGCGGAGGTTGACCAGGTAGCCGCCGGGAGAGAGCGTCTGCGCCGAGAGGAGCTCGATGTCGCGGAAGTCCGGGCAGAACATGCGCACGAGGGGGAGGTCGTGGATGGCGAGCCCCATGATGTTGCCGAACATCATCCCGGCGGCGCGATCGGCTGCGGACTGCTGCGGCCAGGTGCGCTCCACGCGCGGGAGGATCTCGGTCGCGAAGTCCTCGAACCGCGGGTTCGGGGGAAGCACGATCGAGTAGCGGATCGTGTGGGTCTTCTCGATCAGGTCGGCCCAGTTCTCGGTGGCCGCCAGCCAGCCGGGATCGAAGGTGTGCATGGCACCGACCACGATCGGCACGCCCGTCTCGGCGGAGACCCGGGCGATCTCCTGGGCCTCTTCGCGGCTCACGGCCAGCGGCTTCTCGGCGAGCACTGCCTTCTTGCCTGCGCGACACGCGGCGATCACCTGCTCGGCGTGGAACTGGTTCGGGCTGCAGATCACGACGACCTGCACATCCGCGTCGGCGATGAGCTCGTCCGCGCTCGTGGTCCAGGCGCTGCCGGCGTGACCGGCGACGGCCTTGGCGACGTCGGGATCGACATCCATCACACGGGCGACGTGGAAGGTCTCGGAGAAGCGGTCCAGGGTGGGCAGGTGGATTGCCTGCGTCACCGGGCCGCAGCCGAGGATCCCGACACCGATGGTCGGAACGGTCATGGGTACTCCCTCTAGGGGCGGCGCGCCCGGCGCACCGTCGGCGGCGTGAGCCGCCGCAGGAAAGCCCGCGCACACCGCCCAGTTCAGCGAACGGCGGGTCGCGGGAAACCGTCAGGTTCCCGGCACTGCACTGTTCCCCGGGGCCCGTCACCGTTCCCCGGCGACGAGAAAAGTATATAACCGTGCACCTTTGGCGCAAGCGGCGCGCCGGGCGAGACGGGAACGGCCCCCGCGGGGTGCGCGGGGGCCGTTCGCTCTGGTCGGTCAGGACGAGGCGAGCTGCAGCACGCCGTCGACCCGCCGGGGCACGCCGGTGTAGTTGTCCCTCAGCTCCTCCGGCAGGATCTCCTGCGGCGCGTCCTGCCAGGCGAACGGCCGGAGGAAGCGCCGGACGGCCGTGACTCCCACCGAGGTGTGCAGCGAGTTGGTCGCCGGCCACGGTCCGCCGTGGTGCTGCGCCCAGCTGACCCGGACGCCGGTCGGGTACCCGTTGAACACGAGCCGTCCGGCGTAGTCGCCGAGGCGGGCCGCCAGGTCCTTCGTGAGCTCGGTCTCGCTGGGGTCGCTGTGGATGGTGGCCGTGAGCGACCGGGGAACACTCTGCAGGCCGCGCTCGATGTCGGCGACGTCGTCGTAGTAGACGACGAGGATCAGCGGCCCGAAGGCCTCCTCGGTCGCTTCGCGGTTCAGCTTCTCCGCGTCGATGGCGAGCACGCTGGGCGCGACCGAGAACCCGTCGCCGCCGTCGGCGCCTGCCGCGAGCAGCGTCGCGTGCCCCTGCTCGATCAGCCGGTCCCGGATCTTGCCGTAGGACTCCTGGATGCGCGAGTTGAGGAGCACCGCGGGAGCCGCCCCCTTCGCCCGGGAGACCATGGCCTCGACGAGCGCCTCCCCCGCCTCCCCGCGGGGCACGAACGCCACCCCCGGCTTGGTGCAGAACTGGCCGGAACCGAGGGTGAAGGACCCGAACAGGCCGCCGGCGATCTCCTCGCCCCGGGACGCCGCCGCGCCGGGTGTGATCACGAGCGGGTTGAGGCTGCTCAGCTCGCCGTAGAAGGGGATCGGCTCCTCACGCGAATCGATGATGTCGAGGAGCGCCTGCCCTCCGGTGAGCGACCCGGTGAAGCCGACCGCCTTGATCGCCGGGTGTGCAACGAGGGCGGCCCCCGCCTGGGTCCCGTAGACGATGCCGAGGACGCCGTCCGGGGCGCCGTAGGCGCGGGCGGCCGCATCGAGGGCGGCGTAGGAGAGCTCCGAGGTGAGCAGATGCGAGCTGTGCGCCTTCAGCACCACCGGGCAGCCGGCCGCGAGAGCCGAGGCGGTGTCGCCGCCTGCGACCGAGAATGCGAACGGGAAGTTGCTCGAGCCGAACACGGCCACGGGGCCCAGCGGGAGGAGCATGCGCCGCAGGTCCGGTCCGGGTCCCATCCCGGAGTCGCCCGCGTGGTCGATCGCGGCCTCCAGGTAGGCGCCTTCGCGCAGGGCCTCGGCGAACAGCCTCAGCTGGAAGGTGGAGCGGGTGAGCTCGCCACCGAGCCGGGCGTCCCCGAGGCCGGTCTCCTGCTCGGCCGCCATCACGAGCTCCTCCCGGCGGGATTCGAGGCCCTCGGCGAGCGCGTCCAGCAGACCTGCCCGCCAGGTGCGGTCGCGGCGGGCGAGTTCGCCGAAGGCGACGGCCGCCGTGTCCGCGAGTCGCGCGACCTCCTCGGCGGTGGTCACTTCGAGGTCGGTCTCGATCCGCTCGCCGGTGCGGGGGTTCGTCGTGGTCAGCATGGGGTTCTTCGCTCCTTGATCAGTTGCGGTGGGCAGCGCATCAGGCGCTGTCCCGGGGGATGACGGTGAAGCCGAGGTCGATCCGCGCGGGCTCCGCGGTGGGGTCGGCGATGCGGTCGAGCAGCAGCTGCCCGGCCGTCGTGCCGATCTCGGTGTTCGGGACGGCGACGGTCGTGAGCGGCGGGACCAGGTGGCGTGCGATCTCGAAATCGCCGAAGCCCGTGATGGCCAGCTGCTCCGGCACCGAGATCCCCCGGCGATGGCACTCGAGCAGCGCCCCAGCCGCGAAGAGGTCGGTCGAGAACATCAGGACGTCCGTCTCGGGATGGCGGGCAAGGGCTTCATCGAGAAGCCGCGTCCCGATCTCCATGTCGCCGTGTCCGGGGACCGCGTCGATGACCCGAACCTGCTCCCCCGGCAGGAGCCCCTCCACCGCGCGCCGAAAGCCGGCCTGCCGGTCGATCGCACGGGAGTCGTCGGGCCGGAAGGTCCCGGCGAAGGTCGGGTGCTTGTAGCCCTTGCCGACCACATGGGTCACGATCGCCTCGATCGCATCCCGGTTGGAGAAGCCGACGAGGCTGTCGATCGGCTCGTCCGTCCAGTTCCACGTCTCCACCACGGGAATGCCCGAGTTCTCGAGCAGCATCCGGATGGCGGTCGTGTGCCGTGTGCCCACGATGAAGAGCCCCTCGGGACGGCGGCCCATGAAGGTCCGGATGAGGCGTTCCTCATGTTCGAGGTCGTAGTCCGTTGAGCCGACGAACAGCTGGAAGCCGTTCGGGCTCAGCACGGCGTCGAGCCCCTGCAGCGCGTCGGCGAAGACGGATCCCGACATGCTCGGGATGATCGCCGCGATGGTGCCGCTTCGATTCGAGGCGAGGTTCGATGCGGCGAGGTTCGGGACGTAGCCGGTCAGCGAGATGGCCCGCTGCACCCGCTCCAGCGTCTGCTCCGATACGAGGCTGGGATAGCGGATGGTGCGGGAGACGGTCTGCGGAGACACGTTCGCCAGGCTCGCCACATCGGCGAGCGTCACCGAGCGGGTGGACCGCCGGGTGGGCTGCGGGGCCACGCCGGCGCGCGGCTCCGCGTCGGTCACAGCAGGCCTCTCCTCGACAGGTTCCCCATCAGGGCGGAGATCCCGAACGTCCATGGCTCACACCTCTCGCTGATCTGCACCCTGTTCACGAGCCCACCGAGCAGCGGCGCCGAGATGCGGACGACGTCGCCGACCTTGTGGGTGAACCCCCGTCCGGGCTCGTCCCGGTCGATGATCGGAGCGAACAGCGTACCGAGATAGAGCACCGCGCCATCCGGATACTGATGGTGCGGGCCGACGAGCTGCGCCGCGAGGTCCTCGGGATCCCGGCTGATCTCGGAGAGGGGGGAGCTCGCGTCCAGCCGGAAGCCGTCCGCGCCGGCGACCTCGAGCTCCACGGTGGTCGACCGCACGTCGTCGAGGGTGAAGGTCGCGTCGAAGAAGCGGACGAAGGGGCCGATCGCAGCCGACGCGTTGTTGTCCTTCGCCTTCGGCAGCAGCAGGGCGGACCGGCCCTCGATGTCCCGGAGGTTGACGTCGTTGCCGAGCGCGGCACCCACGATCCGGCCGGTCGACGCGATGGCGAGCACGACCTCGGGCTCCGGGTTGTTCCAGGTGGACGAGGAGTGCACGCCGACCTCCACCCCGGTGCCGACGCTGGCGAGCACCGGCGCCTTGGTGAAGATCTCCGCGTCGGGGCCGATGCCCACCTCGAGGTACTGGCTCCACAGCCCCTGCTCGAGGAAGTATTCCTTCATGCTGGCGGCCTCAGGGGAGCCCGGCACAAGGGTGCGCAGCTCCGATCCGATCCGCTCCGCGATCTCGCCGCGGACCCGGTCCGCCTCGGCCGCGTTGCCGCGCGCCTTCTCCTCGATGACCCGCTCCACCATCGACACCGCGAAGGTGACGCCTGCCGCCTTGACGGCCTGCAGGTCGACCGGCGACAGCAGCCAGGGGATGCCGGCGTCGCGCGGCTCGGCCGCCGTGTTGGCGAGGATGTCGGCGAGGTCGCCGAGGCGACGGCCGGCGACGGCTCCGAGGGATGCCGCCGGGTCGTCCGTCTCGAACAGGTCCCGCATCGTCGCGAACCGCTCGCTGACGTCGTACACGCCGTCCTCGCGGAGGGCGACGACGGAGGGGCCCTCCACGGCCGGATCCCACACCCGCCCGGCCAGCGTGCCGGCGTACCGATCCGCGGGCAGGGCGGCGTCGAGTCCGCCCGTCCAGTCCTGTTTCGCCATCGTTTCCCTCTTCCTGTGTCCTGTGCGAGCCGCGGGAATCAGCGGCGGGAGTAGGTGCCGGCGCGCTTCTCGGCGAACGCGCGCCGGCCTTCCGCGGCGTCCTCGGTCGCGAAGCAGATCGTCTGCAGATCCCGTTCGTAGGCGATCGCCTGCTCCTGCGGCAGGTTGAATGCGGCTCGCAGGTTGGTCTTGGCGGTCTCCGCCGCGATCGGCGGACGCGAGGCGATGATGCCGGCGAGCTCCGTTGCGCGCGGCAGCAGCGCGGCCGGCTCCAGCACCTCGGTGACGAGGCCCCAGGCCAGTGCGGTCCGCGCATCGATGGGGTCACCGGTCATCAGGAGATAGGCGGCGTTGCTGGCGCCCACCGACTGGGCGAGGAACGAGGACATCCCGCCGCCGCCGATCCAGCCGAGCTTGATCTCGGGGGCCGCGAAGGAGGCCGTCGCGGAGGCGAGCCGGATGTCGCAGCTGAGCGCCGTCTCCAGGCCACCGCCGAACGCGTAGCCGTTGACCGCGGCGATCACCGGCTTGCGGAGGGACCGGATGGCATCGCAGTAGTCCGCGCGGTTCCGGAAATCCCACGGCGTCGGATACTTGTCCAGGCTCCGGATGTCCGAGCCCGCGCTGAAGGACCTCTCGCCTTCGCCGGTGAGCACCACGGCACGGACGTCGTCGCTGTCGTTGCACCACTCGGCGGCGACGACAAGCGCGTCTGCCATCTCCTGGGTGACCGAGTTCAGCTTCTCGGGGCGGTTGATCACGAGGGTGGCGACGTAGTCGGCCACCGTGAACCTGACGTTCTCGGTCTCGAGCTCGATCATGGGCGGGTACTCCCCTCGGCGCGCGCGGCGCGGTGGTGGTTGCGGTAGAGATCATCGAGACGCTCGAGAGCGTCCCCTGCGGCGTCGCCGTCGGCGAGAGCGTCGCGCAGGAGCGCAGACGCCTGACCCTGGAAGGCCACGTACCCCGGGAACCGTGGGCGCACCCAGGACTCCTCGATGGTGGCCAGGGTGCCGCTGTAGAAGCCGGCGGCGGCGGCGTCGACCGACGGGTCGGTCCAGGCGGACCGGGCACTGGGCTGCCCCTCGTGCTGCGGGATGAACGTGCGCTGCGTGCCGCGGTCCATCAGCCACCGGATGTGCGCGAGGAGCTCGGGCGACGGGTCGCAGCGAGCAGACACCGCGATTCCGGTGCCGCCGATGGTCGATCCGCGGCGGCCGCTCCGCCTCCCCGCGGGGGCGTCGCCGAAGCTCACGCTGCGCGCGGAACCGGGCGTCGAGTAGTTGACGTAGCCGTACACGAGGGGGCAGTAGGCGATGGTGTCCCCCTCGGTCATGGCCTGGAGCATCGCGATCGGGTTCAGTTCCTCGGTGCCATCGGGGCTCGTGCTGGCGAGCTCGACCATCAGGGCGAGGACGCGCTCGCCTGCCTCCCTGGACAGGAGCGCATCCGCGCCGGCGACGTCGGGTTCCTCGCCGAGGGCGACCGCGATCGAGCAGAAGCTGAGGAACGCGTGCGGCCCGGCGATGCTCAGGGCGACGGGAACCCGGCGCGACAGCTCGAGCACCTCGTCCCAGGTGCCGGGTGCCTCGGGCACCAGCTCGGCGCGTCGGGCGGACACCTGAGTGGCCGCGTCGAGCGGAAGCGCCCACAGGTGCCGGGCCAGCCGGTACGACTCGAGGCTCGGTCCCACCGAGTCCGCCGCCCATACGGCGATCTCGTCGGCGTCGAAGAGCTCGTCGACCGGTCGCAGGCTGCCGTGCTGCAGGGCGTCACCGAGGTGCGGGTGGTCGAGCACGATGAGGTCGTAGCGCGCCGCCAGCTCCTCGATGGGACTCGACTCGAATCCCTCGAGCGGATGCACGTCCCAGGTCAGCTCGAGGCCCGAACCGGCCCAGTCGCGCGCCCCGGCCTCGAGGGCGGCCCGACCCCGCGGGTGGTCCCAGGTGAGGCCGGAGAACGCGCTCATTTCGCCGCGGTGCGCTGCTCGGTGGAGACTGCGCCCGAGGCGGCGAGAGCGTCGATGGCGTCGTCGTCGAAGCCGCTCTCGGCAAGGACCTCCCGCGTGTGCTCACCGGTGAGCGGGGCGCCCCGGTAGATCTGCGGCGGCGTCACCGAGAACTTGTAGGGGAAGCCCGGGGTCTTGACCCGTCCCTCTGTCGGATGGTCGTACTCCACGAAGGTGCCGTTGTGCGCGATCTGCGGGTCGTTCACGAGGTCCTCGTAGCCGTAGACCGGACCCGCCCAGATGCCGGTCCCGTCGAAGACCTCCATCCAGTGCGCGGTGGTCTCCGTCTCCAGCCGATCCTGGGTCTTCCGGTAGAGCTCGTCGCGATGCGTCCAGCCGTGCTCCTCGCTCGACATGGTCAGGAAGCTGTCCTCGCCGATGAGCTTCCCGAACTCGGGCAGCGGCGGGAATGCGATGGCGATGAAGCTGTCCCTGGTGCGGAAGGTGCCGTACGGCGCGCGGATGTAGACGTGCGCGTGCGGCTCCGCACTGCGCTGCTGCGGGACGTGGCCGACCGTGAACACCGAGAGCTCCTGCATCTGCAGGGCGGTGATCGAGTCCAGCATGTTGACCGTGACCAGCTGTCCTTCGCCGGTGCGCTCGCGATGCAGCAGGGCGGCGAGCACCCCTTCGAAGGCCGTCGACGCGGTGACGGCGTCGACCAGGTACTGGCCCGCCGCGACGGGCGGCTCGCCCTCCCGGCCGCTGGAGCGCATCGCGCCCGACATGGCCTGCAGCAGCAGGTCCTGGCCGGGCCGGTTCGTGTACGGGCCGTCCTCGCCGTAGCCGGAGATGGACACGTAGACCAGGGAGGGGTTGATCGCGCTCAGGGTCTCGTAGTCCACGCCCAGCCGCCCGGCGACCCCGGGGCGGTAGTTCTGCAGGAAGACGTCCGCGGTCTCGACCAGCTTCCGCAGCACGTCCTTGCCGTCGGGCGACTTGAGGTCGATCGCGATGGACCGCTTGTTGCGGTTCAGCGAGAGGAAGGACACGTTGATCCTGTTGCCGGCCGCGCCGCCCGCCGAGGCGTGGCGCTGCCACTCCCCGGTCGTCGGCTCGACCTTGATCACGTCGGCGCCGAGATCGCCGAGGCGCTGGGCCGCGAACGGTCCGGCCATCGCGATCGAGCAGTCCAGCACCCGATAACCGGAGAGCACTCCGCGATTCTCTTTCGTCATCTCAATCCCCGTAGTCCAGCGATGTCAGCGCTAGCAGTAGCGCTAACAAACAGTATAGCGGTCGGCGGGCCGGAAGGCCGGCCGATCAGTCGGGCTGTCCGCCGATGGCCCGGATCGCGTCGCGCGCAGCGCCCGTCGCCTCGGCCCCGTCGAGGACCCGGATGGTGGACCGGTACTCCCGGCTCTCGCCGTGCTCGAGCCAGGTGAGGGTGCCGTCCTCGCGGGCCGCTGTCTCGCCGAGCACATGGTTCGTGGACGGCTCCAGGCCCACGGCGTAGGCGCCGTCGCGCAGGTTCTGCCACTCGAAGAAGTTGGGCATCGCGGCCGCGTCCCAGGTGAGCTCGATGCCGCGAGAGCCGTCCCCGCTGATCAGCGCCACCCGGTGATTCCCGTCGGGGCCGGCGATCAGCTCGTGCTCGGTCACCTGCTCGACGAAGCCGCGCTGCGGCTCCGGGAACACCCGGTAGCTGACGCCCTGCTCCGCGACGGAGTCCGACTGCCAGAGGTGACGCTCGATCGGGGCCACGAACTCCGCGCCCTCGTCGAGGAAGGGCCACCCGAAGTTCAGGTGGTACAGGAACATGTGCGGGGTGCGCTCGAAGCCGAGGTTGTCCACGACGTCGTGCAGCCGGATCTCGGTGCCGTCGAAGTCGACCTCGACCGTGCGGGTGAGGCGGAGGTGCTCCCCGAACGCGGTGGCCTGGATGACCTCCGCCCGCACCCGCAGCACGGCGTTGTCCCCGTCCCACACCTCGCCCGCCTCGAGCAGGCGGGCCGGGATCGCGGTGAGTCGCCCGTGCAGGCCGTGCTTCACGGTCCGCTTCGGCGGGTAGTTGTACTGGGAGGCGTCCACCTCCGCTCCGAACAGCGTGTGGTCGAGGCCACCGGAGACCAGGAGGCCGTCGATGGCGCGCAGCCAGCTCAGCCCGTCCTCGTCGTTGTTCTCGTGCAGCCCCGGGTGGCGGTAGCCGTTGCCGGACCGCCAGCCGAAGGGCACACCCTTGAAGCGCGCGTCGCCGATATCGAGCGCTCGGTCGACGAGCAGGTCGAGCTCGAGCCCGCCCGCCGTCCGCAGCTCGATGGCCCGGACGCCGCGCTCGGCGCCGTTGTCGAGCACGACCTGTCGGAGGCCGCCGACGGCGGAGGGGTCCCCCGTGCGCCGCCGGAGCTCGGTCGGCGAGAGTTCCTGGTCGAAGATCTGCATGTCTGGTGCCTCCCTAGTCCATCGTCCAGCCGCCGTTGACGTTGATCGTCTGGCCGGTCACGAAGGTCGAGTCCTCGCGGGCGAGGAAGGACACCACGGCGGCGAGCTCCTCGTTGGTTCCCCGTCGCTTCAGCGACTGGTGGTCGAGCACGAACTGGTTGTAGATCTCGGGGTTCTCGTGGATCTTCTCCGCGTCCGTCGGGAAGGCACCAGGAGAGACGCAGTTCACCCGGATGTTGTCCGGCCCCAGCTCACGGGCCAGTGCGCGGGTCATCGCCACCGTGGCTCCCTTCGTCGAGACATAGCTCGCCAGCAGCGGCCAGCCGCCGCCCCAGGTGATGGAGCCGATGTTGATGATGGAACCGCGCCTCCGCGGCGTCATCAGACGGGCGGTGGTCTGCGCCGCCACGAAGTAGGCCCGCTGGTTGACGGCCACGACGTCGTCGTACTCCTCCACGCTGATCTCGAGGAACGGCGTGGGCGGGTAGATCGCCGCGTTGTTGACGAGCACCTCGATCTCGCCGAGCTCCTCCTCGACCCGGCGGATGGACGCGTCGATGGCCTTCGGGTCGCGGAGGTCGCAGCTGACCTCGAGGTTCGGCACGCCGGCCTCCGTGAGCTGGCGGACGGTCTCGCCCAGCGTGCCGCCGGTGCGGCCGAAGGCGGCGACCGCGAACCCATCCGCTCCGAGCCGCAGCGCCGTCGCCCGTCCGAGCGAGCCGCCCGAGCCGGTGACGATCGCGACGGGGGCGGAGCGGACGGATTCACGGTCGGACATGCTCAGACTCCGTACTTCTTGAGCGTGTCGTCCACGAAGCGCTTCGCCCGCGGGATGTCGGACTCGTCGAGGTGCTCCACGATCAGCGGCACGTTCGGCGACTTCTCGCTGAGGCGCTGGACGTACAGGTCGTAGTTCAGCTCGCCGAGACCCGCCGCGGGGAGCTCGATCTCGCCGACGCCGCGGAAGGTGTGCGACTCGAGCGCGTCGGCGTCGCCGATGTCGGCGTGCTTCTCGCTCTTGTCCTCGCCGCTGCGCTTGACGTCCTTGGCGTGGGCGATGCGGATCCGGTCGGCGAGGGGGCTGTCGAACACGTCGTTGAGGACCTGGTCCATCTGCTCGATGTTCCACGTCTCGAAGTAGTTGGTGGGGTCCATCAGCAGTTCGAGGCCCGGGCTCTGCACATCGCCGAAGAGGCGCAGGGTCTCCTCGAGGGAGCCGATCACGTTGTTGACGTAGGTCTCGACGAGGAACACCGCGCCGGAGTCGACGGCAGTCTGCGCGAGGTCGGCGATGACATCGCGAGCGGCCTCGTAGCCCTCCTCCGTCTTGTTCTTGGGGTCGGAGACCCAGTCGCTCTCGGTGTTGAAGGTGCCCGACTCGCTGATGACGTAGGGCGTGCCGAACGCGCGGGCGTTGCGGATGATCTCCTTGAGGTAGTCGACGCGGCGCTTCCGCTCGTCGAGGTCCGGGTGGACGATGTTCGTGTACCCGGAGACCGCGCAGATCGGCAGGTCGTTGTCGCGGAAGGTGTCGCGCACGCGCTTCGCCTTCTCGGCCGTGATCTGACCGGCGGACAGGTCGAGGTCCTTGAAGTGCAGGTCGAGCTGCACCGTGTTGAACCCCAGCCCGCGGGCCTTCTTGGCTGTGGTCTCGAGGTCGTACGGGAAGTACCCGCTGAAGATGCCGACTTGGATCATGGCGTCATTGCTCCTTGTATGTGGTGGGTGATGCTGCGGCCGCAGCCGCGGGGGTCAGATCGGGAACTCGTCGAGCCTCACCGGGCGGTTCTCGGCGATGGAGCGGTAGCCCGCCTCGACGAGCGCGACCGTCTTGACGTTGTCGGCGACGGTGAGGACGGGCGGCTCCCCGGTCTCGACCGCGTACTGGAGCTGCTCCATGACGCCGATGAAGGCGTGCGGGAACCAGTGGGTCTCCCAGGTGGGCGTGACCCACTTGCCGTCCGTGGTCTTCGCGGACGCGTAGGTGAGCGTCGACGGCTCGCCGGTGGGCCAGCCGACGGTGCCCTGCGCGACGCCCTCGGTGCCCTCGACGCGCCACTTGATGTAGAAGTCGGAGTCGAAGCCCTCCTGGCGCGGACCGGCCCAGACGTCCTCCATCGACACGGCGAGCACGTTGTTCGGGAATCGGAGGGTGGACACCACGATGCCGTCGGTGTGCTCGAACTCGGTGCGCGGGTCGGTGCGCACGGCGGTGTAGATCTCGGTCGGCTCGCCGAACAGGAAGCGCAGGGCGTCCAGGTGGTGCACGCTCATGTTGGACAGGGTCAGCCGGTCGTACTCGGCGAGGAAGGTCTGCCAGTGCGGGATCGCGCGCATCTCGATCGTCGCGATCACCGGAGCTCCCAGCTCGCCGCGCTCGAGGATCTGCGAGAGCACGCGGATCGACTGGTCGTAGCGCATGTTCTGGTTGACCGAGAGGATCTTGCCCGCAGCGGCCGCCTCGTCGCGCAGCGCGATCGCCTCATCGAGGCCGAGGGCGAGCGGCTTCTGGGCGAGGATGCCCTTGATGTGGGCCTGCTCGAACGCGAGACGCACGAGGGCGGGCTGCAGGTCCGGCGGATAGGCGATGTCGAGGATCTCGACGCTCTCGTCCGCGATCAGCTGCTCGGGGGTCTCGTGGACGGTCGGGATGCCGTACCGCTCGGCAACGGCCGCGGCGTGCGCCGGCGTGCGCGAGGCGATCGCTGTGACCTCGAAGCCCGCCTCCTGATAGGCGGCGAGCTGGACCTCGGAGACGATCATGCCTGCGCCGATCACGCCGATCCTGGAGGACCGGCTGCGGACCTCGACGTCAGGGGTGAAGGCCGAGGGCTTGGCGGCGGACTGGCTCACAGGTGCGTGCTCCCATCGCTTCATTGCGACTGATTCGAACGGGTTTCGGACCAGAGTGTTAGCGCTACTGGTAACGCTCTTTCTCGTACGGTAGTGTCCCGACCACCGCTCGTCAACACAGGCACGCACCGCCCCGGTCGAACACGACGGGGCAGGCCAAGACCGCGAGCTCCACGTTCGATTTCAAGGGAGAAATCAATGCATTCGAGGCGCATCACCAGCCGCCTGCTCCGCGTCGGCGGGGCAGCCGTGGCAGCCACAGCTCTGGTCGTCCTGGCGGGCTGTTCCAGCGCGCCGGCGTCGAACAGCGGCGGCGGCAGCACGGGCTCCGGCGACAAGAAGTTCGTGATCGGCTTCGAGCAGCCCCTGGGCGGCCAGGCCTGGCGCGAGACGGGCCTTGCGGCGCTGCAGGCGCTCGCGAACCGCCCCGAGTACAAGGACAAGGTCGAGCTGAAGATCGTTCGCACGAACGACAACGACGCGGCCGCGCAGAACGCCGCGATGCAGAACCTCATCGCGCAGGGCGTGGACGCCATCCTGTTCGACCCGGCCTCCTCCTCCGGAGCCGACGCCGCCATCACCCAGGCGCAGGCGCAGAACATCCCGGTCATCGCCAACGGCGGGCCCTACGACAACCCGAACGTCTACGTCGTCTCCACCGACTGGGGCAACGCGGGCAGCATCGGTGCCGACTGGCTCCTCGCCAATCTCGGCGACAACAAGAAGGTCGCCGTGCTCGAGGGCGTCGCGGGCGTGCCGCTCAACGACGGCACCATGCCGGGCGTCCTCGACGCCCTGAAGGCGGGCGGCGCGGAGGTCGTGGCGCAGGGCACCAACAACTGGAACGAGGCGACCGCCCAGGAGGCGATGGCCTCGATCCTCCGCTCCAACCCGGATGTCGGCGGGGTGTACTCGTTCCTCACCGGCGGTCAGGGCGTGCCGGAGGCGTTCGCGGCAGCGGACATCCCCTTCGTCCCGGTCGTCGGCGGCTCCGGCTACAACGGCGAGGCCTGCACGCTGACCAAGTACGCGGACAAGGGCCTGAAGGGCGACATGGTCTTCGGCCAGCCCGCGATCTATGCCAAGGGCCTGGAGCAGGCGGTCAAGCTGCTCGAGGGCGGGACGATCGAGAAGCAGCAGTTCTTCCCGCCGCTCGAGATCACCGAGGAGAACGCGGCCGACTTCTGCCTGCCGGACGAGGCGGCCAACTTCCAGCTCGGCTATGACTTCCCCGGCCTCGACATCACGGTCGACGAGGTCAAGAAGTACTACCAGGGCTGATCCTTCATGTCGATCCCGCAGCAGGGTGGTGCCGTCGCGCAGGCGGCGGCACCACCCGCTCCTCCTGAAGCGCTCCTCGTCGTCCGCGGCCTCGTCAAGCACTACGGCCCCGTGCGGGCCGTGGAGGACGTGAGCTTCTCCTGCCAGGCGGGCGAGGTGCACGCCCTGGTCGGCGAGAACGGCGCGGGCAAGAGCACCGTCGCGAAGATGCTCGCCGGGGCGGTGTCCCCCACCGCCGGCTCCATCGGATTCGGCGGCGTGGAGCTCGGCTCGGGCAGCATCCGCGACTCCCGCCAGGCCGGCGTCACGTGCGCCTTCCAGGAGCTCGCGCTCGTGCCGGAGTGGACCGTTGCGGAGAACCTCAGCCTTCCGGATGGAGCGCCGCTGCGCGGCTTCTCGCAGAAGAAGGCGACACGTGCGGCCCGGGCGCTGCTCGACCGGCTCGAGCTGGAGCACATCGATCCCTCCGTCCCCGTCTACTCGCTCTCCCTCGCCGACCGGCAGCTCGTCGAGATCGCCCGCGCCATCGCCGCGGATCCCCAGCTGCTGATCCTCGACGAGGCGTCCTCCGCCCTCGCCCCTCCGGGGGTCGAGTGGCTGTTCCGGCGGATCCGCGAGCTGACCGCTCGGGGCACCGCCGTCGTCTACGTCTCCCACCGGCTGAGCGAGCTGGCCGAGATCGCCGACCGAGGCACGGTCCTGCGCGACGGCAAGGTCGCCGGCGAATTCCGCCGCGGCGCCTGGACCGACGACCAGCTCATCTCCCTGATGGCCGGCCGCGAGGCGTCCCGCCACTTCCCCGAGTCCCCACCCACGCCGGCGGCGGACGCACCGCCCGTGCTCGAGGTGAAGAACCTCGTCTCGCCGGGCATCGACGGGGTCGACCTCACCGTGCGCCCCGGCGAGATCCTCGGCGTCGGCGGACTGCAGGGTCACGGCCAGGCCGAGCTGCTGCGCGCGCTCTACGGCGCCGCTCCCGCGGTCGCCGACCACTGGCACCTCGGCGGACACCGCATCAAGCGCCTCACCCCGGTGCGAGCCGTGCGGCTCGGCGCCGGCTACGTGCCGGAGGACCGCAAGCGGGAGGGCCTCGCCCTGCAGATGAGCGTCGGCGAGAACCTGCTCTCCCCGTGGCTGAAGGCGTTCGGCCTCGGCGGCCGCCCCCTGCTCGGCTCCCAGAGCTCCTGGATCAGCGGCGTGCTGCGCTCCCTCTCGGTCCGCACCCGCGGCCCGCTCGAGCGGGCGGGAGCGCTGTCCGGCGGCAACCAGCAGAAGCTCGTGTTCGGGCGCTGGACCGACCGCGACCGCCGGCTCGTGCTCCTGCACGATCCCACCCGCGGCATCGACGTCCGCGCGAAGCAGGAGCTGTACGACGCGATCGTCCGCCTCTCGGGGCTGGGCGTCGCCGTCATCTGGTTCTCCACCGAGGTCGAGGAGCTCGTGCACGTCTGCCATCGCGTCGTCGTGCTCTACCGCGGAAAGATCGCCGACGAGCTCGAGGGCGAGCGCCTCACCGCCGACGCCGTGGTCGGTGCCGCCGTCGGCGTGAAGGGAAGGAGATGACCGCCTCCTCCGTCACCCCGGGCCTGCTCGGTCGCCGCCTGTGGAATGCGCCGTCGTTTCTCCGGCTGCGCCGGGAGGGTGCCGTGGCACCCGTGTCGGCGTTCCTCGTGTTCTTCGTCGTCTACGTGATCATCAACCCCGAGCTGCTCACCCGGTTCCAGCTGCAGACCGCCTCGAACCTCGTCGTGCCGCTCGCCCTGGCCGCCCTCGGCCAGCTGATCATCGTGCTCGTCGGCGGGATCGACATCTCGATCGGCGCGATCATGAGCTTCTCCAACGTGGTGTTCGCGACCGCCATGGTGTCGCTGCCGGTCCCCCTCGCGCTCCTCGCCGGAATCGGGGCGGGACTGATCTGCGGACTCTTCAACGGGGCGCTGGTCGCCTACGGGAAGCTGCCCGCGATCGCGGTCACGCTGGCGAGCGCCTTCATCATCGGCTCCATCAGCCGAGAGGTGATGGACCGGCCGGGGGGCGGCATCACCCCCGAGTTCTACCTGGCGACGAGCGGCGAGCTCCTCCCCTACGTGCCGGTCGCGCTCTTCTGGCTCGCCATCGTCGCGGTGCTGCTCTGGCTGCTGCTGCAGCGCACGGCGCTGGGGCGGCACATCTACGGGGTCGGCTCGAGTGCCGACAGCGTGCGGGCCGCCGGCCTCAACGCCCGCGGCGCCCAGCTCGCCGCCTTCGCCCTCTCCGGCGTGATCGTCGCGCTGGGCGGCATCATGCTCGCCGGCTCGACCATCACCGGCGACCCCCGCAGCGGTGACCCGTACCTGCTCAGCTCGATCGCGGCGGTGGCCCTCGCGGGCGCCAGCTTCACCGGAGGCCGCGGCAGCATCATCGGCACGATCCTCGCCGCCTGCACCCTCGGCCTGGTCGGCAACCTGCTGTTCTTCGCCGGCATCAACTCGTACTGGCAGTACGTGATCGCCGCGCTCATCGTGATCTCCGTCGTCGGCCTCCCGGTTCTCTGGCGCCGCATCTACCAGGCAGTGCGAGGAGTCCGCGCATGACCGCCGTCCGCGCCGACCCGGCCGCCGCCCCCGCACGGTCCGGCTTCTCGGGGGCCCTCGGCCGGGTGCCGCGGAGCGTGTGGCCCCTGGCGGTGTTCGTGCTGCTGTTCCTCGTCGGCGGGCTGATCCGGCCGAACCTGCTGTCGGTCGACTCGCTCGTCGGCACCGCGACGTTCGCGATGATCCTCGCGATCGCGTCCTTCGGGCAGACGGTGGCCGTGATCCAGGCCGGCATCGACCTGTCGGTGCCGAACACGATCGCCTTCGCCGCCCTCGGCTTCCTCACCTGGACCGCGGCGTTCGGCCCGGTGCTCGGCTTCGTCGGCGGCATCCTCGCCGGCGTGATCGTGGGCCTCGCCAACGGCGTCATCGTCGCCAAGCTCGGGCTGACGCCGATCGTCACGACGATCGCGATGAACGGCCTGCTGTTCGGCGTGGTGCTGCTCACCTTCCGGAACTCCGAGCTGACGGTGATCCCGCAGTTCCTCACCGACATCACCGCGACGAAGATCGACCTCTTCGGGGTCAAGATCGCCGCCGTGCTGCCGCTCGGCCTCATCCTCATGGTCGTGCTGCAGCTCGTGCTGAGCTTCACCGGCTGGGGCCGGTCCCTCTTCGTGGTCGGCTCCGCCCCGCACACCGCGACCCTCGCCGGCCTGCCCGTCGACCGGATCCGCATGGCCGGGTACGCGCTGTCCGGCGCCCTGGCCGCCTTCGCCGGGATCGTCATCGTCGGGTTCTACGCCCAGGCCTCCGCCACCATGGGCGCCTCGTACCTGCTCGGCTCGGTCGCGGCAGTCGTCGTGGGCGGCGCATCCATCTTCGGCGGGCGCGGATCGATGGTCGGCACCTTCGGCGGCGCCCTGGTGCTCGGCCAGGTCGCGACGCTCGTCAACGTCGCCAACCTCGGCTCCAACATCCAGCAGCTGATCTACGGCGTGATCGTCCTCATCGTGATCGCGCTCTACGGCCGTCGCACCGCCGAGTGAGGACCCCGGGCGCGGCCTTCACTCTCGCTCAGCAGGCATTTCTTCCTTGAGCAGACACAAACGGCGGGTTTCAGCCTGCTGAAGCGCGTTTCGCCTGCTGAGGGAAAGTCCTAGTCCTCGTCGAGGATCGAATCGGGCTGGATGTCGATCTTGGCGCCCGTGAGCTTCGCCGCGAGGCGGGCGTTCTGGCCCTCCTTGCCGATCGCGAGCGACAGCTGATAGTCCGGCACCAGCGCGCGGACTGCCTTCAGCTTCTGGTCGATCACGAAGGCGCTCGACACCCGGGCGGGCGAGAGCGCGTTCGCAACGAAGGTGGGGAGGTCGTCCGAGTAGTCCACGATGTCGATCTTCTCGCCGCCCAACTCGGCCTGGACCGAGCGAACGCGCTGGCCGAGCTCGCCGATGCAGGCCCCCTTGGCGTTGACGCCCGGCTCCGTGGCGCGGACCGCGATCTTCGACCGGTGTCCCGCCTCGCGGGCCAATGAGACGATCTCCACCACGCCGCTGGCGATCTCCGGGACCTCGAGGGCGAACAGCTTGCGGACGAGCGAGGGATGGGTCCTGGACACGGTGATCGAGGGCCCCTTGGTGCCCTTCGAGACGCTCGTCACGTAGACACGGATGCGCTCGCCGTGCGGGTAGGTCTCCCCCGGCACCTGCTCCTCCGGCGGAAGGATCGCCTCGATCGTGCCGAGGTCGATGTGGATCATCCGCGGGTTCGGCCCCTGCTGGATGACGCCGGCGATCACGTCGCCCTCACGGCCCTTGAATTCGCCCAGGATCCGCTCGTCACCGATGTCGCGCAGCCGCTGGTTGATGACCTGCTTCGCGGCGAAGGCCGCGATCCGGCCGAAGTCGCTGGGGCTGTCCTCGGCCTCGCCGATGACTGCGCCCTCCTCATCGGTCTCGGGCACGAACACGGCGACGTGCCCGTTCTTCCGGTCGATGTGCACTCGCGCGGGTGCCGGCTCGTCGCTGCCGTGCTTCGGCTCCGGCTTGTCGGTGTGCTTGAGGTAGGCGGTGAGGATGGCCTGCTCGATGATCTGGACGAGTTCCTCGAAGGGAATCTCGCGCTCGCGCTCCATGAGGCGCAGCACGCTGAGGTCGATATCCACGGGCCGGTCTCCACTATTCGCGATGTGATCCCCCGGGTTGCGGAGGCTTCGTCTACGGTACCCGATCCGCTCGGACCCCACTTCCGCCGCCCGGGCAGGGCAGTTCGGCCGGCGGCGCGTCCCGGCCCGGGTTGCGGCGTGGCACCGCAGCGAACCTACGCGCGCGTCGTTCCCGGGTAGAGGCGGTGCGACCTTCGGGTGCCCGTTCCGGCGCGGAGTGCCCGCTACAGGGGGCACTCCGCGCCGGAACGGGCACCTGAGCGGCAGGGCCGGCAGCGCTCAGGGCGCAAGCTCATGACCGGAGCTCGGACAGGATGCGCGCCGAGGCCTCCGCCAGCGGGAGCGGGGTCCGCTCGCCCGAGCGCCGGTCCCAGAGCTCGACCTCACCGGAAGCGAGGCCCTTGCCGACGATGAGGATGGTCGGGACGCCGAGAAGCTCCGCGTCGCCGAACTTGACGCCGGGCGACACCTTCGGCCGGTCGTCGTAGAGCACCTCCACGCCGGACGCCTCGAGCTCCGCCGCGATCGCCTCGGCCGCCGTGTAGACCGCCTCGTCCTTGCCGGTCGCCACGATGTGCACGTCGTAGGGAGCGACCTCCCGCGGCCAGAGCAGGCCCTTGTCATCCGCGTTCGCCTCGGCGACCAGCGCCAGGTTGCGGGTCACACCGATGCCGTACGAGCCCATCGTGACGGTGACCAGCTTGCCGTTCGGGTCGAGCACCTGCAGACCGAGCGCCTCGGCATACTTGCGGCCGAGCTGGAACACGTGCCCGATCTCGGTGCCGCGGCTGAGCTCGACGGGCCCGGACCCGTCAGGGGCAGGATCTCCTGCGCGCACGTCGGCGACCTCGACCCAGCCGTCACCCACGAAGTCGCGCCCGGCGACGAGGCCGAGCACATGCTTCTCGTTGCGGTTCGCGCCGGTGACCCAGGCGGTGCCGTCCACGACGCGGGGATCGAGCAGGAAGCGGATGTTCGTCGCCGACTCCAGGCCGAGGATCGCCCCCGTCTCCGACCACGGTCCGATGTACCCCTTGACGAGGCTCGGGTTGCGGTCGAAGTCCTCCTCGGTCGCGGCGGCGACTTCGGCGGGCTGGAACGCCACCTCGGCGCGCTTCAGGTCCACGTCTCGGTCGCCGGGGAGCCCGACGACGACGAGCTCGCGGCTGCCGTCGAGGTGGGTGAGGGAGAGCACCACGTTCTTCAGGGTGTCGGCGGCCGTCCAGGGGCGGTCCTCGCGCGGCTGCTCCGCGTTCACGAGGTCGACGAGGGTGGCGATGGTGGGCGTCGACGGGGAGTCGAAGACACGCGCGGGCGGAAGGCCCTCGATCGGCAGCGCATCGGGCGCGAGAGTGCTGAACGCCTCGACGTTCGCCGCGTAGCCGCCGGGCGAGGATACGAAGGTGTCCTCCCCGATCGGCGTGGGGTGCAGGAACTCCTCGCTCTTGGACCCGCCCATAGCCCCCGCGTCGGCCGCAACGATGACGTAGTCGAGCCCGAGCCGGGCGAAGATGCGCTCGTACGCGTCGCGCTGCGCCTGATAGCTCGCGTCCAGTCCTTCGTCGGAGCTGTCGAAGGAGTAGGCGTCCTTCATGGAGAACTCGCGTCCCCGCAGGAGGCCGGCACGCGGACGTGCCTCGTCGCGGTACTTGTCCTGGATCTGGAAGATCGTGAGGGGCAGGTCCTTGTAGGACGAGTACAGGTCCTTCACCAGGAGGGTGAAGACCTCCTCGTGGGTGGGGGCGAGCAGGTAGTCGGCGCCCTTGCGGTCCTTCAGCCGGAAGATGCCGTCGCCGTACTCCTCCCACCGCCCGGTCGCCTCGTAGGGCTCGCGGGGCAGGAGTCCGGGGAACAGGACCTCCTGTGCGCCCACCGCCGTCATCTCCTCGCGGATGATGCGCTCGACCTTGGTGCGCACCCGGAGCCCCAGCGGGAGCCACGCGAAGATGCCCGGCGCCTGACGGCGGATGTAGCCCGCGCGCACGAGGAGACGGTGGCTCGTCACCTCGGCGTCAGCCGGGTCCTCTCGCAGAGTGCGGACGAAGAGCTGGGACAGGCGGGTTGGCACCCGACAAATCTAGCGACCGCCCGGGAGGGCGACCGCCGAGGGCGTCCCGCAGAGACGGCAGCGCCGCCGCCGGGAGCCCGGACGGCGCCGCGGGCTGCCGGCGAGAAGCAGGAGAGGTACACGTTCCCGTGGTTCAGTACCCGCCGGGGGTCATCGTGACGGCGCCGGTCCGGCCGATCCACCACTTGCCCGCCTCCTGGTGGTGGACCCGGAAGCGCCAGCTGTAGCCGGCCGTGACCCACGGCCTGAGGCAGCCGCTCGTGTTCGGCGTGGTGATCGCGACGCTGTTCCCGCGGCCGCTGTCGTACGCATCGACCGCCACCTGGCGGTTGCAGGCGCCCCAGCAGGTGGTGCCGTTCTTGTACGCCGTGGAGACGGCGATGACGGCGATGGGGTACAGATCCGCTTCGGGCGATCGGTGCTTTCCCGATAATGAAGGGTAGACAGATCGGTCGGTTGCTGGTTGAATGGGGCACACGTTTCTAGGCCACTCGGGGGGAGTGAACAGATGGACGACTCCGGACGCACCATCGGCGCTCGCCTCTGGCGCTCCCTGGGCGGCGGGCTCGTCACCGCCGGCGGGCTGCTGGCCCTCTCACTTGCCTTGTCTGCTGCTTCCGCCAGCGCGGACAGCGGGGACCTGCCGGTTCATGCGGGACAATCCGCTGAGGCGCCGTCCTCCTCCGCTGTCCAGGCCGTTTCCGAGGCGCTTCCGGAACCCGATGCCGCAGCTCATCGGCACCTCGAGACCCTCGAGGGGACATCCGCGATCGTCGGGACCGTCCCCGGGCCGCGCCCGCCACGTGCCCGCCTCGTCGTTCGCGAGGCTGACGACCTCGCCGAGGTCCTCGCCCCCCCGGCCGCGCCCCTCCCCGTCGCCGTTCCCCTTTCCGTTCCCCTTTCCGTTCCCGGGGAGGCAATCGCGAGCGGCACGGTGTCGGGATTCGACTCCGCTCCGGCTGCCCGAGTCGTGAACGGCCCTGCGGGTGCCGGCGACCGCGGTCAGACCGAGTCCGCTCAGGGGACCCACCAGGACGAAGTCTCGGCTGCCGGGCTCGCCCAGTCCGCGGTGCTCGAGACCGGCGCGGCGGCGACGTGGCCGTCTGGCCTCGAGCTGATCGCTCAGAAGGACGGCCTGATCTTCGTCGTTGCAGGGATTCTGCTCGCGATCGCCATGGGGGCCATCGGGGCGGGCGCCCTGATTCCGAAGCGTCGCCGGAACCCCCGCTAGCAGGCGCGACGGCGCCGACGCTGCGGCGCCTGGCCGATTCGGCGCACGACCAGGGATCGCCAGGACGACTCCGGGTCAGGCGGTGACGACCTCGGGCTTCCCGGTGGCGGCGCCGGGCCCCATCTCGTCGGCGAGGCGGTTCGCCTCCTCGATGAGGGTGGCCACGATCTCGCTCTCGGGCACGGTTTTGATCACGTGGCCCTTCACGAAGATCTGGCCCTTGCCGTTGCCGGATGCGACGCCGAGGTCGGCCTCGCGGGCCTCGCCGGGGCCGTTCACCACGCAGCCCATCACGGCGACGCGCAAGGGAACGCTCATGCCTTCGAGTCCGTCGGTGACGGCGTTGGCGAGGGAGTACACGTCGACCTGCGCGCGGCCGCAGCTCGGGCAGGACACGATCTCCAGTTTGCGCTCGCGCAGGTTGAGCGACTGCAGGATCTGCAAGCCCACCTTGACCTCTTCGGCGGGCGGGGCGGACAGGGAGACTCGGATGGTGTCACCGATGCCCTCGGCGAGCAGGATCCCGAAGGCGGTTGCCGACTTGATCGTGCCCTGGAAGGAGGGCCCGGCCTCGGTCACGCCCAGGTGCAGCGGCCAGTCCCCGCGCTCGGCGAGCAGTCGGTACGCCTTGACCATGACGATCGGGTCGTTGTGCTTGACGGAGATCTTGAAGTCGTGGAAGTCGTGCTCCTCGAAGAGGGCCGCCTCCCACACCGCGCTCTCGGCCAGCGCCTCGGGCGTGGCTTTGCCGTACTTCTCCAGGAGGCGCGGGTCCAGGGAGCCGGCGTTGACGCCGATCCGGAGGCTGACTCCGGCATCCTTGGCGGCCTTTGCGATGGCGCCGACCTGGTCGTCGAACTTGCGGATGTTCCCGGGGTTGACGCGGACGGCCGCGCAGCCTGCGTCGATCGCCTGGAACACATACTTCGGCTGGAAGTGGATGTCGGCGATGACCGGGATCTGGCTCTTCTTGGCGATGATGTGCAGCACATCGGCGTCGTCCTGGCTGGGCACCGCCACCCGGACGATGTCGCAGCCGGACGCGGTGAGCTCAGCGATCTGCTGGAGAGTGCCGTTGATGTTGGTCGTCGCGGTCGTCGTCATCGACTGGACACTGATGGGCGCGTCCCCGCCCACCAGGACCTTGCCGACCCGGATCTGCCGGGACTTGCGGCGCGGCGCCAGCACGTCCGGCACAGACGGCATTCCGAGGTTCACAGCGGGCACCCGGCAAGCCTACGCCGGAGCGGCTGAGCGCCCGATGGACCTCATCACCGAGAGCGCCGCGAAACGCCGAGCGCGCCCCGTGGCCAGGGCGCGCTCGGTGTTTCGGGGCGCGCTCGATGGGTCAGCCGCGGGGCGGCGGCTCCCCCCTCGCCGATCGGGAGCTCGAGGTGCTCCCCCACGTCGCAGAGGAGCTCAGCAACGAGGAGATCGGCGCCCGCCTCCACCTCAGCCCCCTCACGGCCGAGACGCACCTGTCGCGCATCCTCACGAAGCCCGACTGCCGCGACCGCGTCCAGCTCGTCCTGCCGGCCGATGAGACGGGCCTCGTTCAGCCCGGCCGGCGCTGATCTCCTCCTCGGCGGGGAGCCGGGGCCGCGGGGTGCCCGGCGCGCGGCGGGTGGGCCTGGGTACTCCGTCAGGACCATCGGACCCAGGAGCTCAGAGGATCGAGATGGGCTTCACGATGTCGGCGTAGATGAGCAGTGCGCTCATGCCGCCGAGGATGATGACGACGGCGAAGGTGAGCGGCATGAGCTTGGCGGTGTCCACCGGGCCCGGGTCGCGGCGGCGGAACAGGCGTGCGAAGGTGCGCCGGGTGCCCTCCCACAGGGCGCCGGCGACGTGGCCTCCGTCGAGCGGCATCAGCGGCACCAGGTTGAACACGAGCAGGGCGACGTTCAGCGACGCGATCACGCCGAGGAGGCTCGCGACCCGGGAGGCGACGGGCACGTCCTCGAGGCTCGCGATCTCGCCCGCGAGCCTGCCCACGCCCACGACGCTCACCGGCCCGTTGGGATCCCGCTCGCCGGGTCCGAAGGCGGCATTGGCCACGTCGATGAGCCGCTGCGGGAGGTGCACGATGATGCCCGCCACGGCCCCGATGTTCTCACCGACCATCGGCAGGACGGCGGTCGCGGGCTGGGGAACGAGTGCCGACGTGGGGCCGATGCCGAGGAAGCCGACCTTCTGCGTCTCGGCGTTCCCCTTCGCGTCGGTGGCCACCTTGCCCTGGTCGTCGATCACGTACCGCTCGGTGAGCAGCGGCGTCGCGATGATCGGCACCGTGGCGCCGTCCCGCTCCACGACGAGGTCGAGCGGCTGTCCCGGGGAATCGCGGATGAGCGCAGTGGCCTGGTCCCACTGCTCGATGGGAGTGCCCTCGATGCTGACGATCGTGTCGCCCGGCAGGATCCCCGCCGCCGCGCCGGGGGCACGGGGGTCGCTGTCGGCGCAGCTCTGCCGCGTGCTCGTCGCGGGGAGCACGCACTCGGACACGGAGCCGACCGTGGTGGTCAGCTGCGCCACCCCGAAGCCCATCAGCACGATCGCGTAGAAGAGGATCGCGAGCAGCAGGTTCATGGCCGGCCCGCCGAGCATGATGACGATGCGCTTGGCGGTGGGGAGGCGGTAGAACGCGCGGCTCTCCTCTCCCTCGCTGACGGTCGCGGTGCTCGAGTCGCGCGCGTCCTGCACCATGGTGTTGAAGAAGCCGGTGCTCGCGTTGCGCATGGGACCGCCCTGGCGGGCCGGCGGGAACATCCCGATCATCGCGATGTAGCCGCCGAGCGGGATGGCCTTGAGACCGTACTCCGTCTCGCCGCGGCGCACCGAGAAGAGCGTCTTGCCGAAGCCGATCATGTACTGGGTCACCTTGACCCCGAACAGCTTGGCCGGCAGGAGATGGCCGACCTCGTGGAGCGCGATCGACAGCGCCAGCCCGATCACGATCACGAGCACGCCGAGGATGTATAACAGGACGCTGTCCACGCGGCAACCCTAGAGGCCCTCCCCTCTGAACCAGCCGAAGGCGGGCCGCGTCAAGGTCTGGGGCGGCCCAGGACCCCTTTCGGTACCATGGACTCTCGTACCCGACGAAAGGCCGCCGTGACGGACACGCGAACGCCCGACGCGTCCCCCGGCGACCTGATCGGCGGACGCTACCGCCTCGACGCCGAAATCGGCCGGGGCGGGATGGCTGTCGTGCATCGGGGCCGCGATCTCGTGCTCGAGCGCGACGTCGCCGTGAAGCTCTTCCGCTCCGATGTCGCGACCGCCGGGGACCCGCGGCGGATCAAGGCGGAGATGCAGCTGCTCGCGAGCGTCAACTCGCCCGCCCTCGTCACGCTGCACGACGCGTCGGCCGGCGGGGAGGGGGTGCCGCCGTACCTGGTGATGGAGCTCGTCGACGGCCAGGACCTGGCGACGGCCCTGCCCTACCTCTCGGTGGGCGAGGTCGTGGAGGTGGCGCGGCAGGTGGCCATCGCCCTGGCCCACGTGCATGCGAGGGGCATCGTGCACCGTGACGTCAAGCCGGCCAACATCCTCGTCTTCCGGGAGCACGATCGGGTGCGCGCGAAGCTCGCCGACCTGGGCATCGCCCGGCTGATGGACGGGACCCGGATCACGGCGGCGGGCGCGATCGTCGGCACGGTCGGCTACCTCTCCCCCGAGCAGGTGCTCGGCAGGCAGCCGGGTCCGGCCAGCGACGTGTACGCGCTCGGCCTGCTCCTGATCGAGTCGCTGACGAGCGCCCCGGCCTTTCCGGGCACGCGAGCAGAGACGCTCGCCGCGCGCACGGCGCGGCCGCCCGACCTCCCGGACGGCCTGCACCCCGCCGATGCCGCCCTGCTCGCGGGGATGACTGCGCTCGATCCCGGCGCCCGGGTGGACGCCCTGGCGGCCGAGGCCGGTCTGCACTCGTGGTCGTCCCCCGGCCCGTTCCGTCGGACCACCCCCGCCCCGGAGTCGCTCACGTCACTGACCGCCACTCAGCCCGGGCTGCCGCCCACCCAGGTCCTGCCGGCGGCGCCCGCGGCCGAACGGGCCACGGCCGAGCTCGCGCAGTCGGAGTCTTCCGCAGGCGAGCTCATCGGCGACGGGGCGGTCCTCGACTCCCCTGCTCCGCGGCCCGGGCGCAGGCGTCGGGCTGTCCTTCTCGGCGCCGTCGCTCTCGTGCTGACCGGGAGCCTCGCCGCCGCCGCCGTGCTGACGCGGCAGGACCCTCCCGAGGCTCCAGCTCCCGCTCCCACCTACCCGGTGGTGGAGGGCGACCTCGGCATCCATCTGGGCGAGCTGCAGGACAGCGTGCGGCCATGAGACGACTCGTGCCCCTGCTCCTCGCGGCAGCGCTCCTGCTGGCCGGTTGCGCGCCGCAGCCACCAGACCTGTCCCCCGGCGCCGCCGAGCGGCTCCAGGAGCAGGTCCTCGCGGTCAGCACCGCATCCGCGGACAAGCAGTACGGCGACGCCCTCACTGCACTGATCGCCGCGGAGGCGCAGCTCGACGCCGCGGTCGATGCCGGCCTCGTGTCGACCGACCGCTACCGAGAGATCTCCTCTGCTCTCGCCGTCGTGCGGGACGACCTCGAGACGGCTCTTGCGCAGGCGAAGGCGGAGGCCGCGAAGGCGAAGGCGAAGGCGAAGGCGGAGGCCGCGGCCGCCAAGGCGAAGGCCGACGCGAAGGCGAAGGCGGAGGCCGCAGCAGCCAAGGCTGAGGCGGAGCGTCTGGCGCAGCAGCTGGCCGACGCCCAGGCTCAGGCGGACGCACAGGCTCAAGCCGCGGCGGACGCCGCCACCGGCGATACGAGCGGCGACAAGGGGAACCGGAACGGGAACGGGAACGGGAAGTACAAGGGAAAGGACGAGGGAAACGGCGACGGCGAGGGCGAGGGCGACTAGCCGGTTCCGGCGAACTCAACCCCCTCTTCGCCGACTTTCGCGCGACTAGCATGATGGCACCCGGCGAAAGCGAGACCTCGTGACGAGTACGTGGCCCGACACGAACAGCGGAGAGATCCTCGGCGGTCGCTACCGGCTTCACGAGACGGTCGGCGCAGGCGGCATGGCCACCGTGCACCGCGCCCACGACCTCGTGCTCGACCGCGACGTGGCCGTCAAGGTGTTCCGCACCGATGTCAGCGAGGCCAACGACCCTCGCCGGGTGCAGGCCGAGATGAAGATCCTCGGCAGCGTCAACCACCCCAACCTCGTCACCCTGCACGACGCCTCGCTCAGCGAGGACGGCCAGACGGCCTTCCTCGTCATGGAGCTCATCGACGGCGAGGACCTCGGCCAGCTCCTCGCCGAGGGCCGGATCAGCCGGCGGGACGCGGTCACGATCGGGGCACAGGTCGCCGGCGCGCTGGCGCACATCCATCGCAAGGGCATCGTGCACCGTGACGTGAAGCCGGCCAACATCCTCGTCCGCCGCGATCAGGACGGACGGGTCTGGGCGAAGCTGGCCGACCTCGGGATCGCCCGGATCGCCGACGCCACCCGGCTCACGACCGCGGGCTCCGTGCTCGGCACGGTCGCCTACCTCAGCCCCGAGCAGGTGAGCGGGGCGGGCATCGACAGCACGAGCGACGTCTACGCGCTCGGTCTGGTGCTGATCGAGGCCCTGAGCGGACGCAAGCCCTTCCCCGGCACCCCGCAGGAGTCCGCGGCGATGCGCACGGTCCGTCCGCCCGAGCTGCCCGAGGGCGTCGACGCCCTGAACAGCTCTCTTCTGCGTGCCATGACCGCGCTTGACCCCTCCGCGCGGATCTCGGCCGCACACGCGGAAGAGGCGCTGACCCGCTGGGCGACCGGCGGACCAGGCACCCTCACCATGCCGACCAGCACCGTCCCGGGCGAGTTCAGCGACTTCACGCAGCCGCTGAGCGCGCCGTTCGATCCCCGGACCGCCACCGACGCCACGGCGCGGATCCCCACCGGGGGCATGCCCGCCGCAGCGCCGACGGCGTACCAGGCGCCGGGCGCCTGGACGGGCCAGCAGGATGCCACGGCGCGGCTGGGGACCTCGGACTTCCCCGCGGCGACCGGCTACCCGACGGGCGGCGTCTATCCCACCGGCGGCGTCTATCCCACGGGCGGCGTCTATCCCACCGGCGGCGTCTATCCCACCGGCGGCATCCCCGCGACCGGTGCGCTCGCTGCCCCCGGCTACCCCTCGACGGCCGAACAGTATGCGGTGGCCGGTCCTCCGACCACGGGCTCCATGCGGGTGGCGCGCAAGCGCCGCCGCCGCGGCCTCCTCATCTTCCTGATCGTGCTCGCGGTGCTGCTGCTGGCCGCCGTGCTCGCGGCGCCGTTCCTGATCGACGCCCTCACCGCGTCGAGGGCCGGCGACGTTCCGTACCCGCAGGTGACCGGCGAACTCGGCGACCTGCTCAAGGACCTGCAGAAGAGCGTGGACGGATGAGACGGACAGCCGTGGCGATCGCCCTCGCCCTCACCCTCGGCCTCGCCGGGTGCGCCGGTCAGGGCGACATCGCCGACGCGACCGCGGGCCGCCTGCAGACCGCAGTCCTCGCCGTCAGCACGGCGGCGGCCGGGAACGACCTGACGGACGCCCTCGCCCGACTCGACGACGTCGAGGCCGAGCTGAAGGCGGCCCGCGACCGGGGGGAGATCACCGCCAAGCGCTATGACCAGGTCGAGTCCGCCATCGCGGCGCTGCGGGACAAGCTGAAGGCCGAGATCGAGAAGGCGAAGGACGGCGACCCCAAGGATCAGCCGTCGGCGAGCACCGACTCGAGCGGCGACACGACGGGCGGCACAGAGAGCTCAGCCCCCGCCCCGAGCTCCGACGCTCCGTCCGAGGAGCCGGCCTCGGACGCGCCCTCGAAGGACACGACCGGCGGCGGCGACTCCAGTGGTGACGAGAAGACGCCGGAGCCGTCCAAGTCCCCCGACCCCCAGCCCACCCCGTCCCCGACTCCGGTTCCGTCCGACACCCCGCATCCTTCCACGACCCCCTCACCCACCGCCCCGGCGAAAGCCGAGGGCGACACGACCACAGGCGACCAGCTCACCGCCGCGGACACGAGCACACCGTGACCGGTCTCTGAGGACCATGCCGGGCTCCGCATGGTAGGCATGGTTCTTCGCATAGGGATCGGGATCGCGTGACGGACACCAGGCTCCTCGCCGCGCCCGGCACGCTGCTCGGCGGCAGGTACCGCCTCGGCTCGCTCCTCGGTGCGGGCGGCATGGCCACCGTCTACCGGGCGCACGATGAGCGACTCTCCCGGGACGTCGCACTCAAGCTGTTCCGGCCGGACATCGCCGACGCCCAGGACCTGCGCCGGATCCGCTCCGAGATCCGGATGCTCGCCGGCCTCAATCACGCCTCTCTGGTGACGCTGCACGACGCCAGCGAGGGCGGGACCGGCGAGGCTGCCTACCTCGTGCTCGAGCTCGTCGACGGCCCGACCCTCGCCGACCTCTTCGCCGACGGCGCCCTTTCCCCCGTGGACGTCTCCGCCCTGCTCGAGCAGGTCGCGGACGCGCTGGGCTACATCGCCTCGCGCGGGGTGGTGCACCGCGACATCAAGCCCGAGAACATCCTCGTCACGAGGGACGGCGACGGCGGACTCCGCGCCAAGCTGACCGACCTCGGGATCGCCCGCATCGTCGACGAGTCCCGGCTCACCGTCCCCGGCGCGGTCCTCGGCACGGCAGGCTACCTGAGTCCCGAGCAGGTCACGGGGCGGCCGGTGGGCACTGCCAGCGACGTGTACTCGCTGGGTCTGGTGCTGCTCGAGGGACTCACTGGGCGGGCGCCGTTCGCCGGCTCCGCCAGCGAGTCGGCCGTCGCGCGCACGGTGCGGGCTCCTCGACTGCCCGCCGGCCTCGACCCCGCTGACGCCGAGCTGCTGCGCGGCATGACGGCGGTCGACCCCGAGGACCGGCTCTCCGCCCGGCAGGCCCGCGACGGTCTCCGGGCCTGGCGTTCGCCCGGCCCCTTCCTCCTCTCGCCGACCGAGTTCCCCGGCCCCGGCGACGCCACCCTCCACTTGCCCGCTCTCGAAGACGCCACGCGCCCGCTCGCTCCCGCCGGGAATCCGACCGAGCGGCTCCTCGGCGCGCCCGCCGCCGACCGCACCCGGCGCCTCGTGCCCGCACCGGACGGCGGCACCGAGCTGCTGCCCACGGTCGGGTCGGCCGGCGGCGCATCCCCCGCTCCGGTCTCCGCCCCGCGGCGACGCCGCCGGGGGGCCGGCTGGCTCGCTCTCCTCCTCGTGCTCCTCGTCGGGGCGACCCTCGGAGTCATCGCCGCCTGGCCGGCCATCACCGCCTGGGTGCAACCCGGACCCGCGGAGCCGCCGCCCGCGTACCCGGCGGTCGAAGGCGACCTCGGCACCTCCCTCGGCAGGCTCCAAGGCGCGATCGAGGGCGAGGGGCTCGCCGACGACCTCACCCTGGCGCTCCGCGACGACCTCCTCGCGGTCTCCACCGCCTCGGCCGTCACCGACTACCCGTCCGCCGTGAGCTCGCTCGAGGACACCGCCGCCCACGTCGATGCGGCGGCCCTCGACGATCAGGTCAGCTCCGCCAAGTACAGGGTGATCCTCGCCTCCATCGACGCGGTGCAGGAGGACCTCGACTCGGCACTCGCGGCCGAGCAGGCCGAGCTGGCCCGCCTGCAGGAGCAGCGCCAGCTCCAGCAGCAGGAGGACGCCCAGGGCGGGATCCTCGACGGGCTGCGGGAGCGCCTCGACCGTGTCGGGCGCGAGGTGCAGCGCCAGATCGACAGCTGGACCAACCCCTCGACCACGCCCTAGGCGGCCGCGATCCTCCGGTCCGCCTCGGCTCGCGCCCAGGCCTCCGTCTCCTGCAGCGACTCCACGGTGAGCTCGCCGTCGTCGTCGGGGGCGCTGTCGATCACCGCCGCGAGAAGGTCGAGGATGCCGAGGAACGGCAGCCGACCCGCATGGAAGGCCGCGACCGCCTGCTCGTTGGCCGCGTTGAACACGGCCGGGAGGCTGCCGCCCACCCGACCGACGCTCTTCGCGAGCTCGACCGCGGGGAACGCCGCGGCGTCGAGCGGCTCGAAGGTCCAGGCGGACGCCGTGCTCCAGTCGAGCGGGACGCCGACCCCGGGCACCCGGGCCGGCCAGTCCAGCGCGAGCGAGATGGGCAGGCGCATGTCGGGCGGGGACGCCTGTGCCAGGGTGGAGCCGTCCACGAACTCGACCATGGAGTGCACGATCGACTGCGGGTGCACGGTCACCTCGATGCTCTCGTATGGCACGCCGAAGAGCAGGTGCGCCTCGATCACCTCGAGTCCCTTGTTGACGAGGGTCGCGGAGTTCGTGGTGACGACGAGCCCCATGTCCCAGGTGGGATGGGCGAGCGCCTCGGCCGGAGTGACCTCACGCAGCTGCTCCCGGCTGCGACCCCGGAAGGGCCCGCCGGAGGCGGTGAGGACGAGCCGGCGGACCTCGCCCGCCGCTCCCCCGCGGAGTGCCTGGGCGATGGCGGAGTGCTCGGAGTCGACGGGCACGATCTGCCCCGGCGCGGCGAGGGCGGTGACCAGGGACCCACCGACGATCAGGGACTCCTTGTTCGCGAGGGCGAGCGTCCTGCCTGCGCGCAGGGCCGCGAGCGTGGGACCCAGCCCCACCGATCCGGTGATGCCGTTGACGACGACGTCGCAGTCGACGTCCCGCACCAGCTGGGCGGCCTCCTCCGCGCCGAGCGCTGTGGCGCTCACGCCGAACTCCTCGGCCTGCGCCCGGAGCCCCTCCCGGTCCGAGCCGGCCGCGAGGCCGACCACCTCGAAGCGGTCCGGGTTGGCGCGCACGACGTCGAGCGCCTGAGTGCCGATCGATCCGGTGGATCCGAGCAGGACGAGGCGGCGCACGGCACCATCCTTCCACCCGCCGCCTCGGCACCTCACAGACGCGACCGTCCGGCCAAACTGCCACCGCGTGCCGTCGCGGTGTGGCCGGACCGTTGCGTCCGTCGCGGCGACAGGGCGGGCACCGGCGGGCGAGGGCCGGTCAGGCCAGGATGGTCGGCGAGTGGTGCACCGGGAAGTTCACCGAGGACGCGATGAAGCACTTCGCATTGGCCTGAGCGTGCAGCGACTCGGCGAGCGCCACCTGGGCGGGGTCGGCGATCTCGACGACCGGGGAGAGGGTGACCGAGGTGAAGTGGCCGCCGCCGTCGGCGGTCTGCGTCATGGTCCCGGTCGCCACATCCCGGTAGGCCAGCACCGTGACGCCGTTCTGCACCGCGACGTGCAGATAGGACAGCATGTGGCACTGGCTGAGCGCCGCCACGAGCAGCTCCTCGGGGTTCCAGCGGTCGGCATCGCCGTGGAAGGGTCGATCGGCGGAGCCGGCCAGGTCGGGCTTGCCCTCGACGCGCACGATGTGGTCCCGACCGTATGCGCGATAGTCCGAGGTGCCCGATCCGCGACTGCCGGTCCACTCGACGCTGACCCGGTAGGAGTGGTCGATGATCACTCCGCGATGCTAGCCGCGAACTCCCGGGCAGCACCGGGAGTTCCGTCCGAGGGCGGGCGTAAACTCGGTTGCACCATGACTGACACGCTGCTCGAGAACCTGTCCGCATCCGCTCAGACCCCCCTCCCGCAGCAGCGGGAGATCGTCACCGCGATCCCCGGTCCGAAGTCGCAGGCGCTCCACGAGCGCCGCATGAAGGTCGTCCCGCCGGGCGTGCACTCCACGCTTCCCGTCTACATCGAGCGGGCGAGCGGCGCGGTGCTGCGCGACGTCGACGGCAACCAGTTCATCGACCTCGGCGCCGGGATCGGAGTGACCACGGTCGGTCACACCCGGCAGAGCGTGGTCGACGCCGCCAAGGCGCAGCTCGACTCCTTCCTGCACACCCTCTTCACCATCACCCCCTACGAGTCCTACATCCGGGTGGCAGAGCTGCTGGCGGAGCACACCCCCGGCGACTTCGAGAAGCGCAGCGTGCTCGTCAACTCCGGCGCGGAGGCGGTGGAGAACGGCGTGAAGATCGCCCGCAAGTTCACGGGCCGGCGCGCGGTCGCCGTGCTCGAGCATGCCTACCACGGGCGCACCAACCTCACGATGGCCATGAACTACAAGGCGGCGCCCTACGCGACCGGCTTCGGGCCCTTCGCGGGCGACATCTTCCACGCGCCCAGCTCCTACCCCTACCGGGACGGCCTCACCGGCGAGCAGGCCGCGGCGCGCACCATCGCCTACCTGGAGAAGCGAGTCGGCGCCACCGACCTCGCCGCCCTGGTGGTCGAGCCCATTCAGGGCGAGGGCGGCTTCCAGACCCCCGCCGAGGGCTACCTGCCCGCGCTCCAGCAGTGGGCCACCGCCAACGGCGTCGTGCTCATCGCCGACGAGATCCAGAGCGGCATGGGCCGCACCGGCCGCTACTTCGCGAGCGAGCACTTCGGCCTCGTGCCCGACCTCCTCCTGTCGGCCAAGGGCATCGCGGCAGGGCTCCCCCTCGCCGCCGTCACGGGCCGCGCCGAGATCATGGACGCCGCGCAGCCCGGCGGACTGGGCGGCACCTTCGGCGGCAACCCCGTCGCCGCAGCCGCTTCCGTTGCGGTGTTCGACCTGATCGAGCAGGACTCCCTGCTGAACGAGGCCGTCCGCATCGAGAAGACCCTCACGTCGGGCCTCGGCGCCCTGCAGCAGAAGTACGACATCATCGGTGACATCCGGGGCCGCGGGGCCATGATGGCGATCGAGCTGGTGAAGCCGGGCACCGCGCAGACCACCAAGCAGCCGAACGCGGAGGCGGTCACCGCTCTCGCCGCGCACGCCGCGCAGAACGGCGTGCTCGTGCTGACGGCCGGCACCTGGGGCAACGTCGTCCGGTTCCTGCCGAGCCTCGCCATCACGGACGAGCTCCTCGTGGACGCCCTCGGCGTGCTCGAGGACGGCTTCGCCGCGCTCTGAGTGGGGAGTCGATCCGGACGGCCCGCGGCAGTCCGGCCCTGATGCGCGGCACGTTCGCGGCCGCCGACGCCGTCGAGCTCGCCGTGGTCGAGCGCAGCGGCTTCGTGGAGTCCCGGCATGTCGGCTCGGCGGTCGTGCTCGCGCCGGACGGTGCGGTCCGCCGGGAGCTGGGGGATGTGCGAGCGCCGCTCTTCCCCCGCTCCTCCCTCAAGCCTTTCCAGGCCCTCGCCTCGATGGCGAGCGGAGGCGACCTGAGCGCCGAGGAGCTGGTGCTGTCGACGGCGAGCCACCACGGCACCATCGAGCAGGCGAAGATCGTGCGGGGCATCCTCAAGAAGGCCGGTCTGCCGATCTCCGCGCTCGGCTGCCCCGCTGACTGGCCGAGCGACCGGCACTCGCGGGACGAACTGATCCGAACCGGGCACGGCCCGCTGCCCATCTTCCACAACTGCTCAGGCAAGCACGCCGCCATGCTGCTGGCCTGCGTGCGCAGCGGCTGGGACACCCGCAGCTATCTGGATCCCGCGCATCCCCTGCAGGAACGGGTGCGTGAGGTGATCCAGCGGATGACCGGCGAGCACGTGTCGATCACCGGCGTCGACGGGTGCGGCGCTCCGGTGCACGCGATATCGCTGACCGGCCTCGCCGCCGGCTTCTCCCGCATCCGGACCACCCGCGCGGACTCGCCCTGGCCGCTCTACCGGGACGCGGCGGCCCTCACCCAGGCGGTGCTCGAGCATCCGGCCCTGATCTCAGGAGAGGGCGGCCAGGACGCGGTGCTCATCGAGGAACTCGGGGGGCTGGCCAAGGTGGGCGCCGAGGGGGTGTTCGCGGTGGCGACCCCGGAGGGGCATGCCGTGGCGGTGAAGACGCTGGACGGCAGCCTCCGCGCCGTCGCGGCGGTCGCCGCCGACCTGCTCGCCTCCGTCGGCGCGATCGACGGCCCCGCCCTGGCACGGGTCCGCGCCCGGCTGGACCTCGTCGTCCAGGGCGGCGGCCGCCCGGTCGGCCAGATCCGCGTCACCTGTGTCTGACCTCTCGCAGTGGATTTCGACCGCATGGGCACGCAAACTTTGCGGAATCCGTCGGATCTTCGGCGACGCCTAGCGGATTCCGCCGCTTAGCTCAGTAGGCTGGTCCCATGCGAATCGGAGTCCCCCGCGAGATCAAGAACAACGAGTTCCGGGTGGCGATCACCCCCTCGGGCGTCCACGACCTGACGGCGGCGGGCCACACGGTGCTCGTGCAGGCGGGGGCCGGCGAAGGCTCCTCCATCCCCGACGCGGAGTACACGGCCGCGGGCGCGCGCATCGTGGCCGAGGCCGCCGAGGTGTGGGGCTCCGTGGACCTGCTGCTCAAGGTGAAGGAGCCGATCGCGTCCGAGTACGGGTACTTCCGGAGCGACCTCGTGCTGTTCACCTACCTGCACCTCGCCGCCGAGCCCGAGCTCACCTCCGCCCTCCTCTCCTCGGGGATGACGGCGATCGCCTACGAGACCGTACAGCTGCCCAATCGGGCGCTTCCTCTGCTCGCGCCGATGAGCGAGGTCGCCGGCCGGCTCGCGCCGCTGGTGGGCCAGTCCACGATGCTGCGACCCAACGGGGGGCCCGGGCTTCTTGTCCCTGGCGTGCCCGGCACCCGGCCTGCCCGCATCGTGGTGCTCGGGGGCGGGGTGGCGGGAACCAACTCGGTGTCGATGTCCGTCGGCCTCGGCGCCGACGTGACCGTCCTGGACACCAACCTCACCCGCCTGCGCGACATCGACGCCCTGTATGCCGGCCGCGTCACGACTGTCGCATCGAACGCGTACGAGATCGAGCGCTCCCTGCTCGACGCCGACCTGGTGATCGGCTCGGTGCTCGTCGCCGGTGCGCGCGCCCCCAAGCTGGTCCCCAACGACCTGGTGGCGCGCATGCGGCCGGGCAGCGTGCTCGTCGACATCTCGATCGACCAGGGCGGCTGCTTCGAGGACTCCCACCCGACCACGCACGCCGACCCCACCTTCCGCGTGCACGGCTCGCTGTTCTACTGCGTGGCCAACATGCCGGGTGCAGTCCCCAACACGTCGACCTACGCGCTCACGAACGCGACGCTGCCGTACGTGCGGGCCGTCGCCAACGCGGGCTGGCGCAACGCGCTGAGGGCGGACCCGGCTCTCGCGCTGGGGCTGAATGTGCACGGCGGATCGCTCACCAACAGCGCGGTCGCGACCGCGCACGACCTGCCTCACACCGAGCTCGAGGCGGCACTCGCCGCCTGATCGCCGGTCCAGCGGACCTCGACCCGGCGAGCCGGCTGCTCGGGTGCCACCAGCCAGCCGCGTCCCTCGCGAGGCGCGAGAGGGGGCGGCAGCTCACGGCGCCGGGTGATCGCCCGGAACTCGGCAACGGAGACACCGTCGAGAAGGAGGGTGCGGCGCTCGAGCAGCGCCCACAGCGCCGGCGATGCCTGCCACGCGGCGGGATCGAGCACTACCAGGCTCCCGTCCAGCCCGGCGGCGGGCGGGGCCGCCGACCGCAGGTCCAGCACCCGCCGGTCGCCGACGTGTCCCGCGAGCTGACCGATCCGGAGGGACGGCGACGCCGTGACGAGGACGAGCGGGTCCGCTACCGGGTCGAGGGCGGCGGCGAGGGACGCGTCGAGGAGCACCGGCGCGCACTCCCCGCCTGCCGGGGAAGCCATCGGGCTCTGGGCCGCCTGCAGCCGCAGCCCGTCCCACCAGCCGCCGCCCGGCCGCAGCTCCGGGTCGTGGCGCTCCCCCCGCGACGCGAGCAGGGCGTGCTCGTCCCGATCCAGCCGGAGGAGCAGGGTCCGGGCGAACGCGGGGCGCAGGGACCGCAGCGGCGGCGCGGGCGATCGCGAGGTGGCGGCAAGCCGGGTCCCCGGGCGCCGCAGGGCGAGGCTGAGGCGGGCGGTCAGCTCGGCGGAGTGCTCAGGGCCGAGGGCGGACAGCGCGAGATCGAGGTCGTCGACGAGCAGCATCCCTGCCGCGCCGAGCCCCGCCACGCGATCCCACAGCGTCTCACCGGCATCCGGGCCGGCACCTTCCACGACGGCGCTCCCGACCTGGGCCGCGAGGGTGGCGAGCACCGTGCTGCGGCCGGAGCCGGCGGCGCCCACCACGAGGAGGGACGCGTCCCGGAACGGATCCCACAGCGCGAGAGGCTGCCGCTGGCCCCCCGGGTCGTCGAGGAGACCGAGGACGACCTGCCCGGCGGGCGGCACGGGAAGCCCCGCCAGAGGCAGCGAGGCGGGCAGCGGCGGCAGCCAGACCGGCGGAGCCGGGCTGCGTCCGGGTGGCCGGCGCAGGGCCCGGTCCGTGTCGCCGGGCGCGGCGTGGGCGCTCTGGCAGAGCACGGCCGGCTCCCCCGCACGCGATACCACGCATCGTCCTGGCACATCGGGGGGCAGCCGGCTGGCGTCGTCACCGCCGACCAGCGCCGAGCTGTCGGAGGCCTGCAGCACGCGCAGAGAGATCCGCAGAGGGCAGTTCGCCAGCAGCGCGTCCGACACCAGCCCGGCGGGCCGCTGCGTGCACAGCACGAGGTGCATCCCGAGGGCGCGGCCCCGCGCGGCGATGTCGGTGAGCAGCCCCGCGAGCGCGGGCCTCAGCGCGAGCAGGGCGGCCAGCTCGTCGATCACGATCACCAGCCGCGCGAGACCGGGCGCGGCATCGACATCGCGGGCACGCGCCGCACGAAGCTCGGTCTCCCGCCGCCGCACCTCGGCCCGCAGCCCGTCCGCGAGACGATCCACCGTGTCCCCGTCGAGGTCGGTCACCACCGCCTGGACATGATCGAGGGCCGCGAGCCGGTCGAAGGCTGACCCGCCCTTGAAGTCGAGCAGCAGCATCGAGAGCCGCTCCGGCGGATGAGCGGCGGCGAGCGCGACCACCCAGGCAACGAGGAACTCGCTCTTGCCGCTGCCGGTGGTGCCGCCCACCACGGCGTGCGGCCCATCGCCCACCAGATCGAGGTCCACGGGACCGGCCTCGTCCACGAGGAAGCGCGCCGTCAGTCCTCCGGTGTGCTCGAGCGGCGGCAGCCCCGCCCACGGCACGTCGGACGGCAGGGCGCCGGCGGAGGCGCTCCGCAGCATCCGCGCGCGGAACCGGCGCTCCTGCACGCGGGAGACGAGCTCGGGCCGCAGCTCGACCAGAGCGCGCGGGTCGGGATGCCGGAGCAGGACGGCGCGGCGCGGCCCGAGCACCTCGAGGAGCACAGGGCAGTACTCGGCGAGGGAGTCCGCCGTGTGCCCGACGAGGACGGGGAGATCCTCGCCCGAGTGCCAGAGCGCCTGGACCCGCAGGGCGCGGCCCACCGCCGAGGACAGAGGCTGCGGGCCGACCACGCCGATGCCGTCCCGTGCGTCCGCGCGCACCGGACCGTCGGTCAGTTCCGCCGCCCGCGCCGACGCCGCGCGATCCTCCTCATCGGTCGCGACGAGCTCCAGCCCGCTCGGCACCGGCCCGGCTCCCAGCGCGACCAGCACGGGTCCCGGAGTCCGGCGGACCGGCGGCCCGGTCGCGGAGAGGATCGTCGCCGCGGACGGGGTCGCCGTCCAGAGCGCGGCGAGCAGCCGGCGATGCTCCACGCGCACGTCCTCCTCGAGACGGGCGAGGGCGGTCAGTCTCCGCTCCGTGGCCCGCCGGGTCGCCCTGCGCGCCTGTCGTCCCCCATCGAGCAGGGAGGCCGCGGCGAGGAGGGGACCGAGCGCCGCGAAGGCGAGGGTGATGGGCGACCGAGTGAGGGTGAAGAGCACGCCGGCGGCGAGCACCGGCGCGAGCGCTCCCGCGATGGGGAAGGCCCGCTGCGGCGGCTCTGGGAGCGGCGGCGGGAGCGACAGCTGCACCCGCCCAGGATCGACCCGGTCGGGCGGCCGCAGCGGGGTGCGCTCCGGACCCGCGCACGCCGGTGCGGGCGATCGCCCTGGGGAGGAGTCAGCTCACCACGAAGAACTGCTCGCCGATCTCGACCCGGGAGCCCCGCTGCACCCGGCTGCGCATGCCCGGCACCGACAGCCGGGCGGCCCGGTCCGGTTCGCGCACCACCGTGCCGTTTGCCGAGAAGCGGTCGTTCACCCAGAACGTGCCGCCCTCCTGGCCGAACTCCAGGTGGGTCTTCGAGACCGACCGTCCCGGATCATCCACCGAGACGAGGACGTCGAAGTACTCGCCGGGCTGCGCCTGGGGACGCCGGCCGATCAGGCCGGTCCCCTCCACCGTCACCGACTCCCCGGTGCTGAACTGCAGCACGAAGCGGGCAGCCGGAGCCTTGAGGCGCAGCTGCGGGAGTCTGGTCTGCTCGTCGGGCGCGGATGCCGTCGGGGCGGGTGCCGGTCCGTCCGCCGGGACCGGCTCGGCCCGCGGAGCCTCGAGCAGGGAGTCCTCCGTGTCGGGCTCCTGCGCCTGCGGCACCGGGTCCGAGCCATCCGGCTCCTGGGGTCCGGGTGGCGGCACGACCGGTCGCTCCGCGGCGGGCGACCCCGTGACCGCTCGATCGCCCGCGGTCCGCTCGACCACCGCGCTGCCGCACTCGCCGCAGAACATGGCGCCGTCCCGCAGGTCGGCGCCGCACACCGTGCAGCTCACCCGTTGTCCTTCCGCTTCGAGGATCGCCGCAGCGACCGGAGGGACACGAGTGCCTTGAGCCGCTCCCAGCGGGTGCGACCCTGTCCGAGGTCGGAGCGCAGGTCCGATACTGCGGCCCACACGCGGTCCGCGTCCAGTTGAGCGGGGTCCACCGGGGAGAAGATCGCCCGGTCGACCACCGAGGCGAGGACGAGTGGCTTCCGCCCACCCACTGCGATCGCGAGCTCGTTCCGGGTCGAACTCGGCTGCACCTCCACCCCGGCATCGAGCGCCGCGTCGGCGAACTCGTCCCACCCGCCGCGGATCCGGGCGAGCGGATCCCGGGCGCGCATCCGCCGTCGCCGGCGGGTCCACTTGGCTCCGAGCACGGCCAGGAACGGCGCAAGCAGGATCGCCCCGGCCACGGCCAGCCAGCCGAGCACGCGGAGGACCGTGAGCACGACGGCGAGCCAGGCGGGCGGCTGCGGCTGCTGCGCCTCCTCGGACACGTCGGGCGGGACCTGCTCGTCCTGCTGGAGCTCCTCGTCGGGCGGCGGCTGGACGACCGACTGAGGGCGGCTGACCGAGGTCGACTGGTCGGGCTGGCGCTCGGGGATGTCCCGCACCTCCGGGTTCGGGTCGACGGGCACCCACCCGGACTCGGCCGTGTCCACCTCGATCCACGCGCTCACGTCGGCGCCGGTCAGCGGCACGGCCGTCCCCCCATGGGGCGCGACGAAGCCGAGCACGACCCGGGAGGGAAAGCCGAGGCGGCGTGCCATCAGCGCGGCCGTCGTGGCGTACTGCTCGGCGTCGCCGAGCATCGGCCGGGCCGTCAGCAGATCGGTGATGCGCGCGGCGGAGTGGCCCGACGCGCTGAACGGCTCGCCGTCGCCGCCGTGGCTCACGTAGCCGTCGTGACGGAGGCCGGCGATCGCCGCGGCGAGCCGCCGGCCAGGTGAGTCGGAGGCGTCGGTGTACTCCGCGATGGTCGCATCGAGCTCGCCGGGCACCACCGCCAGGGCCGGCACCGGCGAGGAGCCGGGCTCCAGGCCGTCGAGCGCCTGGGCGTCGGCCTCGGGCGGCAGCACCGCGTCGAGGACGTATTCGTCGCCCTCGCTCAGCCCCCCGAGCACGGCCCCGGTGCCACTGGCGCCGTTGTAGTAGAAGGCGTTCCGCAGCGCGGCCGCGCCCGGCCCCCGGAAATCGACCGAGCGCAGCAGGCCAGCGTCGGGCAGCCACACCCCCCGGTAGCCGGCGATCGTGACCTCGAGGGACGCGTCCCTGCCGTCCACGCCCGACTGGTCGATCGTCGACGGGACGCGGGCGAAGGCTCCCGAAGCGCTCGTGACGGCGGCGCTGCCGACGGTGAAGACGACTCCGTCATAGGTGTCGAGGGTCGCGAGGCGCATGCGCTCCCCCTTCTCCAGTCCGCTCACGGTGAGCAGCGTCGAGCCGGCGACCTCGGGCGAGAAGAACCGCCGGAACCCGGAGAGCGGGCTCGGATAGTCCTGCGGGTCGAACGGGATCTCGATGGCCGAGCGCAGCACGGTCCTCGGCGCGCTGACCGGCACGACGGCACTGGCCGCCACGGCTCCGCCGGCCGCGAGGGCGAGAATCACCGCAGCTCCGGCCGCGGTGCGGGCTCCGGCCACCCGTCGGTCCGCCCGCGCCTCCACCCGCATTCCGGCCTGCTCGTTGAGCAGCCGCAGCGCCTGAGTGCGGCGCCGCTGCCGGCGCCAGAGCAGGAACAGCAGCAGGGTGACGAGGAGGGCGAGGGCGAGGGGGACCGGCAGGCTCTCCTCGTCCGGGCCGAGCAGCACGCCCCCGAGGAAGAGCGCGATCGGAGCGAGCACCGCGAGCTCGCCATGCCGGGTCCGGCGAGCGACGGAGAGCGCCACCACCGTGAGCACGAGGGTGAGGAGGAAGACGGGGACGAGGAGCTCCTGGTAGCTGCCCACCGGGAGCGAGATGGTCAGCAGCTCCTTCCAGCTGAGCGCGGCGGCGGACACGAGCTCGGTGAGCCCCGGCACGGTCGGCGCGACGCCGCCGAGCGCCTGGTCGGGCACCGCCACCGGGACGCCGAGCAGCAGGTAGGCGACGATCGTGGCGAGGCCCACCGCCCAGGCCGGCCAGCGGAACGCGGCCCCGAGCAGGGCGACCGCGCCGCCCGCGGCAAGGGCGGCCGCCACCGCAACGACCAGCGCGCTGGTGCGGTGCACGGGCCAGAAGGAGGCGGCGGCAAGCGCCATCGCGACAACCAGGAAGGCCGTGTCCAGCACGATCGCACCGGCGGGCAGGCGGCGACGCGCCGCGGAACGCGCGCTCATGCCGCCCGGGTCCGGGCGAAGGCCTTCTGCAGGTCCTCGAGGTAGCCGATCGTCAGCACCGAAAGCTCGGCCACCCGCCGGAGACCGGGGGCGAAGCCGGGATCGCAGACGATCGCCACCACCTCGACGCCGGCCGGGAAGACCGCGGAGGCCGCGCGCAGCTGCGCCGGAGTCGGCGGGGAGCCGAGCAGGAGGAAGGCCACCGAGGTGCCCGCCACCTGCTCCGCTGCGACGCGGGCGAGGTCGACGGCGCCGAGCGCCGCATCCGCGCGCTCGACGCGGGCGAGGTCGTCGAGAAGCCGGGTCGGGCTCAGGATGCTGAGGTTGCGCACGGCGAAGACCTTGCGCTTGGCGAACTCCGGCGTCCGCTCGCTCACCACCACGGACACGGTGCGCGCGTCGCGGATGGCGCGGACGCCCAGGGACCCGGCAACGCTCACCGCGAGCTCGAACTGCTCGTCGTTCTCGTAGTCCGCACTCGCCAGGCTCAGCGCGACCATCAGGTGGCTGCGCCGGGTCTCCTCGAACTGTCGCACCATGTGCACGCCCTGCTTCGCGGTGCTCTTCCAGTGGATGTAGCGGCGGTCGTCACCGGGCTGGTACTCGCGGAGCGCGTGGAAGGAGACGTCGCTGGACGTGAGGTCCCGCGTCACCTGGCCCTCCAGGTCGCGCACGAAGCCGGTGCTGGTGGACGGGATGGGCACGGTGCGGGGGTGCACGAACAGCTCAACGCTCGCCGCCCAGACGTGCTCGCGGCGCACCAGGCCGAGGGGGTCGGCCCGAACGGTGCGGACCGGCCCGATGGGGATCACGCCGCGGCGCGAGGTGGGGACCAGGAAGGGATCCTCGTAGGCGCTTCCGCCGGCCAGCGACGGGACGGGCCGCTCGAGGAGCGCCTCGCCGACCGGGATCTCGACGGTGGAGCCGAGGATCCGCCTGCCGGTCGGGTTGCGCACGGCGAGGGCGCCTGCCGCCTTGTCGCCCACCACCACCCGGTTGTGCGGCATCTCGAGCTCCACCTGCTGCGCGTGCGAGCCCAGCAGGAACAGCGATGCGACCGCGATGACCACCGTGCCGGCCCAGGCGACGGCGGCGAGCTCCGCCCAGCCGGCCCCGTAGCCCAGCCAGAATGCGGCGACGACGAGGGCGAGCATGCTCCAGCCGAGCGGGGTCACCACGGACGCCACGGCGCGCGCCGTCCGGACGGCGTGCTCGGCGATCCAGCGCCAGGCCCGCACGGCGACCACGACCGCGTCGGCCGCGATGCCCGTCCTGGTTCCGACGATGCGCGTGCGGGCGTTCGTCAGGCCGCTGGTCGCGGCGGCGCCGAGCGTCTCCGCCCGGGCGGCGGTCAGCCCGCGGGTGCGGGAGTCGGGCACCCGGGTGAGGCCGCGCCCGCGGGTTCCGGCGCCCGGCTGGGTCCGGTGGCGGGAGGGCGTCGTCACACGGCCTGCCGCTCGCTGGGCGGCGGCACCTCGATGAGGAGCTGCGCCATGACGTTCGAGGTGGTGACCCCGTCGAACTCGGCCTCCGGGTCGAGCAGCAGGCGGTGCGCGAGCACGGGCTCGGCGAGCGCCTTGACGTCGTCGGGGATCACGTAGTGGCGGCCGTTCGAGGCGGCGAGCGTCTTGGCCGTGCGCAGCAGCGCGATGGCGGCGCGCACACTGGCGCCGAGTCGGACTTCTGTCGCGGTGCGGGTGGCCTCCACGATCCGGGAGACGTAGTCGGTGACGGACGGGTCCACATGCACGGTGCGGGACAGCTGGCTCATGTCCACCACGACCTCGGCGGGCACGATCGCCGGGATGATGACCTCGTGCGAGCGCACGGTCGACCCCTCCAGGATGCGCAGCGTCGCGGCGTGGTCCGGGTAGCCGATGGAGGTCTTGAGGATGAACCGGTCCAGCTGGGCCTCGGGCAGCCGGTAGGTGCCGGCCTGCTCGATGGGGTTCTGAGTGGCGATGACCATGAACGGGGCACCGACCACGTGCCGGATGCCGTCCACGGTGACCGAGCCCTCCTCCATGACCTCCAGCAGCGCCGACTGCGTCTTGGGGCTCGCCCGGTTGATCTCGTCGGCCAGCACGATGTTGGCGAAGACGGGTCCCTTGTGGAACTCGAACTCGCCCGAGCGCTGGTCGTAGATGCTCACGCCGGTGATGTCCCCCGGGAGCAGGTCGGGGGTGAACTGCACCCGGCTGGCCGAGCCTTGAACGCTCTGCGCCATCGCCCGGGCCAGGGAGGTCTTGCCGGTCCCCGGGAAGTCCTCGAGGAGCAGGTGCCCCTCACTCAGCATGGCGGTGAGGGAGAGCCGGATGACGTGGCTCTTGCCGAGCAGCACCTGCTCGATGTTCGCCGCCAGGCGGCCGAATATCTCACTGAACCAGGCAGCCTGTTCCGGGGTCATCGTCGCTTCCTCTTCCTTCGTTCCGCGCGCATCAGTCGAAGTCCCGCCCGTCGAAGACCGGGCTCGGATAGGTTCCGCTCGACGTCGTCACCCGGACCTGCAGCCCCGCCCCGGCACCCGCCGCGCAGCTGCCGCTCGCCGGCATCCCCGTCCACGTCGCCCCGCCATTGCACGTGTACTCCACCGCAGAGTATCCGGAACCCGACGGAGCGGCGGTCCAGCTCCACGTTCCGCCTGTCGCGTCGCCGGCGAACTGGAGGCCGCCCGGGCGTGTGTCGACCGGGGTGAATGCGGGCGACCTCACCGACCAGTCCGAGCAGAGCGTCTTCTCGGGATGCGCCTCGCAGACCTTCACCTCGACGGCCACGCTCGTGCCGTACAGGTTCCCGTCGCCGACCAGGGCGGAGCCGGGGGCGATGTCCCAGCTGCCCGCCGCACCGCTGACCCGGTAGCTGTAGGACACGTCGGGGTCGCCGCCGCCGCTGGCGTAATCGACCGAGTCGAGCAGGAAGTCGTAGCGCCCGTCGCCGGCCGCCTGCGGGCCGCTGACCTGCACCTGGGTCGGCGTGCCCGGGGCTCGCCGGGTCACGGCCGTGATCTCGCCGCTCGAGGTGCAGCCCTGGCCGTTGTAGGCGAAGACCGCGAAGCGCTGCTCCTGGTTGGCTGGCACGTCGAAGGTCGCTGCAGTGGCCGTGCCCATGTGCCGGAACGCGTCGCTGGGAGGCGGTACCTGGAGGGTGGTGCCGCGGGCCCCGTCATCGGCGGCCGAGCAGGTGGGCGGCGCGCCCGTGTAGGTCGCGGCGAAGTACTCGCGGATGCCCGCGCCGTTGCCGTCGAAGACGCCCGACCAGTCGAGGGCGACCTCTCCGGTGTCCGCTCCCGCATCGGAGACGCCTGCCGCCGGGGCGGACAGCGCGACGGGCGCGCCGGCGGGGGTGCCGGACCCGGACACCGAATTCCAGTTGGTGAGACCGCCGATGGCCCCGTTGCGGGCACTCACCGAGACGTCGACGGCCGAGCCGTTGCCGATCGAGCTGCTGGTCACATCGAGCGAGTACTCCGTGCCCACCGGGTCCGTCGGAGAGACCGGGAGGGTCTCCGTGTCGCCGGCCACGGTCACCTGGTAATAGGTGATGGCGCTGCCGCCCGTCTCGGTCGGCTTCCGCCAGAACACGCGCAGGCCGTGGTCGAGCGATCGGGTGTCGAGGGAGGTGGGTGCGGCCGGCACGATGTCCGACCAGACGTCTTCGTCGAGCTCGGTCGCCGTCGAGGCGCCGACGCCGTTCCGAGCCACGATCGAGAGGCGAACCGCGTTCGCGGGCCCGTTCCCGGTGGTGGGCACCGTGCAGGTGGTCGAGGCGCAGGAGCTCACGCGCGCGGCGCCGTCGGAGACCCGGGTGGCCGTCACCTCGAAGCCGGTGATCTCGGAGTTGTTGAACGCCCCCGGATCGAACACCACGGTGATCGCCCTGTCGCCGAAGCCCGTCGCCCGGATGCCCGTCACGGGATCGGGCTTGTCCTGCACGGACACCTTGACCGATCCCCACGCGGCCCGGTCGAGGTCCCCTGTCGCGTCGAGCACCTGGTACTGCAGAGTCACGTCCCGCGGCTCGGCGCCCTGCGCGACGGCGACGGTGAGCTTGGACTTGTCGGCACTCGGGGTGATGGTGAGCCCCGCGGGCAGGGAGCCCGCCTCGGTGCCGCGGACCGCGACGACGCGGAGCGGGGTGCCGGGGAACGGGTTGGCGGCCTGGTCGTTGGCGAGCACGTCGACGCTCGTCGTGGTGCCGCGGCGGGCGACGGCGGTGTCGGACGCCGGGGTCGCGAGCGGCCGGGTGGAGGCCACAACGCGCAGCCGCAGCCGCCCGGACTCCCCCTGACCCTGGGCGTTCCGGACCGCGACGACCACCGAGCCCGCGTCGCCGGCGCGGGCGTCGTCGGCCACGGAGATGGTCATGACCTGACCGTCGACCGCCACGTCGAAGCCGGACGGCGTTCCCCCCTCGATCGAGTAGGTCAGCGAGGAGAGGTCGTCCGCGTAGGGGTAACTGGTGAGCCGGTCGAGGCTGACGGTGCGGTCTGCGCCGGGCTCGAGCTCGAGGATCGCGCCGTCGAACACGGGCGGCTGGTCGTCTCGTGGGGTGACCGAGATCGGCAGCACGAGGGTGGCGACCCTGCCTTGGGGATCGGTCGCGGAGGTCCCGTCGGTGACCTGGAAGGAGATGGAGGCGGGCCCGAAGTAGCCGGCGGCGCTGCGGTAGGTGAGGGAGCCGCCCTGCACCGTCTCCGTGCCGTCGGAGTGGGTCGCCCGCACCGTCGCCGTGTCGGTGACCCGCACCGTGCCGTCACCGACCGCGACGACGTAGTCGCGGAGCGGGATCGTCAGCTCGTCGCCGCTGCGGACCGTGAGCGGGGCAGCACCTCTGCGCAGCTGGGGGAACGCGTCGTCGAAGCCGGGCACCCGGATGAAGGCGATGGCCGTGACTGTGCGATCCTCCGGGTGCGCCACCTCGAACGGCACGATCTGGCTGCGGTCGCCGAGCCGGACCCGCACCCGCTTGTTCGGCAGGACCTCCGCCCGGCTGCCGTAGCCGGGCAGGACGCGCAGAGCGAGATCGGTCGAGGCGCCCTCGGGGAAGAAGACGCCCGCGAGCACGTTCACGTCCACGCTGTCCCGGCCCAGGATGTCGCTGAGCCCGAGCACAGCGTCCTCGGCGACCGGGCGGGCGAGCGGTGCGTCCGCGTCGACCACCAGAGTGAGGAAGTTGGAGCTCACCCCGCCGCGCTCGTTCTCGATGGAGTACACGAAGCCGTACCGGCCGGGACGGTCAGGGGCCGCGACCCGCACGACCGGGCCGTCCACCTCGGCGGTGCCGCCCTCGCTGGTCGACTCGATCCCGGTGATGGTGAGCTTCTCGCCGTCCGGATCCGAGTCGTTGGCGAGCACCTGGACCGTGACCGTGCGGCCCGGCCGCACGGTGACCTCGTCCTCCACCGCCACCGGATTGCGGGCGCCCTCCAGGCGCGGGCTGATGCCGATCCGCACCGTGCCGACCGCCTGGGCGCCGAGCCCGTCGACCACCCGGTACCGGAACGAGTCGGTGCCAGCGGAGTAGTCGCCCGCCTCGAACTGGATCCAGTCGTCGCCCACCTCGGTGACGGCGCCCTTCTCGGGGTTCGACTCCTGCCCGATCAGCTGGACCGAGTCGCCGTCCGGATCGATTCCCGTGAGCGGAAGGTCGACGCGCACGCTCTCGCCGGCGAGCACGCGCGCCTCCACGGTGGGCGGCACAGGAGGGTTGTTGGAGGCGACGTCGGCCTCGCGCACCGCGATGGCCACCTGGGCGGTCGCCCACTGGCCGTCCGGCCCGTTCACCCGGTACACCGCGGTGAAGTTGCCAGGGGTGCTCGGCGCGAGATAACGGAGCCGGTTCTGCGACGCGAAGAGGAGCCCGGAACCGCCGGGCAGAGGCGTGACGAGGTCGGCGTCCAGGCTCAGCTGCTCGCCGTCAGGCTGCTCGTCGTTCGCGAGGACGGGGATGTCGATGGCGTCGCCGACCCGCACCGACACCTCGTCGGGACGGGCGATGGGCGGCTGGGAGCGCGCCGGGTCGGGGATCTCCACCACGGCGACGGTCCCCTCCGCATCGGTGAGGCCGTTGCTCACCCGGTAGGCGAAGGCGGTGGACCGCTCGAGCGGCGCGGTCAGCGTGATCCGCAGCAGGCTCTGCTGCAGGATCTCGACACGCACGCCCTCGTCCTCCGGCACGTCCGAGACGCCGGTGAGCAGCAGGACGCCGCCCGCGGGATCGATGTCGGTGGCGAGCACGTCGATCGTCTGGCTGCCCCCCTCCCGGACGAATGCCGTGTGCGGCACGGGAATCGGCCGGCTGTTCGGATCGGGCGCGGGCTCCACATCGACGCGGATGGTGCCCGTCCCCGTGGTGCCGCCATCGGTCACGGTGTAGTCGAGGTAGCGGGTGCCCACCTCGGTGCTGCTCAGCCGGAACGAGCCGCCCTCGTAGTCGGGCTGCACGGAGACGCCTGACTTCTCGGGCACGTTGCTCAGCCGCAGGGTGCCGGTTCCGCCGTGCACGTGGGGCAGCGGCTCGACGGTGACCTCCTGGCCGACGTAGGCGAGCACCGAGAACGGGTCGGCCACGATGGGCACTTCGCCGGCGGGGCGGACCGTCACAGCGAGCACGCCGGCCGCGTCGGCGCGGCCGTCCGAGACGGCAAGGGCGACGTCCTTGCGCTCGGCTCCGCTGCCGGCGTCGACGACGACGACCTCGCCGCCCGGCTTCCAGGTGGCGCTGTCCGGTCCTGGCACGCTCGCGCTCGTGAGGTACAGCGCGTCGCCGTCCGGGTCGAGCCAGTCGCCGAGGGTGTCGACGGTCACGCGACCCCCGCTCGCGACGGTGGCGCGCGTCGAGCGCACCTGCGCCGGCGGGGAGTTCTCGCTGTCCTTCCGGACCGCCACCGTCACCGAGGCGGAGGCGGACGCCCCGCGCCCGTCCGAGATCGTGTAGCCGAAGGACACCGATCCGGTCGCGTCGTCGGGCAGCGTGAGGAGCACCTGCTGGCGGTCGCTGACCAGCTCCAGGGTGCCGACGTCGGCGGCGAGCGTCGTCAGCTCGGAGATCACGAGCACGTCGCCGTTCGGGTCGTAGTCGTTGAGCAGCACCGGCAGCACGGTCGCGCGACCGGGGCGGGCGCCGAGCTTGTCGTCCGCGGCCACGGGCGGCGCCTGCTGGTCCTCGTACTGAGGCGGGGTGTCGGCGTCGTTCCGAGGAGCGACGTCGTCGTTCTTCTTCGTGGCGAGCAGCTGAGCCCAGTTGTCGATGAGGGCGTCGCCGTCCTGCACCGCCCAGCTGCCGCCGCCCCGCGCATCGTTGAGCACGACGCTGCCGCCGGCGGCCCGGAACGCGAGCTGCGCGGACGAGGGCATGCCCGACACCTGGCGAAGCGCCGGAGCCGACTCGGCTCCTGCGCACTCGGACCAGACGTCGCCGCTCGTCCACCCCGCGTAGGCGCAGCTCCCGGCGAGCACCGGGGCGGCGGCCGCTCCCGCTCGCCCCTCCGCCGCGAGGTCGACGATCGCCTCGGGCTTCCCGCTGTCCAGCGGCACCCGGACGAGGCCTTCGCTGTGGGCGATGTAGAGGGTCCCGCCGCCGCCGGCCCGCGCGGCCGTGGTGGCCTCTTGAAGGACGGGGCTCGCGTCGGCCCCGATCAGGTCGGAGAGGTCCACCGTCCGACCGTCGAGCGCCAGCGTGCGGGTGGTCGCGTCGAGGACGGCCCACGCCCCGCCCACCGAGGTGACCGAGAAGTCGTCATCCGCGGGTCCCGCGTCGATGTGCTGCGTGCGATCCACCACCTCGCCGGAGGCGGCGTCGACCCGGTACAGATCACCGGTCTCCGGGGAGTAGGCGAAGAGGGTGCCGTCCTGCTCCATCGACGACGCGGATCCGGCTCCGAAGCTGAGGTCGGGCTCCGAGCGGGAGTCGAACGAGTCGAGCGAGGCCAGCGGCTCGATCCACACCTCCCCCGTGCCGGTGGCGTGGATCACGGCACGGCCGTCCGCCACCTCTGCCCCGGTGAGGTGCAGCTCGGTGTCCTCGGGCGGCACCGGCACCGTGCCCTGGATGGTCGAGGTGGCCGTGTCGACGATGTCGACGGTGCTGTTGCCGCGGTCGAAGAGGAGCACCGACTGCCCCTCCTGGTGCACCTCGAGAGAGCTGCTGGCGGTCGCCACCACGGTGTCGAGCTCGTGCACGAGGGTGTTCGCGCGGCCGATCACCTGCCGCGAGCCGTTCGCCACCCACACCGAGCCGTCGTCGAGGTCCATGCGCTGCGCCGTGTACCCCGTCGACACCACGGCGACGGTGGCGATCACTCCGACGACGGCCACTCCGCCGACTGCGGAGATCAGCTGGGAGCGGCGTGCGGCGATCGCCGCGCCGAGCCGTCGCCCGACGGATTCCGAGCCCGCCAACTAGGCGTCCACGCACTTCTCGTTGCTCGGGGTGCCCTGCTTGCCCTGCCGGTTCACCGTCACGCTGATGCAGACGCGTCCGCCGCTGCGCGCATCGGCCAGGAAGACGGTGTCCTTCTGCACGCTGGAGCTGCCGTCCGATGTGGTGATCTCGTAGGCGTCGCCGTCCTCGAGGCCGGGATCGTCCCAGTTGAAGCGGACGGCGCCGTCCTGCAGCACGGCGGAGATGTCCGTCACCCGGGGGATGCCGCTCGAGGCGTCGCGGATCAGCCAGACCATGGCCGTGGCGCCGACCGCGATGACGAGGGTCGAGAGCCCGATCAGGACCCACGCCAGCCATTGCACGCCGCGGGGCTGGGGGGCGCCCGTTGCACTCGCGGCGTCGACTGACCCGCTCTGCGGGCGCATCAGCGTGCCCACCGGCGCGTACGCCGCAGCGGCCGCCTCTGCTCCTCCGCGGGAGCGGCGACGCCGGCGCTCCCCGGTGGGGCTGATCGCGGGCACGCCCCGGATGCGCGTGCGGTCCTCGAGGTCGGCGACGGTGGCGAGCGCCCAGTCGTCCATGGCGACCTCGAGCGGAGTCTGGGGCAGCCCGAGCTCGGTCTCCACCGCCTGCAGCTCCCGGATCAGCTCCAGGACGCTGCGCGGCCGCTGTTCGGGCCGCTTGGCCATCGCCCGCTGCAGGATCAGCTCGAGGCGGGCGGGGACGTCGGCGCGGCCGATCGGTTCCGGCTTGGCCCGGTTGATGCGGCTGATCAGATCGACGGAGCGGTTCTCGGAGCCGGGCACCTCGAACGGGGATCGGCCGGCGAGGAGGCTGTAGACGGTGGCCGCCATCGACCAGACCTCGCTGGCGACCGTGCCTGCGGTCTCGTCCATGAGCACCTCAGGGGCGGACCATGGGATGGAGAGGCCGACCGACTCGGTGCGTTCCGACTCGGCGAGCGTGGCCGCGATGCCGAAGTCGGAGAGCACGGGGTGCCCGTACGCGGTGGTGAGGATGTTGGTGGGCTTGATGTCGCGATGCAGCACGCCGGCGCGGTGGGCGGTCTCGACGGCGCTCGCGATCTGGACCGAGATCCGCAGCACGTCGCCGACCGGCAGGCGCTCGCGCCGGTACCGCTCGGAGAGCGTGGCGGAGCAGAGCTCCATCACGAGGTAGGGCCGGCCGTCCGAGGAGACGCTCGCCTGATAGACGGTGAGGATCGATGGGTGCGCACTCAGCTGAGCCATCAGGTTCGCCTCGGCCTGGAACATCTGACGGACCTGGTCGTTGACCACGTCGGCGAGCATCACCTTGACCGCCACCTGGCGGCGTGGCATGTTCTGCTCGTAGAGGAACACGTCGGCGAATCCGCCCGAGCCGAGGGCGCGGACGTAGCTGAAGCCGGGGAGCGTGGGCGGCGTGGAGGGCAGACGTCGCGTCATGTTCTCCCCTCGGCGGTGATCGGAGTACGACGGCAGGGCGAGGCAGGGCCGCCACCGTGTGCCCGGTCCGATTGTAGGCAGGGTCTGGACCGTTTTCGGGGCCCCCTGCCCGGCGCGGTCGCAGTTCGCATCCCCCAGTGCTGGGGCAGACCCGCTCGTCGCCCCCGCTCGTCGCCCTCGCCCCTGACCCCTCGCGCAGTCCGATCCCGAGGGAACGCAACCGAGCGGCCACGACGCAACCGTGCGCCGTTGCAGTTCGGCCGGAGCGATGCGGTCGTCAGGGCCGCGCGGGCCCGGTCGTCAGGAGTGGCGGCCGGTGCCCCGCCGCGGCACGGTCTGATCGAGGTCGAAGTCGCCGCTCGTCTCGAGCACGTCGATGACGACGACGGTCACGTTGTCTCGTCCGCCGCGGACCAGGGCCGCGTCGAGCAGGTCGTGCGCGGTGTCCCGGGCGGTGCGGCCGGCGACGAGGTGCGAGCGGATGTCGTCGTCACTGAGCTCCTTGGTGAGGCCGTCCGAGCAGATGAGGAGCCGCAGCCCCTCGGTGACGGGGATCATCCAGTAGTCGGGCGCCGGCAGCTCGTTGAATCCGATGGCGCGCGTGATCACGTTGCTGTCGGGGTGGTTCTCCGCCTGCTCGCGGGTGAGCACGCCGGAGTCGACGAGCTCCTGGACGACGGAGTGATCCACGGTGACCTGCTCGAAGAGGCGCCCACGCAGCTGGTAGACCCGCGAGTCGCCCACGTTGAAGACGGCCCAGTACGGATCCGAGCCGACGAGGGTGAGCGCCGCCCCCGTCACGGTGGTGCCGGTGCCGAGGGCGCTCTCCCCCGAGACCCGGGAGATGTCCCGAGCCGCGATCGCCAGCGCGTGCTCGATCACGTCGGGATCGACGAAGTCGGTCTCGATGACCTCGGCGAGTCGGGTGACCACCGCCGTGCTCGCGATGTCGCCCGCCGTGTGCCCGCCCATGCCGTCGGCGACCGCGAAGACGGGGCTCTGCGCGACGAAGCTGTCCTCGTTCACCTGGCGCTTCCGCCCGACGTTGGTCACCGCCGACCAGCCGAGGGTCAGCTGGATGTCGGGACGGCGGGGAACCGTCACCGTATGGCCGGAGTTGCTGCGCCCGATTTGCGTCACGTGTCCTGCCTGGTGCCGGAGTCCGGCGAGGCCGGAGAGGGGGGAAGAGCCGAACTCAGCGGATCGGCAGGATCTCGAGGACGTTGCCGTCCCCGATATCCACGAGTGTGCCGGGCGTGACGACCATCGACTCGCCCTGGCGCAATTTTACGGGAGAGGCCCCCGGCTGCGAAACGAAGGTCCCGTTCGTCGAGCGCATGTCGGTGACGACGACGGACGAGCCCTCCTGGCGCAGCTCCACGTGCGTACTGCTGACCTCCATCGACGGCGACGCCACCCGGAGCAGACGCGGCAGGGTCCCCGTGACGATGCGCGGGCTGCTCGGCTTGCGGCCGATGTACACCGGTGTGTCGAGGCGGTAGACCTGTCCTCCGCCCAGCCGGAAGCAGTAGTACCCCGTCTGGGCACGGGCCTCCTGGCCGGGCGCGAACCGCGGGTCGAACTCCATCCGGGCGGGCGACCAGGTGGTGAGAGGCGGCACGTCAGCGCGGTGCCGACGCCGGGAGGTGACGATCGTGTCCTCGATGTCCGCCCCGGACTCCTCGCCAGCCCGCCCGACCTCGGCCACGCGCTCGGCGTCGCGGACCGACCAGCGGCCGGTGCCGAGCCCCCGCACGGTGTCGTCGAGCTCGGCGGTGTCGCCGGAGTCGCCCATCGCGGCACGGGACGGCGGCATGGGCGGGATGCCGCCGGGCGGAGTGGCGGGGATCACCGGGATCGGAGTCGTGATGGGCGCGCGGTAGGGACCGGGCGCGACCGCCATGTTCTGCACCGGGATGGATCCGGTCACCGGCGCGGACGGCTGGTGCGGCACGGTGGAAGTGGACTGCGCCGCGCGCGCCTGGCCCGCCCCCCGGCCACGAGACCGGACCGGCGCGGCCGCGGGCGCGGGAACCTCGCCGGGCTCCCGCTGCGTCCAGGCGAGCCACGGGGCGCGGACGATGCCGCTGAGCAGCGGGAGGTCCGCCGCGGTGGGGTTGGCGTCCACACCCACCGCACGATCGACGGAGCCGAGCGCGAGACCGTGCACCCCGTCGAACTCGGCGAGATACCAGGGCTGCATGTTGCGCGAGTCGATCCGGCGCTGCCCCGCGGGGGTCTGCACGTCGACGCTGCCCTTGCCGCGCACCACGATGGTGGTGCGCGTGCCGGTCACCACGACGGCGAAGGACTCGATGGCGGAGGGACCACGGGTGGGGACGGCGGCCACCACGGTCTCGATGGAGGCGTCCGGCGCGGTGGCGGTCCGCCACAGCGACATCACGACCTCCAGCGGCGTGGAGGGCTCGAAACCGGCGAGCACCCGGCCCGCGGCGAAGAACAGCCAGTTGAGATTGCCGCCCACGTCTGCGGCGAGAGGCGAGTAGTAGGCGTGGCCCGGGGTCACGAACGACTCGCCCTCCCCCAGCGGTAAGTCCTGGCCGACGCGGCTCAGCACGTTGCTTCCCGTGAGTGTAGTCCTCGACGGCGAGCGTCGAGAGGGCGGCGCCGGGGGCGCGTCCGGACCGACCCGAAGCGGGCGAGGCGCCGCCGCAGCGCGCCGCTGGCCTTTCGCGACGTCGGCGCGGAGTGCGCAGATGCGACGGCAAGGAGACGGTTTTCGACCGATTCCGTTGCCAAAGCGCCGTTGCGACACTGATTCACTTGCCGCGGCGCGTGATCACTGACATCATCGGAGGGTGATGGAGCATCGCAGGGCGACCCTGCCGCCGAAGCCAGTCTCCCTGGACGGCGTCTCGAAAGCCATCATCGAGCAGCTCCAGCATGACGGCCGCCGCTCCTACGCCGAGATCGGCAAAGCGGTCGGGCTGAGCGAGGCGGCCGTGCGCCAGCGGGTGCAGAAGCTCACCGAGTCCGGCGTCATGCAGATCGTCGCCGTGACCGATCCGATGCAGCTCGGCTTCTATCGCCAGGCGATGATCGGCGTCCGCGTCAGCGGCGACACCCGGGTGGTGGCCGACCGGCTGGCCGCGATGCCGTCCGTGGACTACGTCGTGCTCACCGCCGGCAACTTCGACATCCTCGCCGAGGTCGTCTGCGAGAACGACGACGAGCTCATCGACCTGCTCAACTCCGAAATCCGCACCCTCGACGGAGTCTCCTCGACGGAGACCTTCGTCTACCTCCGCCTGCACAAGCAGCTCTATGACTGGGGAACACGATGACGATCACCGAACAAGCCGTTACCGCGCACGCCGAGACCGCCTCCGAGCAGGAGCTGCAGAAGAAGGCGCGCGATCACCTGTGGATGCACTTCTCGCGCCAGTCGGTGCTGGAGGACGGCGGATCCGTCCCCATCATCGTCCGCGGCGAGGGGCACACGATCTGGGACTCGACGGGCAAGAGCTATCTCGACGGCCTCTCCGGCCTCTTCGTCGTCGCGGCCGGCCACGGTCGCCGCCGGCTCGCCCAGGTGGCCGCTCAGCAGGCCGAGCAGCTCGCCTTCTTCCCCATCTGGTCGTACGCGCACCCCGCCGCGATCGAGCTCGCCGACAAGCTCGCCGACCTCGCCCCCGGCGACCTCAACCGCGTCTTCTTCTCCACGGGCGGCGGCGAGGCCGTCGAGACCGCGTTCAAGCTGGCCAAGTACTACTGGAAGCTGCAGGGCAGGCCCACCAAGCACAAGGTCATCTCCCGAGCCGTCGCGTACCACGGCACCCCTCAGGGCGCCCTCGCGATCACCGGCATCCCCGCGATGAAGGAGATGTTCGAGCCGGTCGTCCCGGGCGGCTTCCGGGTGCCGAACACCAACTACTACCGGTCCGCCGAGATGGGCTTCGTCTCCAGCACGCCCGAGGGCCCGGCACGCGAGGCCGAGTTCGGTCTCTGGGCTGCCAACCGGATCGAGGAGATGATCCAGTTCGAGGGGCCCGAGACGGTCGCCGCGGTGTTCCTCGAGCCGGTGCAGAACTCCGGCGGCTGCTTCCCGCCGCCTCCCGGATACTTCCAGCGCGTGCGCGAGATCTGCGACCAGTACGACGTCCTGCTCGTCGCCGACGAGGTGATCACCGCCTTCGGCCGGATCGGAAACTGGTTCGCGAGCACCACCTACGGCTTCGTGCCCGACATGATCACCTGCGCGAAGGCGATGACGAGCGGCTACTCCCCCATCGGCGCCACCATCGTCAGCGAGCGCATCTACGAGCCCTTCAAGCACGGGAGCACCGCGTTCTACCACGGCTACACCTTCGGCGGTCACCCGGTGTCCGCCGCGGTGGCGCTCGAGAACCTCAAGATCTTCGAGGAGGAGAGCCTCAACGAGCGCGTGCGCGAGAAGAGCCCGATCTTCCGGGCGACCCTCGAGAAGCTGCTCGACCTGCCCATCGTCGGCGACGTGCGTGGCGACGGCTACTTCTTCGGCATCGAGCTGGTGAAGGACAAGACCACCAAGGAGACCTTCGACGACGACGAGTCCGAGCGACTGCTGCGCGGGTTCCTCTCCAAGGCGCTGTTCGACGCCGGCCTCTACTGCCGAGCCGACGACCGCGGCGACCCCGTCATCCAGCTCGCCCCGCCGCTCACGGTCGGCGAGAAGGAATTCGATCAGATCGAGCAGATCCTCCGCGGCACGCTCACGGAGGCCTGGAACCGGCTGTGAGCTCCTACCGCGACGTCAGCTTCTGGTTCGACGCGCTGGAGGACGACAGCCTCTCGCCGCGGCCTGCACTCGATGGGGACACCACCGCGGACGTGTGCATCATCGGCGGCGGCCTCACCGGCCTCTGGACGGCGCACTACCTGCTCGGCATCGACCCCCGCCTGCGGATCGTCGTCGTCGAGAAGGAGATCGCCGGCTTCGGCGCCTCCGGCCGGAACGGCGGCTGGTGCTCGGCGCTGTTCCCGCAGAGCACCGCGGCGCTCGAGCGCAGGCACGGGCGCGCGGCGGCGATCGCGATGCGCCAGGCGATGATCGAGACGGTCGACGAGGTCGGTCGCGTCTCCGCCGAGCTCGGCATCGACTGCGACTACGCGAAGGGCGGAACGCTCGCCTTCCACCGGTCCGCCACCCAGCGTGCAGCTGCCGAGGCGGACGTCGCGTCGGCCCGGCGCTACGGCGTCGATCCCCTCGAGCTCCTCGGACCCGAGGCGGTCTCGGTCGCGGGAGCGGCCGGCGCCGTGTTCGATCCGAACTGCGCCCGGCTGCAGCCCGCGAAGCTGGTCCGCGGACTGGCCGCCTCCCTCGAGCGCCGCGGCGTGACCATCCACGAGGGCACCACGGTCACCGACTTCGCCCCGCACCGGGTGCAGACGGACCGGGGCACGATCAGCGCCGACAACGTGGTGATCGCCCTCGAGGGATTCACGGCCACACTCGCCCGCACCAAGCGCCGCCTGCTGCCCCTCTACTCGCTGATGATCGCGACCGAGCCGCTCCCTGACTCGGTCTGGGAGGAGATGGGAATCGGGCACGGGCAGACCTTCACCGACTTCCGCCACCTCATCGTCTACGGGCAGCGCACCGCCGACAACCGCTTCGCGTTCGGCGGCCGTGGCGCCCGGTACCACTGGGGAAGCGCGATGCGGGAGAGCTACGACCGGGTGCCCCGCGTGTTCGAGCATCTTCGCAGGGCGCTCGACGAGCTCTTTCCCGCCGCCGCCGGCGCGGCCGTCACGCACAGCTGGGGCGGCCCCATCGGCGTCCCCCGGGACTGGCACTCCAGCGCCTGGTACAACCCGGCCACGGGCATCGCCTCCGCGGGCGGCTACGTCGGAGATGGGCTGTCCACCACGAACCTGGCCGGCCGCACCCTCGCCGAGCTGATCACCGGGCGGCGCACCGAGCTCTCCCGGCTGCCCTGGGTCAATCACGTCTCGCCCCGCTGGGAGCCGGAGCCGCTGCGCTTCCTCGGCGCCAACGCCGGCCTCGTCGCGATGCAGGCGGCCGACCTCGAGGAGAAGATCACCGGGCGCACCTCGCTCGCCGCTCGCGCGATGCATCCCCTGGTCGGCCACTGAGCCCTCGCGACAGGCTCCAGCGGCAGGCCGACGCTTCCGGCGCCAGGGGTCGGCGCGACCTTAGGATGCGGGTGACCCCTACGGCCGCGGAGCGATGATGACCTACAGCACGCCGTCCCCCACGGACGACCGCCTGGTCCCGTCGCGCCGGGGCCGGTTCGAACGCCGATCGGTCCTCGTCCTCGCGCTCTTCCTCGCCATCTCCTTCGCCGTCGCGGCGTTCGGGTCGCTCACGACCATCGCGAGCAAGGACGGCTGGTACGCCGACGCGTCCAAGGTGGCCTGGACCTCCCCTGGCTGGATGTTCGGCCCGGTCTGGACCGTGCTCTATGTGCTGATGGCCGTGTCCGCCTGGCTTGTCTGGCGGCACCGCAAGTTCGAGGACGTGCGTCCCGCGCTCCTGCTCTACGTTGTCCAGCTGTTCGTGAACTCACTCTGGTCCCCGGTCTTCTTCGCGGGCTATTCGCTGATCGGGGCCGCGTCGCTGTGGATCGCCCTCGCCGTGATCCTGGTGCTCGACGTGTGCGTGATCGCCACGCTCGTGACCTTCTGGCCGATCAGCCGGACGGCCGCGCTCCTGCTCCTGCCCTACCTGGCCTGGATCCTCTACTCGACGACCCTCAATCTCGGCGACGCCTACCTCAACAGCTGAGTCCTCCCCAGGGCGGCCTGCCGCTCGCTCGTTGGCCGCACACCCGCGCAGCGGCAGATGGTGGAAGCGCCTCCGCTAGCCTCCCCGCATGATCCTTCCCGCTCCCCGTACGCTCGCAGCTGTGACCGCGACCGACGACGACGACGGACGCACCCGATGCGGCTGGGCGGGCAGCGACCCCGAGTACCGCCGCTACCACGACGAGGAGTGGGGCACGCCACTGCACGGCGACAGAGCGCTGTTCGAGAAGCTCTGCCTCGAGGGCTTCCAGGCCGGGCTGTCGTGGATCACGATCCTGCGTCGGCGGCCGACCTTCCGCACTGCCTTTGCGGGCTTCGACCCGGCGGTGCTCGCGCACTGGGGCGAGCCCGAGGTGGAGCGCCTCATGCAGGACACCGGCGTCATCCGCAACCGGGCGAAGATCGAGGCCACCCTCGGCAACGCGAGGGCACTCCGGAAGCTGACGGTCGAGGACGGGGAGGGCGCGCTCGACCGGCTGATCTGGAGCTTCGCCCCGGCACCCCGCACCGAGGAGGACCGTCCTCGCTCCCTCGCCGAACTTCCTGCCGTCACGGCCGAGTCCACCGCGCTGAGCAAGGAGCTGCGCCGACGCGGATTCCGCTTCGTCGGACCCACCACGATGTACGCGCTGATGCAGTCGGCCGGCCTCGTCGACGACCACGTGCGGGGCTGCTGGCGGGTGTCCACCGAAGCGGCCGCTCCGGCGTGAGCACAGATCGCCGTCGTCACGCTCGAGAGCAGTCCGATCGGCGGGAGAACCGCGGCAGTCGCGGAGCGGAGCAGATGGCTCAGCCCTCGGTCACGACGAGCGCCAGCTCGCGAGGACCGGCCGCCTCGACGACGAAGCCCGCTCCCGGAGCCCAGTCCAGCAGGTCCTCGAGGGTCTCGGGCGGGTCGGCCGCCGTCAGCAGCGCCCGGGTGAACTCGCCCTTGGCCTTCTTGTTGAAGTGGTTGAGCGCCCGGGTCGTGCCGTCCCCGCCGCGGGCGAGGACGCGCAGGTAGGCGGTGTCGTCGCGGTCCGGCAGCGGGCCGAGCGCGGCATAGCCCGCGCTCCGCAGGTCGAGCAGCGGGCCTGCGTGCCGCAGCTCGCGGGTCACGGTGGCCGCCCAGTGCGCCTTGAGCGGCAGCCCGGGCAGACGGGAGTCGTGCGAGAGCCGGTACGCGGGGATGGGGTCGAGGGCGCCGACCGGCCCGAACAGGGCCGACTGCACGAGCACCGTCTCCGCGGCACGCGCGCGGGCGTCGTCCGGGAGCGAGCCCGCATCGAGCGCGTCATAGAGGACGCCCGTGTAGCGGTCGATCGCGGGCAGCGTCGGCGAGGAGGCGACCATGCGGTTCCGCGGCAGCTCGCCGCGCTGCTTCGGCCCGAGCTTCAGCACCGCGGCGGCCTGCTCGGGATCACGTGCCAGTGCGCGCACCGCGCGCACGACGGCGCGCCGCTTGGCGGTCAGGCGCGAGAAGCGCAGCCGGGCGTAGTCGAGAGGCGCGCCGTCGCCCCCGTCCCGCTTGGTCTCGGACGGGGGCAGCAGCAGGAGCAGGTCAGCTCACCAGTTCCGCGGCGCGCGCCACCACCGTGACGGTGTCGTGGTCGACGGACACGAAGCCGTCCTGGGCGTTCACCACGATCTTCCGCCCGCCGGTCTGGGTCACGCGCACCTCGCCGCCGGCGAGGATCGCCAGCAGCGGGGTGTGGCCGGTGAGGATGCCGATCTCGCCCTCGGTGGTGCGAGCGACGACCATCGAGGCTTCGCCCGCCCAGATCTGCTCGTCGGCGGACACGACGCTCACGTTGAGAGGCACGCGCTTACCCGTTGTCCTTCTGGATCTGCGCCCACTTCTCCTCGACGTCGGTGATCGCGCCGACGTTGAAGAACGCCTGCTCGGCCACGTGGTCGAAGTCGCCCCGCACGATCGCGTCGAAGGACTCGATGGTGTCCTTCAGCGGCACGGTGGAACCCTCGACGCCGGTGAACTTCTTGGCCATGTAGGTGTTCTGCGAGAGGAACAGCTGGATTCGGCGCGCGCGGGAGACGGTGATCTTGTCCTCTTCGGACAGCTCGTCGACACCGAGGATCGCGATGATCTCCTGCAGCTCCTTGTTCTTCTGCAGGATCGACTTGACGGAGATCGCCACCCGGTAGTGGTCCTCGCCCAGGTAGCGGGGGTCGAGGATCCGGCTGGTCGAGGCCAGCGGGTCGACGGCCGGGTACAGCCCGCGCGAGGCGATCTCACGGGACAGCTCGGTCGTGGCGTCGAGGTGCGCGAAGGTGGTGGCCGGCGCCGGGTCGGTGTAGTCGTCGGCGGGGACGTAGATCGCCTGGAGCGAGGTGATGGAGTGGCCGCGGGTGGACGTGATCCGCTCCTGCAGCACGCCCATCTCGTCGGCGAGGTTCGGCTGGTAGCCGACCGCGGACGGCATCCGGCCGAGCAGCGTCGACACCTCGGAGCCCGCCTGGGTGAACCGGAAGATGTTGTCGATGAAGAGCAGCACGTCCTGCTTCTGCACGTCGCGGAAGTACTCGGCCATCGTCAGTGCCGAGAGCGCCACTCGGAGCCGCGTTCCCGGCGGCTCGTCCATCTGGCCGAACACCAGCGCCGTCTTGTCGAAGACGCCGGCATCCTCCATCTCGGCGATGAGGTCGTTGCCCTCGCGGGTGCGCTCCCCGACGCCGGCGAACACGGACACGCCGCCGTGGTTCTGCGCGACGCGCTGGATCATCTCCTGGATGAGGACCGTCTTGCCGACCCCTGCACCGCCGAACAGGCCGATCTTGCCGCCGAGCACGTAGGGCGTGAGCAGGTCGATGACCTTGATGCCGGTCTCGAACAGCTGCGTCTTGCTCTCCAGCTGGTCGAAGGGCGGCGGCTTGCGGTGGATGGGCCACCGCTCGGTGATCTCGAGCGTCTCGCCGGGCGCGAGGTTCAGCACGTCACCGGTGACGTTGAAGACCTTGCCCTTCGTGACGTCGCCGACCGGCACCGAGATGGGGCCGCCGGTGTCGCGGACCTCCTGCCCGCGGACGAGGCCGTCCGTCGGCTTGAGGGCGATGGCACGGACCAGGTCGTCGCCGAGGTGCTGGGCGACCTCGAGGGTGATCTCCTGGCTGTTCTCGCCGATCACGATGGTGGTCTTCAGGGCGTTGTAGATCTCCGGCATCGAGTCGTGGGGGAACTCGATGTCGACGACGGGTCCGGTGACGCGCGCGACTCGGCCGACGCCGGCCGGTGCGGGCGTGGCGTCGGTTCGCTCAGGGGCGGTGATGCTCATGGCTTGCCTTTCTTGGAACTGGCTACTTCGTCGAGGACAGGGCGTCTGCGCCGCCCACGATCTCGGAGATCTGCTGGGTGATCTCGGACTGGCGGGCGTTGTTGGCCAGCCGGGTGTAGGTGCGCACGAGGGTGTCGGCGTTGTCGCTCGCCGACTTCATCGCCCGCTGGCGTGCGGCATGCTCGGACGCTGCCGACTGCAGCATCGCGTTGTAGATGCGGCTCTCGATGTAGACGGGGAGGAGCGCGTCGAGGACGGCGTCCGGGTCGGGCTCGAACTCGTACAGCGGGAGCATCTCGTGCTGCCCGGGCTGCTCGACGCCCTCGACGAACTCGAGGGGCAGCAGGCGGACGACCTCGGGGGTCTGGGTGACCATGCTGACGAAGCGGTTGTAGACGATGTGGATCTCATCCACGCCGCCGTCGGCCGTGTCGCGCACGAAGGCGCCGACGAGCTCCTCGCCGATCTCCTGCGCTGTGGCGAACACGGGCTGGTCGGTGCCGCCGGTCCAGGTGCGTACGGACTCGCGCCGCCGGAACGAGAAGTACGCCACGGCCTTGCGCCCGACCAGGTAGTAGACGACGTCCTTGCCCTGACTGCGGAGCAGGGTGGCGAGCTCCTCGGCCTCCTTGAGGGCGCTGGAGCTGAACGCGCCGGCGAGGCCCCGGTCCGAGGCGAAGATGACGACCGCTGCGCGCTCGACGTTCTCCTTCTCGGTGGTGAGGACGTGCTCGACGTTGGAGTACGCGGCGACCGCGGACACCGCGCGCGTCACCGCGCGGGCGTACGGGGTCGACGCGGCGACCCGCTGCTGCGCCTTCTGGATGCGGGAGGCGGAGATGAGCTCCATCGCCCGGGTGATCTTCTTGGTGGTCTGGGCCGACTTGATCTTCTGCCGGTAGACGCGGAGTTGCGCTCCCACTAGTGGACCTTCGGTGCTGTGTCAGCAGACCTCGCCGTTGCCGGCTCGGCGGCGATGAGCACGAAGGCGCACCGCGCCTTCGTTCCCAGCATCATCGCCGCCCCTTGACGATTCGCTCCTGGTTGACGTCCTCAGGGGCCGCCGCCGTGAACTCCTCGCGGCCGACGGAGGCGAGCGGCTTGCCCTCACCCGTGGCGAACTCGAGCTTGAACTTGTCGACCTCGCGCCCGAGCTCGGCGACCGTGTCGTCATCCAGCACGTTCGTCTCACGGAGACGCGTGAGCACCTGCGTGTTGCGGCCCAGGTAGTCGAGCAGTTCACGCTCGAAGCGGAGCACGTCCTGCACGGGAACCTCGTCGAGCTTTCCGGTCGTGCCTGCCCAGATCGAGACGACCTGCTCCTCCACCGGATACGGCGAGTACTGCGGCTGCTTGAGCAGCTCGGTGAGGCGGGCTCCCCGGGCGAGCTGACGACGGCTCGTGGCATCCAGGTCGGACGCGAACATCGCGAACGCCTCGAGTGACCGGTACTGGGCGAGCTCGAGCTTCAGGGTTCCCGAGACCTTCTTGATGCTCTTCACCTGGGCGTCGCCGCCGACGCGGGACACCGAGATGCCGACGTCCACGGCCGGACGCTGGTTGGAGTTGAACAGGTCGGACTGGAGGAAGATCTGGCCGTCGGTGATCGAGATCACGTTGGTCGGGATGTACGCGGAGACGTCATTGGCCTTCGTCTCGATGATGGGCAGGCCCGTCATCGAGCCGGCACCCAGCTCGTCGGAGAGCTTGGCGCAGCGCTCCAGCAGGCGGGAGTGCAGGTAGAACACGTCGCCGGGGTACGCCTCGCGTCCCGGCGGGCGGCGCAGCAGCAGGGACACGGCGCGGTAGGCCTCTGCCTGCTTCGACAGGTCGTCGAAGATGATCAGGACGTGCTTGCCCGCGTACATCCAGTGCTGGCCGATGGCGGAGCCGGTGTAGGGGGCGAGGTATTTGAAGCCGGCCGCATCGGAGGCGGGGGCCGCGACGATCGTGGTGTACTCCATGGCGCCGGCATCCTCGAGGGCGCCCTTGACGCCCGCGATGGTGGAGCCCTTCTGGCCGATCGCCACGTAGATGCAGCGGACCTGCTTGTTCGCGTCGCCCGACTCCCAGTTGGCCTTCTGGTTGATGATCGTGTCGATCGCGATGGCCGTCTTGCCGGTCTGGCGGTCGCCGATGATCAGCTGACGCTGGCCGCGGCCGATCGGGATCATGGCGTCGATGGCCTTGATGCCGGTCTGCATCGGCTCGTGCACGCTCTTGCGACTCATCACCCCCGGCGCCTGAAGTTCGAGCGCACGGCGTCCTTCGGTGGCGATCTCGCCCAGTCCGTCGATCGGCTCGCCCAGCGGGTTGACCACCCGGCCGAGATAGCCGTCGCCGACGGCGACCGAGAGGACCTCACCCGTGCGGTGCACCTCGAGTCCTTCCTGGATCCCCTGGAAGTCGCCGAGCACGATGACGCCGATCTCGGACTCGTCGAGGTTCTGGGCGAGGCCCAGCGTGCCGTCGCCGAAGCGGAGGAGCTCGTTCGCCATGACGCTCGGGAGGCCCTCGACGTGCGCGATGCCGTCGGCCGCGTCGATGACGTAGCCGACCTCGGTGGTCTGGGCTCCCGCCGGCTCGTAGGAGGCGACGAAGTCCTTGAGGGCGTTGCGGATCTCGTCGGGACTGATCGTCAGTTCTGCCATGGTGTGGTTCCTTCGTTGAAAGGCGGCGCCGGCCTAGCCGACGAGTGAGAGTCGAAGATCGGAGAGACGGGAGGCGACGCTTCCGTCGATCACCTCGTCCCCGATCGTGATGCGGAGCCCACCGATGAGCGTCTCATCGAGAACCTGGTTGATGCTGAGCTTCCGTCCGTAGCGCGCACTGAGGATGCCCTCGAGCCGCTTGAGCTGCGGGGCGGTCAGCGGCCGCGCCGCGCGAACGGTCGCGATGCCGAGGCCCGCCTGATCGGCGACGATGCCCGCGGTGCCCCGGAGCGCCTCGCCGATGCGGCGGCCACGCGGCATGCGCACGAGGTGGCTGACGATCGTGCGGGTCTGCGAGGACGCCGACGCCAGCAGTGCGTCGACCAGCGCGACCCGCGCGTCGGACGCGCCGAGCTTGCTGCTCACCGCGAGCTCCAGCTCGGCGTTCGAGCGGACCGCCTGCTCGAACGCGAACAGCTCGCGCTCGATGGCGGTGCCGTCCGGGGCACTCATCGCCAGGGCGCGGAAGCCGAGTTCCTCGATGCCGGCCACGAACTCGTCCTCGTCCGACCAGCGCTCGGCCACCGTTCCGGCGAGCAGCTGCACGGTGCTCTTGTCGAGCGAGGCGAACAGGCTGCCGACGAAGCGGCCCTTGTCCTCCACCGGCACGCCGGAGTCGGTCAGCAGCGCGCGCAGCTGGCCGGACTCCGCGATGGTTCGCGCGGCGAGCAGCACCTGCTCGCCGGTGCGCTCCGTGACGCCGCCGATCGCCGCGAGCACGTTGCGCGACTGCTCGAGAGCCTCCCGACTGGAGGACCCCATCAGACGCTCGACTTCTGCGCCGGCTCAGCTGCCTCGAGCTCGGCGAGGAAACGGTCGACGAGCGAGCGCGAGCGCTTGTCGTCGAGGCTCTCCCCGACCACGCCGGAGGCGAGGTCGATCGCGAGCGAGCCGACCTCGGAGCGGAGCGACGCGACCGCCGCCTGGCGTTCGGCCTCGATCTGCGCCTGCGCGGAGGCGGTGATCCGAGCCGCATCGGCCTGGGCGTGCTCGCGCATCTCCGCCAGGATCTTGCGGCCGTCCTCGCGGGCCTGCTCGCGGATGCGGCCGGCTTCCGCCCGCGCCTCCGTGAGCTGCGCGTTGTACTTCTCCAGCGCCGCGGCGGCCTGGGCCTGCGCCTCCTCCGCCTTCGCGATGCCGCCCTCGATCTTGGCGGCGCGCTCGTCGAGCAGCTTCTTCACCGAGGGAAGCACCTTCCAGAGGAAGAAGCCGAACACGATCAGGAAGCAGACGAGCGACCAGACGAGGTCGTACACCTCGGGGATCAGCGGATTGCGGGTCTCCCCTGCGGCCGCCGTCAGTGCGGCGACCAGCTGTGCAGGCACTGCTGCCATGCCAGCCTCCTTGTCTGTTGAGGAAGGTCTACTGGCCGGCGGTGAAGATGAAGTACGTGGCGATGCCGATGAAGGCCAGCGCCTCGGTGAAGGCGATGCCGAGGTACATCAGCGTCTGCAGGCGGCCGGCCAGCTCAGGCTGGCGAGCGACGCTCTCGATGGTCTTGCCGACGACGATGCCGACGCCGATGGCGGGGCCGATGGCGGCGAGGCCGTAGCCGACGGTCGCGATGTTTCCGCTGAGCGCAGCGACAACAGTGGTGTCCACTAGTGGATTTCCTTTCGGTGTGTGGTCGGGAACCGCGTGCGCGGTCAGTGCTCTTCGGCCAGCGCCAGCTGGATGTAGACCGTGGTGAGCAGAGTGAAGACGTAGGCCTGCAGCACGGCGACGAGGATCTCGAAGAGCGTGAAGACGAAGCCGAAGGCGAGGGTGCCGATGCCGAGCAGGGAGAAGAGCCCGCCCGCCTCGAAGAAGAAGAAGGCGGTGGCCGAGAAGCAGAGCACCAGGAGCAGGTGACCCGCCACCATGTTCATCAGGAGTCGGAGGGCGAGTGTCACGGGCCGCAGGATGAAGATCGAGACGATCTCGATCGGCGTCACGATGATGTAGATCGCCTTCGGCACCCCGGGCGGGAAGAGGGACCCGCGGATGAAGGTCCAGGGGTGCCTGCGGAGGCCTGCGTAGATGAACGTGAGGTACGCGATCACCGCGAGCACCAGCGGCATGCCGATGACGGATGTGCCGGCCAGGTTGAGGCCGGGGACGATGCCGGCGAGGTTCATCGTGAGCACGAGGAAGAAGATCGTGGTGAGCAGCGGAAGGAACCGCGTCCCGTCCTTCTTGCCGAGGAGGTCCTCGGCGATGCTCACGCGGACGAAGTCGAGGCCCATCTCGATGACGCTCTGGAAGCGTCCGGGCACCAGGCGCATGCGGCGGGTGCCGAAGTAGAACAGCAGGAGGATGACGACGACCGCGAGGAGGCGGATCAGCATGACCCGGTTCAGCTCGAACGGGGTGCCCTCGAACAGGACGACGGGAGGAAAGAATTCGTCGATGGACGGACCGTGGAACCCGCCTTCATCGGCGGCCAAGGGTAGGAAGGGAAGGACGGCGTTCAGCAGCTCGTTCTCCAGTATCGGGGCGCTCGTGGCGCGGCGATGGGACGTGGGTGATTGCTAAGAACCCTATCAACGAACGGGGTACGCACCTAACCGACGCGGGACGACGGGGGCAGGTCGGAGACCACCGGGATGCGGGCGCGCGCGACCACGAGCACGTCCACCACGAGGGATCCGATCACGGCCGCGACGAGGGCGAGGAACAGCGCGACCGGCTCGAGCCAGGACTGATCCTTCAGCAGGAATACGAGGGCAAGGAAGACGAGGAACTTGAGCAGCCAGCCGCCGAGGACGATGCCGAAGAAGGCGGTGAGGTACGCGTCCGTGCCGTAGAACCGGTTGGCGGCGAGGATCGACGCGGCGGTCACGGCGAGGAAGGCGAAGGCCATCGCCGCGCCGAGCAGCGCCCCCACGAGGCCCCGGGAGCCGCCGGTGAACCAGCCGAGCAGACCGCCGACGACGGCCACCGCGAGCGCCAGCAGACCGCCGTAGAGGAGGATCCGCCGAAGGACCGGGTTGGAGCTCGGGGGCGCGGTGGGCTCGGTCATCGGAGGGTGCCCTTCAGGTCGGAGGGGGGAGGCAGGGCAGGAGGCTCGACGCCGGCGGGGAGAGCGTCCGCCGCCTCGTCGAGCGGGTCGAACTGGGCGACCGCGGAGTCCGTCGCCTCGGCCGGCGCCGCCTGCGCCGCCGCCTCGACGGCCTTCCGGCGGGACAGCGGGGCGAGCGTGAGGAGGGTGCAGATGATCAGGCCGACCACGAGGAAGGCGATGGCCCAGGTGTACGGCTTGACCACCCAGAACAGCAGCAGGCCGACCGAGACGACCGCCGTCCAGCTGTAGAAGATGACGACGGCGTGCACGACGCTGTGGCCCATGTCGAGCAGCCGATGGTGCAGGTGCTGACGGTCCGCGCTGAACGGCGACTTGCCGGCGCGGAGCCGGCGGGTGACGGCGAGGGTGAAGTCGAGCAGCGGCACGACGAGGATCGCGATGGGCAGCAGGATCGGCAGGAACGCCGGGAACAGGGAGGCCCGCCCGAACTGCGCCATCTGGCCCGGGTCGACCTGGCCGGTGACCGCGATGGCGGACGTCGCCATCAGGAGCCCGATGAGGTAGGCGCCCGCATCCCCCATGAACAGCCGCGCGGGGTGCCAGTTGAAGGGCAGGAACCCCACGCACGCGCCGATGACGATCACCGAGATGAGCGAGGCGAGGTTGAAGTAGTTGATCGGCGTCGTGACGACCACGAGCAGGTAGCTGTAGAGGAAGAAGACCCCGTTAGCGATGATCGCGACGCCCGCCACCAGCCCGTCGAGCCCGTCGATGAAGTTGACGGCGTTCATCACGAACACCACGGCGAACACGGTGAGGATGAGCGACATCTGGCCGGAGCCGACCGTGAGGCCGCCGATCGGCAGCGAGGTGATGGCGACGCCCTGCCAGGCGAGCACTCCGCCGGCGAGGATCTGGCCGGCGAGCTTGATCATCCAGTCGAGATCGAGCAGGTCGTCAGCCACCCCGATCAGCACGATGATCAGCGCGGCGAGGACGATCGCCCAGATCTTGCCCGGCTCGGCGAACACCAGGCGGAAGAAGGGGATCTGCGACGCGATCGCCAGCGCGATGGTCACTCCCCCGAACATCGCGATGCCGCCGAGGCGCGGCGTGGGCCGGGTGTGCACGTCGCGCTCGCGGATCGGCGGGTGCAGCCGGAAGCGCAGGCCCAGCTTGAGCACGAGGAAGGAGAGCCCGAAGGTCACGACGGCCGCCGCGAGCGCCATCAGCAGGTAGAGGGTCACGTCGGCTCCTCCAGTGCATCGCCGGCGATGTCCCGCAGGCGCTCAGCGGGCAGCGCGCCCAAGCGGACGATGCGGATGCCTCCTGTGCCGGCCACCAGGCCCGTCGCGTCGAGAATGGTGGACGGCAGCGACCCCGGGGTCGGACCGCCGTCGAGGTAGACCTCGACCGAGTCGCCGAGCTGCGCGGACGCCTGCGCAGCCGTGGTGGCGGCGGGCTGCCCGGTGAGGTTGGCGGAGGACACGGCGAGCGGGCCGGTCTCGGCCAGGAGCTCGAGGGCGATCCGCGAGTCCGGCATGCGCAGCGCGACGGTTCCGCCGGTCTCGCCCAGATCCCAGACGAGCGAGCTCCGCGCAGGCAGGATGACCGTCAGCGGTCCGGGCCAGAACTCGGTCACCAGCCGCCGCACGACGTCGGGAACCTGCTCGGCGAGCGCGTCAAGGGTCGGGATGCCGGCGATCAGCACCGGCGGCGGCGACTGCCTGCCTCGGCCCTTCGCGTCGAGGAGGCGCTGGACCGCGGCGGGGTCGAAGGCGTCGGCGGCCACCCCGTAGACCGTGTCGGTCGGAAGGACCACCAGCTCCCCGCGCCCGATCGCTCCTCGCGCCGCGCGCATGCCGGGCAGGAGTTCGGATTCGGCGGAGCAGTCGAAGATGCGCGCCATGACGGATCGAGTCTAGGCTCTGGGCCTTTCGCCCCGCCTCGGGGCCCGCCCGCGTTCCCTGTGGATCCGGAGCGAACCTCGGCTGCGGCAGACTCGCACGAGTGAGCGCCGCGCCCCTGTTCCTCTTCGACTGCGACAAGACGCTGTACGCGCACGACTCGAAGCGGCGCCTGCCGGCGCTGGCGCGGCTCGGCGGGGAGAGCGAGTACCGGATCGCGAAGGACTGGTGGGAGGGCGGCTTCGAGGAGCGCGCCGAGGCGGGCGAGTGGCCCACCGCGGAGGCGTACCTGGCCGAGTTCGCGCGGGTGACCGGCGCCCGGCTGACCCTCCCCGAGTGGGCGGAGGCGCGCCGGGCGACCATGACGCCGATCCCGGGCGCGATCGAGGCGCTGAGGATCGCAGCAACGCTCGGCACGGTGGGACTGCTCTCGAACAATCCGGCACCGATGGCCGCCGCGTTTCCCCTGCTGGCCCCCGAGGCCGCCGCCCTGCTCGGCGACAACGTGCTGGTCAGCGCGGATCTCGGCGCCAAGAAGCCCAGCGAGGAGATCTTCGAGCGGGCGCTGGACCGGCTGGGCGGGGTTCCCTCCCGAACGTTCTTCGCGGACGACCTCGCGGAGAACGTCGACGGCGCGGCCGCGGTGGGCATCACCGCATTCCACTTCACCGGGGACACGGACGCGCTTCAGTCGGCCGTCCGGGCCTTCGGCGCCCGCTGGCCGGGCGGCGCCGGGCCGGCCCCCACCGGCGTCGTCACCGCGTAGAGCGAATCTCCCGCCACCAGCTTCTGCCGCCCGGTGCCAGGTCTCGCCCTCGGGCCGGAGGTGCAGACCGAGAGCACGGTCCCCACGAGGACGGAGAGGAGCAGGAGCGGGACGCTACGCATGGACCGCCGCTGCGGACGGGCCCGAGAGGAAGGATCAGGCGCGGACCAGGGACACGGACCAGGTGGTGTCCGCCGTCGTGTATGCCGCGTCGCAGATCGGGTCGACATCCGCACGCAGCTTGAGGTGCTCCGACTCCTCGCCCTCGATCTTGGTGGCGGTCGGGACGCCGTCGATCACCTTGGTCTCAGTCACCTTGAGGCGCCAGGTGAACGTGTCGTCGAAGCCGTCGGGGTCGCGGATCTCCTCGGGGTTGTCGAGGTTCACGCAGGACACCGTGCTCGTGTCCGAGAAGACGAGGTCCTCCCCGTCGTAGGTCAGGGGCCAGCTGTTTCCCGAGCTCGAGGTCATCGTGGTGGTGCAGGTGGCCCCGTCGCACTCGGTGGGCGCCAGGTTCCAATCCCGCTTCTCCACATCCCCGACGGCGTAGCCCTGCCTGCCGTCGGTGGACACCACCGTCACTTCGAGCTTCCAGTCCCCCGCGAGGCTCGCCGAGGAGCTGGGCGCGTCCAGCGGAACGCTGTCCTCGTCGATGTTCGCGCTCAGCCACGGGTCGGTGAGCATCGCATCGATCGGCAGCGCGGTCGCCGCGGGAGTGCCGCCGTCCGCCGCCGGCACCACCAGGCGCTGGAACGGCTCGATGGTGACCACCGTGCCGTCCTTCGTCGTGAACTCCACGACCCCCTCGACGACCGTGATCGTGCAGACCTTCTCCGGCGTGCACGTCACGCCGAAGGCCGTGCCCTTCACCGAGGCGACCCCGACCGGGGTCTTCACCGCGTAGAGCGGGTCCTCGGCCACCAGCTTCTGCACCCGATGCCAGGTCTCGCCGACGTCGAGCGTCATGGCAGAGCGCTGCAGCTCCGCCGTGGACAGCTCCGTCACCGTCAGCTTGGTGGACGCACCCAGCCGGGCGAGGGAACCGTCCGCGAAGACGACCTGCGCCTGGCCCTTCGCGTCCGTCTCGACGACATCGCCCTTCTGCGCGGACCCCTTCTTCTCGAGGACCGCGGGCTTGTTGTCACCGGACGCGAGGGTGACCACGGCGTCCCGCGCACTCACCTCGGCTACGGGGCCGGAGGTGCAGGCGCAGAGCCCGGCCACGACGAGGATCGAGAGGACGGAGAAAGCGATGCGACGAGGCATGGAATGCCCTTCGGGACAGGCACGCGGGGAACGGCGAGGGCTGCGCTGAGGGGTTCGGCCGGAGCGTAAGCGAACAGTAGCGGCTGCCCGCACGAGGTCGCAAGGAATCAGCGGCGGGCGGTGGTGGTGCGGGGCCGACCGGTGAGGTCCGGCAGAGTCGCGGCGTCATGCCAGCCGTCCGCACGGAGGAGCTCTCTGATCTCTTCGCCCTGCGCCTCGCCGTGTTCGAGCACGAGCACGCCGTCCGGGTGCACGAGGCGGAGCCCCGTGACAGACACGCTGCGCACGACGTCGAGCCCGTCCGCGCCGCCGTAGAGCGCCGCCTCCGGGTCGTGCAGCCGCACCTCCGGGTCGCGAGGGATCGCGCCGATCGGGATGTAGGGCGGATTGGAGACGACGACGGCGACGGTGCCCTCGAGCTCGGGCAGCGCACCCGCGAGGTCGGCGAACACCATCCGGACGTTTCCGAGGCCGGTCTCCCGCAAGTTCCGGGTCGCCCAGACGAACGCCTGCGGTGAGTTCTCGACGCCGACGACTCGCGAGTGGGGCACCTCGGCGGCGAGGGCGAGGGCGAGGGCGCCGCTGCCCATGCCCAGGTCGACCGCGATGGGCTCAGCCGCCGGATCGGCACGGAGCGCCTCGATGGCCACCTGCGCGACCGACTCGGTCTCGGGACGCGGCACGAAGACGCCGGGCCCGACCGAGAGCTCGAGGGTGCGGAACGCTGCGCGACCGGTCAGGTGCTGCAGCGGCTCTCGAGCGGCGCGGCGATCGATCAGCCGCATGATCGCCTCCGCCGCCTCCTGCGACACCGCCGCGCCGGTGAGGGCACGGGCCTGGACGGCGCCGCGGGAGAGGCCCAGCACGTGCCCGATCAGGAGCTCCGCATCGACCTCCGCCGAGGGCACCCGTGCGCGAGTGAGCAGCTCGACCGCATGCCGGCGGAGAACGCCCACCGAGCTGCCGACTTCTGCCGCGACTGGGGGCCGAGTTGCGGCAGAACTGGGCAGGTCAGCGGGGTCAGGCATCGTCGCCGAGGGAGCGGAGCCGCGCCTCCTCGTCGGCCGCGATGGCGGACTGCACGATCGGCTCGAGCGCGCCGTCCATCACCTGGTCGAGGTTGTACGCCTTGTAGCCGGTGCGATGGTCGGCGATCCGGTTCTCGGGATAGTTGTAGGTGCGGATGCGCTCCGACCGGTCCACCGTGCGGATCTGGCTGCGCCTCGCCGCGCTCGCCTCGGCGTCGATCGCTTCCTGCTGGACCGCGAGGATGCGCGCCCGGAGCACCCGCATCGCGGCCTCGCGGTTCTGCAGCTGGCTCTTCTCGTTCTGCATGGAGACGACGATGCCGGTGGGGAGGTGCGTGATGCGCACCGCCGAGTCGGTGGTGTTGACGGACTGCCCGCCGGGACCGGAGGAGCGGAACACGTCGATCTTGAGGTCGTTGGGGTTGATCCCGACCTCCTCCGGAGCGTCCACCTCGGGGAAGACGAGCACGCCGGCCGCGGAGGTGTGGATGCGTCCCTGGGACTCGGTCGCCGGCACCCGCTGGACGCGGTGCACGCCGCCCTCGTACTTGAGGTGCGCCCACACGCCCTGCGCCGGATCGGACGAGCTGCCCTTGATCGCGAGCTGCACGTCCTTGTAGCCGCCGAGGTCGCTCTCGGTGCGGTCGAGCAGCTCCGTCTTCCAGCGCTTCGCCTCGGCGTAGTGCAGGTACATCCGCAGGAGGTCGGCCGCGAACAGGGCGGACTCCTCGCCGCCCTCGCCCGCCTTGATCTCCATGATCACGTCGCGCCCGTCGTCCGGGTCGCGCGGGATCAGCAGCCGGCGGAGCCGCTCGGCGGCGGTCGCCGCCTTCGCCTCCAGGACGGGCACCTCTGCTGCGAAGGACTCGTCCTCGCTGCCGAGCTCACGAGCGGCCTCGAGGTCGCTCTCCAGATCCTGCCACTCGCTGTGCGCGGCGACGATCCGGCTCAGCTCGGCGTAGCGCCGGTTGACCCGCTTGGATCGCGCCGCGTCCGCATGCAGGGCCGGGTCCGAGAGCTGCTGCTGCAGATCCTCATGCTCGGCCAGCAGCGTCGCCACCGACTCGAACACGGCCTAGTCCTCGCTGCGGTGGCCGTTGCCGTTCGTGGCGGGCAGCGACTTCTGGATCTGCATGAGGAACTCGACGTTCGACTGCGTCTCCTTGAGCTTGCCGAGCACGATCTCGAGGGCCTGCTGCTCGCCGAGGCCGGCGAGGGCGCGGCGGAGCTTCCAGGTGACCTTGACCTCGTCGGTGCCGAGCAGCATCTCCTCGCGGCGGGTGCCGGAGGCGCTGACGTCGACGGCGGGGAAGATGCGCTTGTCGGCGAGGCCGCGCGAGAGGCGCAGCTCCATGTTGCCGGTGCCCTTGAACTCCTCGAAGATGACCTCGTCCATCTTGGAGCCGGTCTCGACGAGTGCCGTCGCGAGGATCGTCAGGGATCCGCCGTTCTCGATGTTCCGCGCGGCGCCGAAGAAGCGCTTGGGCGGGTAGAGAGCGGCCGAGTCGACGCCGCCGGAGAGGATGCGGCCGGAGGCCGGCGCCGTGATGTTGTAGGCGCGGCCGAGGCGGGTGATCGAGTCGAGCAGCACGACCACGTCGTAGCCCAGCTCCACGAGGCGCTTCGCGCGCTCGATGGCGAGCTCGGCGACCGTCGTGTGGTCCTCGGCGGGACGGTCGAAGGTCGAGGCGATGACCTCGCCCTTCACCGTGCGCTGCATGTCGGTGACCTCTTCGGGACGCTCGTCGACGAGCACGACCATGAGGTGGACCTCGGGGTTGTTCTTGGCGATGGCGCCGGCGATGGCCTGCAGGATCAGCGTCTTGCCGGCCTTGGGCGGCGAGACGATGAGACCGCGCTGGCCCTTGCCGATGGGAGCCACCAGATCGATGATCCGGGTCGACAGCTTGGCCGAGTCCGTCTCGAGGCGCAGGCGCTCCTGCGGGTAGAGCGGCGTCAGCTTGCTGAACTCGACGCGACCGGCCGCCTCCTCGACGGGGAGGCCGTTGATGGAGTCGATCTTGACGATGGCGTTGTACTTCTGTCGGCCTGCCTCGCCGTCGTGCGGCTGCCGGATCGCGCCGACCACGGCGTCGCCCTTGCGCAGGTTGTACTTCTTGACCTGGCCGAGCGAGACGTAGACGTCGCTCGCGCCGGGCAGGTAGCCGGTGGTGCGCACGAACGCGTAGTTGTCGAGCACATCGAGGATGCCGGCGACCGGGATGAGGACGTCGTCCTCGCTGATCTCGGGCTCGAAGTCGTCTCCGACCGGGCCGCGGCGCTTGCGGTCGCGGTAGCGGCTGCGACCGCCGCGCTCGGCGTCCTGAGCCTGACGGTCACCCTGCTGGGCGGCGGCCTGCTGCTGACGGTCACCCTGCTGCTGGCGGTCACCCTGCTGGCGATCGCCCTGCTGCTGGCGCTCGCCCTGCTGGCGCTCGCCCTGCTGCTGACGGTCCCCCTGTGCGTTCTGGCGGCGGTCGCCCTGCTGACGGTCACCCTGAGAGCGCTCGCCCTCCTGGGCGGCGTCGCCCTGGGTGGCGCGGTCGTTCTGCTGGCCGCGCTCGCCCTGCTGGCGATCGCCCTGCTGACGGTTGCGATCGCGGCCGCGGCCACGGCGTCCCTGACGGGGCTCGCCCTCGGCGGCGACGGACTCGTCCTGCGCCTCCGGGTGGGTGCCGTCGTGCTGGCCCTCCTCGGGTGCCTCGTCGGTCTCGACGCTGCTCCCCTCGAGATCCTCGGTGATGCCGGTCTCGCCGTGGTTGACGTGGTCTGCGGCGCTCTTCGGCGCGGCGGCCGGAGCGTCCTCGGGAACCGGCACGAGAAGCGCGGAGGGATCGGCGGCGGTCACCCGGCGCGACGGACGGCGCTTGCGCTCGGGTGCCACCGGCGCCTCGATGACTGCGTCGGGGATCTCGGCCGCAGGAGTCTCGGGGGTGACCTCAGCGGCGGCGGGCTCGGTCGATGCGTCGTCGGCGGGAGCCTCAGCTGCCGGAGCCGCCTCGGCGGCGGTCCGGGCGGGGGCATCCTCGGCGGGCTCGGCGTCCGCAACCGGCGCGGCGGTCTGCTCGGCCCCGACCGGGGCCTCGGTCACCGGGACCTCCTCGGCCTCGGCGGGCTGCGATGCCTGCTCGGGTTCGGCGGCCTGAGCGCTTTCGGCGGGCTGCTCGGGCTCGGCGGGCTGCTCGGGCTCGGCCGGCTGTGAGGCCTCGGCCGGCTGCTCTGCCGCGTCCTGGGCCGGGGCGTCCTGGCCGGCGTCGGCGGGGGTGTTCTGCGCAGTGTCGGAGTCGAGCACCTCGGTGCTTGAGTCGGTCTGCGCGTCGGAGATTGCGTCCACGAGTTCTCCCTTTCGGAGTCGGGCTGCGTTCCTGATGCCGAGCGCACCGGCGATCGCCTGCAGTTCGGCAAGGCGGAGGGCCGTCAGTGAGGCCGCACGCGCGGCGCTGATGTCGGCATCAGTCACGAAAAAGGTTTCCTTGTCCCCAAGATCTGGGTTACCGCACCGGTCGTGCCGATCGCGTGCGACCGGGGAACCAGGGGTTCTGAACATTTGCCGATGTTGCGGCCACCTGCACGAGCACGGGGCCGGACGTCGCTAAGACCGCGACGATTCCATCGGATTCGGCACAACAGTAGCACCTTTGAAGTCGACGGCCAGCATGAGCGCCTGCCACGGGGTGTCTGACGAGGCCGCCACCAGCTCGGCCGCGGCGAGCCGCTGGGAGGGGTCGCTGCCAAGCACCAGGATCGATGGGCCCGCCCCCGAGACGACGGCGGCGTAGCCGTGTTCGCGGAGCAGCAGCACCAGCCGGTTGGTCTCCGGCATCGCCGCAGCTCGGTAGCTCTGGTGCAGCCGGTCCTCGGTGGCCGCGAGCAGCAGCTCCGGGCTCTGCACGAGCGCGGCCACGAGGAGCGCCGACCGGGAGACGTTGAAGATGGCGTCCTGGTGCGGCACGGACTCCGGCTGCAGGCTGCGGGCGAGAGCAGTCGACATGGTGTGCTCGGGCACGAACACGAGTGGGGCGACGCCCCGATGCACGATGAGCTTCTTGTGCTGCGGACCGTTCTCGGTGACCCAGGCGATGGTGAGACCGCCGAACAGTGCGGGGGCGACGTTGTCGGGGTGCCCCTCGAGCTCGGTGGCCAGGGCGAGCAGCCGGTCGGAGTCGAACTCGACGACGCCCTCGAGCAGGCCCTTCGCCGCCATCACGCCGGACACGATTGCCGCGCCGGACGAGCCCATGCCGCGCCCGTGCGGGATGGAGTTGCGGGCAACGAGGCGGAGGCCGGGCAGCTCCTGCCCGGCGGCGGCGAAGGTGTGGGCGATCGCGCGCACCACGAGGTTGGTCTCGTCGGTGGGAACCTCCCCCTCCCCCACCCCGTGGACCTCGACGACGGCGCCCGGCGTGTCCACCGCGGTCACGGTGAGCTCGTCGTAGAGGGAGAGCGCGAGGCCCAGGGTGTCGAAGCCCGGGCCGAGGTTGGCGCTCGTGGCCGGCACCCGGACCGTGACGGACCGGCCGGTGAGCCCGCTCACGCGTTTCCCGCCGCGCCGCCGTCGGCGGTCAGCCCGAGGAGGTCGGCGATCTGAGCCGCGTCGACAGGGACGACCGTGGGCGTGATGTCGGAGCCGTCGGCCGTGCGCAGCGCCCACTGCGGGTCCTTGAGGCCATGCCCGGTCACCGTGAGGACGACCTTCGCGCCGGCGGGGATCTCTCCGGCCTCGGCCCGCTCGAGGAGGCCTGCGACGCTGATCGCCGAGGCGGGCTCAACGAAGATGCCGACCTCGGCGGAGAGGATGCGGTGCGCCTCGAGGATCTTGGCGTCGTCGATGGCGCCGAAGTAGCCGTCGCTGTCGTCGCGGGCGGCGAGGGCGAGCTCCCACGAGGCGGGATTGCCGATGCGGATCGCGCTCGCGATGGTCTCCGGATTGCGCACGGGCTTGCCGAGCACGATGGGGGCGCTGCCGGCGGCCTGGAAGCCGAACATCCGCGGCAGCGTGGTGGTCGCGCCCCGGTCCAGCTCTTCCCGGTAGCCGCGGTGGTACGCGGTGTAGTTGCCCGCGTTGCCCACCGGGATGAAGTGGAAGTCGGGAGCGTCGCCGAGCGTCTCGACGACCTCGAAGGCGGCGGTCTTCTGCCCCTCGATGCGGTCCGGGTTGACCGAGTTGACGAGGTGCACCGGGTAGTGGGCGGCCAGCTCACGGGCCAGGTCCAGGCAGTCGTCGAAGTTGCCCTGCACCTGCAGGAGTTCCGCGTTGTGCGCGATGGCCTGGCTGAGCTTGCCCATCGCGATCTTGCCCTCGGGCACCAGCACCGCGGCGGTGATGCCGGCATGCGTGGCGTAGGCCGCGGCAGAAGCGGACGTGTTGCCGGTCGAAGCGCAGATGACGGCCTTCGCGCCGTGCTCGAGAGCCTTCGAGATGGCCATCGTCATGCCGCGGTCCTTGAACGAGCCCGTGGGGTTCATCCCCTCGTACTTCACCCAGACCTCGGCGCCGGTGCGCCGGGAGAGGGCGGCCGCGGGGAGCAGCGGCGTGCCGCCCTCGCCGAGCGTCACGATCGGAGTCGCCTCGCTGACATCGAGCCGGTCTGCGTATTCACGGATGACGCCGCGCCACTGATGGGCCACGCTCACTCCCCTTCGATTCGGAGGACGGATCTCACGGCCACGACGGCCTCGGTGTCGCTCAGAGCGGCGACGGTGGCCGCCAGCGCTGCCTCGGGGGCGCGGTGCGTGCCGATCACCAGGCTAGCGGTGCCCTCGTCGGCGGCACCGCCGGCCGTGCCGATCGACTGCTCGACGGCCTCGACGCTGACGCCGTGCTCACTGAAGGCGCTCGCGATGCCGGCCAGCACGCCTGGCTTGTCGAGCACGGTCAGGGTGACCCGGTACTGAGTGGTGACCTGGCCGATGCCGAGCACCGGGAGCCCGCCGGAGGTGGACTCGGCGACGCCCGGGCCGCCGGCGACGTGCCGCCGTGCGGCCGACACGAGGTCCCCGAGCACGGCGGATGCGGTCTCGATGCCGCCGGCCCCGGCACCGTAGAACATGAGGCTGCCCGCGGCCTCGGCCTCCACGAACACGGCGTTGTTGGCGCCGCGCACCGCGGCGAGCGGATGCTCCCGGGGGACGAGGGCCGGGTACACCCGCGCGCTCACGCCGTCCGTGCCGGTCGCTGGGTCGGTGAGCCGTTCGCAGATCGCGAGCAGCTTCACCACGTAGCCCGCCTTGCGGGCGCCCTCGACGTCTTCCGCAGTGATCCCGCTGATCCCCTCCCGGTGCACGGCCTCGACGGGCACCCGGGTGTGGAAGGCGAGGCTGGCGAGGATCGCGGCCTTCTGCGCGGCGTCGTAGCCGTCGATGTCGCCCGACGGGTCGGCCTCCGCATAGCCGAGCGCGGTGGCGGTGGCCAGCGCGGTGGCGAAGTCCTCCCCCGCCGAGTCCATCCGATCGAGCACGAAGTTGGTGGTGCCGTTGACGATGCCGAGGATGCGCTTGACGCGGTCACCGGCGAGGCTGTCGCGGAGCGGGCGGATGATGGGGATCGCGCCGCCCACCGCGGCCTCGTAGTAGAGCTGCGCGCCCACCTGCTCGGCCAGCTCGAACAGCTCGGGGCCGTGGGTGGCGAGGAGCGCCTTGTTTCCGGTGATGACGTCCGCGCCGGAGCCGAGCGCGAGCAGCACGTACTCGCGCGCCGGCTCCAGTCCCCCCATCAGCTCGATCACGATGTCGGCGCCGAGGATGAGTTCCCGCGCGTCGGTGGTGAGCAGCTCGGGGGGCAGGGCGGTGTCCCGGGGGGCGTCGAGGTCGCGCACGGCGATGCCGGTGAGGGTGAGGCGGGCTCCGGCCCGGGCCGCCAGCTCGTCACCGTGCTCGAGGAGGAGGGCGGCCACCTGGCTGCCGACGCTGCCTGCGCCGAGCAGGGCGATGCGGAGAGTGCGGTACTCGATCATGACCGGGCCTCCGAGAGGGGAACGGATGTGGGGTCGGGCGCCTCGGCGTCGCGGCGCAGCAGGTCGGCGATCGTCTCGCCGTGCACGAGGATCCGGGCGGCGCCGTTCCGCACGGCGACCACGGCCGGCCGTCCGACATGGTTGTAGTTGCTCGAGAGCGACCAGCAGTAGGCCCCGGTCGCCGGAACGGCGAGCAGGTCGCCGGGGGCGATGTCGCCGGGCAGGTAGTCGGAGTTCACCACGATGTCGCCGCTCTCGCAGTGCTTGCCTGCGACCCGCACGAGCACCGGCGCGGCCGGGGAGACCCGGGAGGCGATGCGGGCCGCGTACTCGGCCCCGTAGAGCTCCGGGCGAGGGTTGTCGCTCATTCCCCCGTCCACGCTGACGTACCGCCGGACGGCTGCTCCCTCGCCGGCCTCGACACGGACGTCCTTGATGGTGCCGACCTCGTAGAGGGTCACGCCGGCCGGCCCGATGATCGCCCGGCCCGGCTCGATCGCGACGACCGGGACGGGGATGCCGAGTCGCGCGCACTCGGTGGAGACGATCTCGGCCATCTGCGCCGCGATCTCTGCGAGGGGCGTCGGGTCGTCAGCGCTGGTGTAGGCGATGCCGAAGCCGCCGCCGAGGTTGAGTTCCGGGATCGGGCCGCCCTGGAGCAGCTCCTTCTGCAGGGCGAGCAGCCGGCGGGCCGCCTCGCCGAAGCCGCCGGTGTCGAAGATCTGCGAGCCGATGTGGGAGTGCAGGCCGAGGAGCTCCAGCGACGGCTTCGCCCGGACTGCCGCGACCGTCTCGGCGATGTCGGGCAGGGCGATCCCGAACTTCTGGTCCTCGCGCGCGGTCGCCAGATACTCGTGGGTGGAGGCGTGCACGCCGCTGTTGGTGCGCACCCGCACCCTCTGCCGGACCCCGCGGGCGGCGGCGGCGGCGGCCACGCGCTCGAGCTCCCAGCGGCTGTCGAGCACGAGAGCCCCGACTCCGGCCTCGACCGCGGTCTCGATCTCGGCCAGCGACTTGTTGTTGCCGTGGTAGCCGATCCGTGCCGGGTCGAACCCGGCGGCGAGCGCCACGGCCAGCTCTCCCCCGCTGCAGACGTCGAGGTGCAGGCCCTCCTCCTGCATCCAGCGCACCACGCCGACCGAGAGGAACGCCTTGCCCGCGTAGTAGACCTTCACGCTCGAGCCGACCGCGCCGAACGCCTGGCCGAAGTCGCGCAGGATGCCGCGGGCGCGGCGCCGCGCGTCCTCCTCATCGACGACGTAGAGGGGCGTGCCGTACTGGGCGGCGAGGGCGCCGGCGGTGACGCCGCCGAGCACCAGTTCCCCGTTCGAGCGCTCGGCTCCGGCGGGCCAGATGGCGGGGTCGAGCGCGTTCGCGTCCTCTGGCGGCGAGAGCCAGGCAGGGGCGAGCGGGTTCGCGGACGTGGTGCCGCTGGCGGTCACGGAAACTCCCAGGAGATCTGCTGGGGCGAGCGAACCCGGATTGGTCCCTGAAGCCGTCGAAATACGCCGGGAAGCCTATCGAATGCGCGGGGAGCCCCGGGACGCGCGCCGGGCGCCGGGTCAGGAGCAGGCACCGCGGCGCGCGAGGCCCTCCTCGGTGACGAGCACGCTGCGCCCGGAGAACCGGGCGGCGACGGCGCCGTTGCCGACCACGAGGGAGTCGACGGCGAGAGTGTCCGGCAGGTTCTCGGCGAGGCAGATCGAGAGTCCGCCCGGCGCGACGACCGGCAGGAGCGCCGTGATGTCGATGTCGATGGCGCCGTTGCCGAGCCGGGCCTTCAGCGGGCTGAGCTCGAGGCGCCCGCCGCTGAGCTCCGGGCGGGTGATGACCAGGTAGTCCACATCGACGAGGCCGAGGATCTGTGTGGTGCCGGTGTACTCGACGTTGCCGCCCGTGAGCCGGACGTGCCCGGGGTTCCCCTGAGCGGCGATCAGCGCGTCGAGGTCCTCCTCGTCGAGCAGGACCTTTCCGCTCACCGAGCGGATGGGCCGGGTCTGGTCGACCGGGACACCCTCGAGATGCACGTCCGCCTGCAGGGGGATGCCGCCGACGGTGAGGGCCGTGCTGGCGAGGTCGACCTCGTCGAACCGGCCGCTCAGGTACTGGGCGATCACCGAGAGGCCGCCGATCTGCACGTCCACGTTCCCCTGAACGCCCTCGGGGAGGCTCGACTCGATGCGATCCTCCACATACTGCTCGGCGAAGGGGCGTGAGGCGAGGTCGATCGCCACCGCGAGCGCCGCCAGCACTGCAAGGACCACGAGGAGGACGATCCAGAGGCGACGGAAGCGCCTCCTCGGCCTCCCTGGGGCGTCGATCACTGGGGCTACATCCGCTCCGGGGCGGAGACCCCGAGCAGCCCGAGGCCCGAGCGGAGCACCTGGCCGGTCGCGTCGTTCAGCCACAGGCGGGTGCGGTGCACCGGCTCGATCGGCGCGTCGCCGATCGGGATCACGCGGCAGCTGTCGTACCAGCGGTGATACGTGCCCGCGAGTTCCTCGAGGTAGCGGGCGACCCGGTGCGGCTCGCGCAGCTCCGACGCCTGGGCGAGGATGCGCGGGAACTCCTGGAGGGCGCCGAGCAGCGCCGTCTCGCTCTCGTGGCCGAGCAGCTCGCCCGAGAAGGCCTCGGCTCCGTCCAGGTCCCGGGTGACGCCCGACGCGGCCGCGTTGCGGTCGACCGCGCAGGTGCGGGCGTGGGCGTACTGAACGTAGAAGACGGGGTTGTCGTTGCTGTGCTTGGTGAGCAGGTCCAGGTCGACGTCGAGCTGGGAGTCGGCGGACGACCGGACCAGGGCGTACCGGGCGGCATCGACGCCCACCGCCTCGACGAGGTCCTCCATGGTCACCACGGTGCCGGCGCGCTTGCTCATCCGGACCGGCGAACCGTCCTTGACGAGGTTCACCATCTGCCCGATGAGGATCTCGAGGTTCACCCAGGGGGTGTCGCCGAAGGCGGCGACGGCGGCCATCAGGCGGCCGATGTAGCCGTGGTGATCCGCGCCCAGCATGATCAGGTTGCGCTCGAAGCCGCGCTCCCTCTTGTTGAGGTAGTAGGCGAGGTCGCCCGCGATGTAGGCGGCCTCCCCGTCGCTCTTGATGACCACCCGGTCCCGGTCGTCGCCGAACTCGGTGGTGCGCAGCCACACCGCGCCCTCCGACTCGTAGATGTGGCCGAGCTCCCGCAGCCGCGCGATCGCGTGCTCGACGGCTCCGGTCTCGTGCAGCGAGTTCTCGTGGAAGTACACGTCGAAGTCGACGCCGAAGTCGTGCAGCTGGCCCCGGATGTCGCCGAACATCAGCTCGACTCCCACCGCCCGGAAGACCTCCTGCGCCTCGGCGCGGGGCAGGGCGGTGAGGTCGCCGGGATGAGCGGCGACGACGCGGGCGGCGATATCGGCGATGTAGCCGCCGGCGTAGCCGTCCTCGGGGGTCGGCTCGCCGAGGAAGCTCGCCAGGAGACTGCGGCTGAAGCGGTCGATCTGGGCGCCGTGGTCGTTGAAGTAGTACTCGCGGGTGACCTCGGCGCCCTGCGCCTGCAGGATGCGTGCGAGGCTGTCGCCGACCGCGGCCCAGCGGGTGCCGCCCAGGTGGATCGGTCCTGTCGGGTTGGCCGAGACGAACTCGAGGTTCATCTTCACGCCCTCGAGGGCGTTGCCACGGCCGAAGCTGCCCTCGCCGATCACGATGTCGCGCACCAGGGCGGCGGCGGCCGCCGTGTCGAGCGTGATGTTGAGGAAGCCCGGCCCGGCGATGTCGACCCGGCGGACGCCGTCCAGAGCGGCGATGCCGTCGGCGAGCTCGGCGGCGAGTTCCCGGGGAGTGGTGCCGAACCGCTTGCCGAAGCGCATCGCCACGTTGCTCGCCCAGTCGCCGTGCTCGCGGTTGCGGGGGCGCTCCAGGGCCACGTCGGAGGCGGTCGGGCGGATGTCGTCGAGGCCGCGCCGAGAGGCCGCCTCCGTCACGAGCCGCGCGACGGTGTCGGCGAGATCGGCGGGAGTCACGGCGATCAAGCCTAGCCGGGACTCGCCTGGCGCGATCCCGGCCACTCTCCCCGCGGTTGGTACTCTGCGACCCTGCCCGCGGCTCGTCCCTGCCTTTCTCAGCGGACTCCGGCGGCGGAGGGGGAGATCCGGTGACGAGACGGTCCATCGCGGGGGTGCTGGCACTGCTCGGCATGCTGTCGCTGGCCGCCTGCACGTCGAATCCGGTGCAGCCCGTGCCCGAGGAGCCGGCTTCCTCGGCCGAGCCGGCCCCGGAGCCGACCACCCCCGCCGAGCCGACGCCCGCCGTCCCGACGCCCGCCCCACCCGTCGGGATCCCGGTCGAGCAGTCCTGCGACGAGCTGGTGACGGCCGAGGAGCTCTCCGCCGTTCACCCGGACTTCGCGGCCGACCCGGGCTATGCACCCTCTCCCGGCAGCGACGCGGAGGTGATCGCGACGCTCGAGGGCGTCACCTGCGGCTGGATCGATCCCGCCACCGGCCAGACCATCGAGATCGCGGTCGCCCACCTGGTCCCCGACGACATCGAGGCGCTGCAGAACCGGCTGGTGCTGACCAGCCACTCCGTGCCCACCTACGGCGGCGTCGACTACTTCGAGAAGTCCGGCACGACCGGCATCGCCAACGTGTTCGAGGGCGACTACTGGATCGTCGCCGACTCACCGACCTTCTACGAGCCGGGGGACGCCGCACCGCTGATCAGCGCGGTGAAGGCGGCCCTGCAGTAGGAGAGGGTCAGCCGAGCGTCACGAACGACGTGACGTCGTCGCGGGGCAGCTCGTCCACGATCGCGAGCACCGAGAGTCGCTCGAGCACCACGTTGCCGCGGTGGGTGTTGAGGAACGCCGTGTCCGCCGCGTCCCTGCCCGTCCCGATCCGCACCAGGGACTGGCGCGGTGCGAGGGTGGTCGCGTCGACGACGTGCCACGCGCCGTCGACGAAGGCCTCGCAGACGGCGTGGAAGTCCATCGGGAAGAGCCCCGGGGCATACACCGAGACGAGCCGCGCCGGCACGTCCAGCGCGCGGAGCAGCGCGACGCAGAGATGCGCGTAGTCGCGGCAGACTCCCCTGCGGTCCAGGAGGGTCTGGGTCGCGCCGTCGGTGGGGGCGCTCGAGCCCGGGACGTAGCTGAGATGAGAGCCGACCCAGCTGCTCACCGAGGCGAGGAGCTGGCGCCCCTCGAGCCCGCCGAACTCCGACTGGGCGGTGGGCAGCAGCGAGTCCGACTCGGCGTAGCGGCTCGGTCTCAGGTAGGTGATGAGGTCCAGGTCATCGACGGGCGCAGGCTCGGCGCGCCCCGAGACCTCCGCCTCGTAGCGGATGCTGACCCGTCCGGGACCCGATTCGAAGCGGTGCAGCCGGGTGCCGTGCAGGTCGGCGACTTCGGCAGGCTCGACCCGGCCGTCGGGGCCGAGGATGGTCAGCTCCTCCGACACCTCGAGTCCGGGCAGGCGGGCGACGGCGACCGAGAGGACGAGGGTGGCGGAGCGGTCGACTCCCAGCTCCAGGGAGGCCGACACGCTGCGCTTCATGCCGGAATCCTCGCACGGGGAATGGCGCCCCGGCACGCCGGTTGGCGGCGCCATGACGGTCTCCGGAGTACCCACCATCGGTCTCATCGGCGCGGGCCCAGATCGGCGCGCAACTCGCCCGCCTCGCGATCGGCCGCGGCGACCGCGACATCGACCGGCGGACCGGGCGGCGGGTGCCCCTTCGGCCTCCTGCTAGTCTGGATCGGTTCCCTTTGCCCCCATAGCTCAGGGGATAGAGCACTGCCCTCCGGAGGCAGGGGCGCAAGTTCGAATCTTGCTGGGGGCACCACGTAAAAGGCCAGGTCAGGCCCGCAGCCCGTGCAGCTGAGTCAGTCGACCAGGGCAAGCAGTGGACGCGGTTTGGACACAACCGCAGTTGCGATCGCCGCGTCTAGTGCCGCGGAAACGGCGTCGAGGTCCGAATCGAACAGGTCCGAGTACACGTCGAGAGTGACTGCAGCCGAGGCGTGCCCAAGCATGCGCTGGACCGCCTTGACGTTCGCGCCGGCGCTGATCGCAAGCGAGGCCGCGGTGTGCCGGAGCTCGTGCGGGGTAAGCCCGTCGGCTCCGATCGCAGTAGCAGCGGCGGTCAGGTAGCCGCGCCGGAACGCCCGGTTCCGCAGCCAGGATCCGGACCGCCTTCCGGGGAAGACGGGCGCGTCGGCCGTCTTGCCCTCC